>NZ_JBBAYI010000003.1:0-470853 GCF_037153985.1 Emticicia sp. 17c
ATACGTCCCCACACTCGAAAGCGTCAGGCTTGTTCCAGTAGAACTGTTCGACCACAAGACTGTGCCTGTCGCACAACTAGCAGTCAAGGTTAAGGTACTAGGCGAACATACCACCAGATTTGCAGGTGGGGTAACTGTCGGTGCCGTTGGTTTGGCCTTGATTTCTAAATTACTCGTCGAACTCGCATCGGATTCACATCCATTTGACACACATTTGGCAGATATCGCATAAGTTCCCACACTTGAAAGCGTCAGGCTTGTTCCAGTAGAACTGTTCGACCACAAGACTGTACCCGTGGCACAACTGGCCGTCAAGGTTAAGGTACTAGGCGAACATACTACTAAGGTTGTTGGTGCTGTTACAGTTGGTGCAGCAGGCAGCTGGCTCTGTGTTTCGTAGGCTCCTAAGTCGATGGTAGAAGTTCCTACACCAGTCACATCAAAACGTGCATTTCCTCGTATATCTGTATCAGGTGTGTTACCGCCGCTTGCACCCACATCTATACCAGGCGAACATGGTTTCAGGGTAAAATCTCCGTTAGCCGCATCTGTAAAGAGCGGGTCAGTGTAAATATTGCCTCCATTATCGTTAGCAACCATTGCATCATTATCTCTCCCAATACCGCTGATTCCTCCCTCCAGTATAGTGTTAGAAAGATTATAAATCGAGGTAAAATTATAAAGCTGATTTCCGCTACGGTTGGCTGAATTTCCCCAGATAATGCAGTTGCTTAAGATTGCGTTAACGTTTCCGAAGTTGGTGGCAATATTAATAGCTCCACCGGAGCCAAGTGCATAATTTTTACTGAATGTACAATTGGTTAGCGTAACCGTCATGTTTCCTGCACAATACATTGCTCCTCCATCTGAAAAATCATTATTAAGTATTGACTTATTATCATTAAAAACACAATTAGTAAAAGTAGGAGTACTGGTACCATTGTTATTACAAAAATTTGCAACCGCACCACCAGATCGTGCTATATTATACCGGAATATACAATTCCGGAAAACCGGATTACAGACACCATTTCTACCGTCATTGTTAACAGCACCACCATTTGAGGTAATAATTGTACCTCCATCAGCATAACCACCTGATATAATAAACCCATCAAGAATTGCCGTATTTATAATTGTATTACCGTTTCTGATAACATTATAACTATTACCTGCAATATTATTCTGTGCATCATTCTGGTCAATATCGCCACTCAGAATAGTAGCATTTGTAGCAACATTACGGTCTGATAAACGACTTTCATTACCAGAAAAACCGCCATAAATAGCGACATCATTTTTCATGGTAAATGTAGCATCTCTATCAGTTGTGCTGGTTGTAGGGTAATAGGTGCCTTTAGCTACCCAGAGGGTATCGTTGGTTGTAGCTGCGGCAATAGCTGTTTGCAAGTCATTGTAGGCTGTTGCCCAGCTAAGACCATCACCACTGCTACTATTACTTTTGTTTACATAAATGCGGTGGGGTCTTTGTATTTCCAGACCTGTAATGCTTGTACTGGCCAAACTCGCACAGCCATCTACTGTACAGGTAGCAGAAATAGTATAGGTACCTGTTGCCGACAGTGTGATACTGGTACCTGAACCGCCGTTCGACCAGTTTACGGTTCCGCTGCAACTGCTGGCAGTTAAGGTAAGTGTAGCCGGTGTTATTACTTTTTTTGTGGCTGGGGCATTTACTGTGGGGGCTGCTGGCAGCTGGTTCTGCGTTTCGTAGGCGCCTAAATCGATGGTAGTAGTGCCTACACCTGTTACATCAAAACGTGGATTACCCAGAATATCTGTATCAGGCGTATTACCGCCACTTACACCCACATCTATGCCGGGCGAACATGGTTTCAGGGTAAAATCTCCGTTAGCCGCATCTGTAAAGAGCGGGTCAGTATAAATATTGCCTCCATTGTCATTATTTTCCATATTATTACCCAAAAACGAAATACCGCTGATTCCTCCTTCCAGTATAGTGTTAGAAAGATTATAAATTGAGGCATAATTGTAAATCTGATTTCCGCTAAGGCTGGCTGAATTACCCCAGATAATACAGTTAACAAGAGTTATTTTAGGTGAACCAGAATTAGTACCTGAAGCTATGGCCCCTCCCTTCCCAAGTGCATTATTTTTACTAAAAGTACAATTAGTTAGCGTAGCCGTGGCGCCATCCTGACAAAACATTGCTCCCCCGTTTGAAAGAGCTCCATTAAACATTGCTTTGTTTTCATAAAAAACGCAATTAGTAAAAGTTGGACTAGCACTACCATTGTTAGCGTAATTTCCAACAGCACCTCCACGACTGGCTGCATTATACCGGAATATACAATTCCGGAAAACCGGATTACAGATACCGTCATTACCGTCATTATAAACAGCACCGCCATGTGTAGACCCATAGCCCCCTGATATGATAAACCCATCAAGCACTGCGGTGTTAGTAGTTGTGTTTCCGTTTATGATAACATTATAACTATTGCCTGTAAAATTATTCTCACCATCATTCTGATCAATATCGCCACTCAGTATAGTAGCATTTGTAGCAATACTACGGTCTGATAAACGACTTTCATTACCAGAAAAACCGCCATAAATGGCTACGTCATTCTTCATGGTAAATGAAGCTCCCCTGTCAGTTGCATTAGTAGTAGGGTAATAGGTACCTTTAGCTACCCAGAGGGTATCGTTGGTTGTAGCTGCGATAAGAGCTGTTTGCAAGTCATTGTAGGCTGTTGCCCAGCTAAGACCATCACCACTGCTACTATTACTTTTGTTTACATAAATGCGGTGGGGTCTTTGTATTTCCAGACCTGTAATGCTTGTACTGGCCAAACTCGCACAGCCATCTACTGTACAGGTAGCAGAAATAGTATAGGTACCTGTTGCCGACAGTGTGATACTGGTACCTGAACCGCCGTTCGACCAGTTTACGGTTCCGCTGCAACTGCTGGCAGTTAAGGTAAGTGTAGCCGGTGTTATTACTTTTTTTGTGGCTGGGGCATTTACTGTGGGGGCTGCAGGTAGCTGGCTCTGTGTTTCGTAGGCTCCTAAATCGATGGTAGTAGTGCCTACACCTGTTACATCAACACGTGCATTTCCTCGTATATCTGTACTTGGCGTGTTACCGCCGCTTGCACCCACATCAATGCCAGGCGAACATGGTTTCAGTGTAAAATCTCCGTTTGCCGCATCTGTAAAGAATGGGTCAGTATAAATATTGCCTCCATTGTCATTATTTTCCACATTATTACCATAAATCGAAATACCGCTGATTCCTCCTTCCAGTATAGTGCTAGAAAGATTATAAATTGAGGCAGCATTGTAAAGCTGATTGCCACTGCTGGCTGAATTTCCCCAGATAATACAGTTGCTTAAGATTGCGTTAACTCTTCCGGAGTTGGAGGTAATAAAAATAGCTCCGCCACTGCCAAGTGCATAATTTTTACTGAATGTACAATTGCTTAGCGTAACCGTCATGTTTCCTACACAATACAATGCTCCACCGTCTGATAAAGTACTATTAAGTATTGACTTATTCTCATTAAAAACACAGTTAGTAAAAGTAGGAGTACAGGTATTAGTGTTATCACCAAAAATTGCAACCGCACCACCACATTGTGCTATATTATACCGGAATATACAATTCCGGAAAACCGGATTACAGGTCCCCCCTCTACCGTCATTATTAACAGCACCACCATTTGATAATACAATTCCTCCTCCATTTGAATAGCCCCCTGATATGATAAACCCATCAAGCACTGCGGTGTTAGTAGTTGTGTTACCATTTCTGATAACATTATAACTATTGCCTGTAAAATTATTCTCACCATCATTCTGATCAATATCGCCACTCAGTATAGTAGCATTTGTAGCAATACTACGGTCTGATAAACGACTTTCATTACCAGAAAAACCGCCATAAATGGCTACGTCATTCTTCATGGTAAATGAAGCTCCCCTGTCAGTTGCATTAGTAGTAGGGTAATAGGTACCTTTAGCTACCCAGAGGGTATCGTTGGTTCTAGCTGCGATAAGAGCTGTTTGCAAATCGTTATAGGCTGTTGCCCAGCTAAGGCCATCACCACTGCTACTATTACTTTTGTTGACATAAATGCGGTGGGACCTTTGTATTTCCAGACCTGTCACACTTGTACTTGCTGCACTTGTGCAACCATCCACTGTACAGGTAGCAGAAATAGTATAGGCACCTGTTGCCGACAGTGTGATACTGGTACCTGAACCGCCGTTCGACCAGTTTACGGTTCCGCTGCAACTGCTGGCAGTTAAGGTAAGTGTAGCCGGTGTTATTACTTTTTTTGTGGCTGGGGCATTTACTGTGGGGGCTGCAGGTAGCTGGCTCTGTGTTTCGTAGGCTCCTAAATCGATGGTAGTAGTGCCTACACCTGTTACATCAACACGTGCATTTCCTCGTATATCTGTACTTGGCGTGTTACCGCCACTTGCACCCACATCTATGCCAGGCGAACATGGTTTCAGGGTAAAATCTCCGTTAGCCGCATCGGTAAAGAGCGGGTCAGTATAAATATTGCCTCCATTATCATTAGCAACTACTGCATTACCATATTTGCCAATACTGCTGATTCCTCCCTCCAGTATAGTGTTAGAAAGATTATAAGTCGAGATAAAGCTATAAAGCTGGCTCCCGAGACGATCTGCTGAATTTCCCCAGATAATGCAGTTGCTTAAGATTGCGTTAACGCTTCCGAAGTTGGCGGAAATATTAATAGCCCCACCGGAGCCGAGTGCATAATTTTTACTGAATGTACAATTGGTTAGCGTAACCGTAATGTTTCCTACACAATACAATGCTCCTGCGTCTGATGAAGTACTGTTAAGAATTGCCTTATTATCATTAAAAACACAATTAGTAAAAGTAGGAGTACAGGTATTACTGTTATCACCAAAAATTGCAACCGCACCACCACATTGTGCTATATTATATCGGAATATACAATTCCGGAAAACTGGATTACAGGCCCCCCCTCTACCGTCATTATTAACAGCACCACCATTTGATAATGTTATTCCTCCTCCATTTGCATAGCCCCCTGCTATAATAAACCCATCGAGCACTGCGGTGTTAGTAGTTGTATTACCGTTTCTGATAACATTATAACTATTACCTGTAATATTATTCTGTGCATCATTCTGGTCAATATCGCCACTCAGAATAGTAGCGTTTGTAGTAACATTACGGTCTGATAAGCTACTTTCATTACCAGAAAAACCGCCATAAATGGCTACGTCATTCTTCATCGTAAATGAGGCTCCCCTATCGGTTGTGCTGGTAGTGGGGTAATAGGTACCTTTAGCTACCCAGATAGTATTGCCGGCAGTAGCAGCCGTAATAGCCGTTTGCAAGTCATTGTAGGCTGTTGACCAACTGAGGCCGTTATATGTGCCACTTGTATTGGCCTTATTTACATAGATAACACCAGCAATAGTGCTATTGCCTGATTTATACTTGTGGTTTTTAGTTGGTTTGGCTGGTGTACAAAAAGCTAAAAAAGAGAAAAGTACAAAGACAAATAAAGTACTTGTTTTTTTCATTGAAGTTAATTTTTGGGTATTAATACTTTTTGGGTTATTTATTATCTGCGATTAAGGCTTTTATAAGCAAAGGTTTTCTGCGTCTGGATACCTGAAACTCCTGATTATTTTGTTTGAGCCTCACTAATCCGATTTTCTTGGCACTAATGCTGAAGTTGTCAAGATAACTCAGGTTAATTAGCACCGACCGATTGAGTCTGAAAAAATTGAACCCATTCAGGCGTTTTTCGAGTACACCCAGCGTAATTGAACTCAAAAAATAGCTACCATCATACAGAAACACATGCGTATAGTTAACCTCTGCCTTTAGCATTAGAATTGTTTCGGGACAGACGTTTTTCGGAATGCCTAGCGAAATCCGTGTTTTTTTCTCAATAGTTTTTATTTTAGTAGGCATGTATAAGGTAAATTATAATATATAAGATTCTTGATTAATGTTTGGTCAATAGCTTGTGACTGACGGGCTTATAAGCAGTGGCTGATGGAAACTGTAACATCGGTCAATAAGATTTTTTTTGTTAAAATGTGAACAGTAGTTGAGTGTCATGGTACTACTGTTGCCATCAAGAAAACTAAATTCAGACCTGAACATAGAAAAAACATGCACTCCTTGAAGCCCTGATAATTGTAATGGATGATTGCTAAGAATAGGTATATGATTGAAGCGGCTTAGTTGCCACGAATTAAGTTTCATGCGTTGGGGGTATGTTTTCCAATATGCCAATACTGCTTGTTTACCTACCAGTGGACGCGTGCTATCGGGCAGATAATACTGTATGTCGTCGGCTAGCAGTTCGGTCCAAGCATCCCAGTTAAAATCTGCCTGATAACTGAAAGCTTTCTCGGCCAGAACCGCATAGTTAGGCGTAGCAATAGTGTATGCATCTGGTGTTAAAGCAGGGGGTTGCTCTTTGTTAGAGCAAGTAATAAGTAAGTAGCAGATTGTTAGGGTCAGGGATTTCAAAAGCATATTTTTCATCGTATATTTCTTGAAAAATGATGCTTCAAAATTATGTAGAGAGTAGGCTAAAAGCCTTTGATGATATGACCAAAAGTTTAGACAATATGACCAAAGATTTAGACAATAAGACCAAAGTTTCAGAAATAACCCAAAACAGGATGATTTTATCATGAAAACTTGGTTATATGAGTCTATGCTCAGAAAATCAGTCAGACAGGAATTTTGAAATCTAAAAGACCGAATTTTTCGAGTAGCTGGTCGAAACGTTTATCTCCGTGTAGAATTTTAAAAAGAGGCGAAACCTTGAAATATTCGGGGAGCCTTCCCTGAGCCGCCGCTAGTTGCAAATACCGGAAGCATTGTTCTTTATCTTTAAGCCCAGCATATACAACAGCTAAAAGATTATAGTTTTCTAGGGTTGGTGGCAGCGATGCCAGATAAGCTTTTACTTTTGCCGTCTGCCCAAGGCGTCCCTGACAAAAGGCGATGTAGGTTTCTACTAAGCGCGTATGGGGGCTTAACTCACTGGCCCTCTGAAAATCTTTGAGGGCTTCCTCGTAGTTATTAAGGTTAAGTTGGTAAAAGGCTCTTACATAGTAATACATATAGTAGTTACTAAACAAAGCCTGCCCTTCCTTAATACTTTCTTCGGCTTCTTTAAATTTGCCGGCATAAGAACAATTACCAATGTGGCCGAACAGAATTGTCGGGTACAAGGGGTCTAGACTTAGTGCTTTTGTACTATATTCAATGGCTTTGTCCAATTCTCCTATCGAACGCAAACTAATGCTATACCAATAAATAATCTGGGCATCGTTGGGGCTATATTTAAGGGCAATCTGATAGGTAGTTATGGCTTGCTCCCACTTGCTTTGCTGGCGATACCCATTGGCAAGTGCGGCATAGGCTAACCCGTTTTCGGCATCTAACTGTAAGGCTGCAAGCGCATTCTGCTCTGATAACCGAATACTTTGCTCCATATTAATAAAAGAAGAATTGCCAAGTATGTGATACGCCGAGGCTTTATAAGCAAAGGCATCGGCAAAATTTGGGTCTAAAGCTATGGCACGGTCAAATCGTTCAATGGCGGCCTCCAGTTTATCTTTGGTGCGCAGTAGCATTAATTGCTTCCCTTTCAGGTATTCCTGATAAGCCTCAAGATTCTTTGTAGGCATTACGTTAGTTCCTGTGGCACTAGTTCCTCTTAACCTCTTATGTACTTCTTCTCTTACCTCGTTGGTTATTTTATTAATAAAATCAATGGTATTATCTGTTTTACCTTCATATTGCTTAGCCCAAATGGTTTGGTCTTCAGATGCTTTTACTAATTCAAGGCTTATCCTGACCCCATTTTCTATTTTTTTTACAGTACCATCAAGTATATACTCAACATGCAGTTCATCTGCAATTTGAGACGTTGACTTGGTAGTATTTTTAAATAATTCTGATGAGTTTTTTGAAATAACTTTTAGGCTTTCGTAGGATGTCAGAGCTAGTCGAACTTGTTCTGTAAGCCCATCGGCCATCGTCAAGGTTTCAGTACTATCTTCACTTGCAATCGGCAAAATAGCTATCGATTTAGCATTCATTTGCCCGATATTAGTAAAAGGCATACTTTTTATACTCAATAAAAGCCCTATAACAAGCACACCGAGCCCAATCCCTATTGCTCCATACATATATTTTCTTCCAGATAGCACCGGTATGGCTTTCGGCATATTTGGTGCTGGATTTTCAGGTAATTCAATTGGCTCAATAAGAGCCGGAAGGGTATCTTCTGTAATGGTTTCTCTGTTCTTCCGGTAGTCGCTTGGAGAAACACCAAATTCTTCAGTAAAGTATTTACTAAAAGTCTGCTGGCTATCAAACCCTGTCAACGAAGTAATTTCTACAATTCGGAGGCTAGTGTCTTCGAGCAATTGTTTACCTTTGGAAAGCCTTTTAAGCCTGATAAAACGAGAGGGGGACAAATTGGTTTGCTCTTTAATAAGCCGAAACAGTTGCGAGCGGCTTATTCCTAATTCAAGGCAGATATCTTCAATCGTATATCCTGATTTATCTATATTCTGCTCTATCAGAAGATTGAGCTTTGCAAATATATTTTTTTCGTTTCCCTGCATTTAATGATTAACTACCGAACATCCAAAAATAAAAAAGATTTACGGAAGAATCAAGTCGAGGTATAGTGAATGAGTATCATTTTTTTGTTCTTTCTCCAATTACCAAGAACAATTTATTTCAAAAAAATTTATTAAAAGGTACTCGTCCTGAAAACTTTATAATTCGGCTTAAAGGCTATTATATTTAATTAAATCAAGGCCGATTAGTTCTTTTAGCATTTCGTAAATTTTCGCCCCATTTTTTTGTGGATTCTGAGCAGGATATTTCAGATTCCATGCAGTAACCAATTCTTGAAAACTGGTCTCACCCTGAAACATCTCCAACATTTCACATTCAGCTTCTGATAACAAAAATTCCTGAAAACACTCTTTCTGTGAATCTATAATCAGAGTATACCAGTAATATTCGGAGGCATATACTAAATCGTTAAACCAGTTGAATTTACTCTTTAATACTAGTGCTTTATTGAAACTAAACGTAAGTTGGCTTAATTGCTCATAACTTTTTAAACAGAAATCCAAGTGAGAGTCCATGCGTAAAAATATGGCATTTGAATCAGTTTTTTGCAATAGGTTTTTTACTATTTCAAGCCTTTGTTTTTCAAAGCCTACGCAATCTGTCAGTTTTTCTGTTTCAGTATGGTTTTCAAAATTTCTGAGGGTATTGTTTTCTATATTAACTCCAAAAATAGTTTGTGTTCGGATAAACGGATACGCCAAAACATCTTCAGGTTTATCAAAAATCCATTTTATGTGTGGAAGCCTCTTTTCATTTTCCGGATTAAGCATATTTCGGAGTTCTTGCTGTGTATGCTTATGTTGCTGGTATAGTTTATTTATTTTTTCTAGTTGTTCAGGCCAAAAACGATGCAGCCAGTACTCCATCATATTACATAAGTGAAGTTTATACTTGCTTGAACCTAATAAATGAATAAAACCAGGCGTTTGGGAAACAGCCGAAATCTTGTTAAAATCAATTACATCAATAAAGTTGCTTCTGAATACTGGTTTCCTTAGAAACTTAATTTTAACCTGACGATAATTTACCAGATACAAGAAAATAAGCTGTTCGATAAAATAAGGAACAAAACTATATATTTCAGGATTTTTAGCCAGAATATCCTTATTTTTATCAAGAAAGACAATAACCTCTTCATAAAACTCCCTGAAAATACTCAAGTGGTTTCCGCCAACAATACCCACATTAGCAGCCATTCCGGCTTTTGCGTTAGTCTGTTTTAAAAATTCAGGAATATAAGCCCCATCTTTTTCAAGGCTGAGTAAGATGGTTTTATACATAGGCTCATCGACTTCTATACATTGCGCAAAAGCCTCTGCTTTCAGGAAATCATCTGAGGGTTTTTCAAACCAGAAAACATCGCCGTCCACATGGGCGTAGGGTTCTTGCTGCGTGGCATAAGTGAAAATCTTCGTTAATGCCCACGACTGCTTCATTAAATCTTCCTGATTATCTAATTCTCTAGAAACCTTATCATAGGCTAAGCCCAAATCTTCTACAAGCATTTTTGCACCTGCCGAATTACAGTAAAGATGTAGCTCATCAAAGTTTTTTCTTAATAAACAATAACTTAACGACCAGCTTATGTATTCAAAACGCTTGTTTATCCAGCCACCTGCATTGATTGATTTTTTACTAATCCAAAAACTTTGAACTGCATTCATTCTTTAATTTTATTATCTATTGTTTAAATTGTTGCCTTATATTTGTGAAATGCAACGGTTGTTTGACCAAAAGAAGTATTTTATTATAGCAAGTGCCTGTTTTTTTCTGCTGATTTTTATTTTTCACATAAACGGAAATGAAATTCTGGCAGCATATAGGCTCAAAATTATATATAAATTCTATAAAGTTTTAAATAAATTAGAAAGCAGCAATGAGTTTAAATATTCGGCAACTGAGTTTGTTCAGGATTCAAGTATTTCCAAGCCTGTAATGGCCAAAGAAAGTGTGTATTTTCCTGACCAACTACTGGTAGCTGAAAAAAACGGAATAATAAAAAAAATAGACCCTGTACATCATACCCACGAGATTGTTTTAGACATTTCAAGGAAAAACTCCGAAGAACAATTGATTGAATTTTATGGGTTTGAGTTTCATCCGAAAGACTCTGTTCTGGCTATAGCATATACTTCGTTTAATAAAAGAAAAAAACAGACACAAAACATTGAGTTAATTCCTTTTAACGGCAAAAAACTCAAGTATACTTTTAGAAAAAAAGTTTATCAGATTCCTTATTCAAACGCACATTTTGGCGGTGCACTTTTATTTGATTCCCTAGGGCATCTTTTCATTTCTACTGCTGACTATACTTATGGCGATGGTGAAAATTATTGCCAAAGCCTTGAAAACCTATACGGAAAAGTATTAAGAATAAAAATTGATGCTTTAACGGTGACTATTCCAGAAGACAATCCGTTTTATAACCTTAAAAATGCTTGCAGGGAAATCTGGGCATACGGTTTTAGGAACCCTTTCAGAATGACATTTACTGAAAACAGTCAAAGAATTATACTTGGCGATGTAGGCCATAACAAGATTGAAGAGATAAATATAGTAGAGGCAGGAAAGAACTATGGTTGGAGTATTAAGGAAGGAACAAGTTTTTTTAAAGAATTGTCCATAAACAAAAAATTTATTAACGCTGTTTATGAGTATAAACATGGAACTGACGGCTTCTCTGTAACAGGAGGAATTGTATACAAGGGAGATAAATTCCCTGAGTTAAAAAACAAGTACATTTTTGGTGATTATATTCTGGGCAATATATGGGCATTAAACCTTGCAGAAAAAAAACCAAAACCTAGCCTATTACTTACAAATGCTTGTGGTGTTACTTCGTTTTATGAAACAAAAAATGGTGATATAATCTGGACCGACTTAGTAAAAAGTAAAATTTATAAATTAATAAACCTGAATGAAAGCCTACCAATTAGATAAAACCAATATTGCACAGGAAGTTTTCGGCAATGAAGCCGTATTAATTAATATCCCTTTAGGAAAATATTATAGTGTCAGAGGAACAACAGGTATCAGAGTGCTGGAATTGCTACAAGAACCTACCAATTTGGAAAACATCTGGACTGGTATTCAAAACGAATTCCAAACTGACGAACCAAATGCAAAGGCAGAAATAGAAGCGTTTGTTAATCAACTAGCTGAGGAACAAATAATTACTGAGGAGCCATATACGACTTTTGCTATAAGTGAAGAAGCATCAATAAAACTACCTTACGAAAAAGTTGAACTGGAGATTTTCGACGATATGCAGGAACTCATTATGCTAGACCCCATACATGATGTAGAGTCTTTTAAAGGATGGCCACAAAAAAAGGACTAAAGCAGTATGTTTGATTTTGAGAAACAGCATTTTTTGAGTTCGGTAAACTTGTATAGCATTGGTGGACAGTTTTTCGAGGTGTTATCTTATGGTGAATTTAGCTCAGAAAAATACCTGAGAGCTTTGGCGCACTTATCATGCAAGAGCGTAAGTCAGGAAAGTGTAAAAATTCACCTTATTGAATCTAAAAGTACAGGTATTATCCCTCCAGAGGAATGGTTAAACTGGCCTGATATTGACTCTTATAGCGGCGATTTACTCAACTTTGGTAACAATCGTGCTGTATTTAATTCAACAGAACCTTCGTTTATTTTTGTTGACTATTCTTCTAAAAATATATACTACTGGGTAGACGATTTTTGCCGGTTACCTCCTAATGAAACCGCAGCCCCGTTAAGAATGGTTTTCCATTTGTGGTTTGAGCCTACTGCTTCATTCTTATGCCATGCTGCTGGCTTAGGAATCTCAGAAGAAGGCGTTTTATTAACTGGGAAAAGTGGCTCAGGGAAATCAACAAGCACTTTGTCATGCCTGAACACAAAACTCAAATATGCCGGAGATGATTTTATTCTGGTTGACCCTGAACAAAATCTTGTATATAGCCTTTATAGTGTAGCAAAACTCAACATTGAACAGTTTGATAATTTTACCCATCTGAAACCACTGATAAGCAACATTGAACAGATTCCGAGAGAAAAAGGGCATGTATATATCAACGAGTCTTTTACCGACTCTATGATAACCCAGTTCAGTATTAAGGCTATTCTTTTACCAACTATAACAGGTCTGGAAGATACCTTTATTCAGGAATGCTCAAAGCTCGATGCCATTAAAGCATTGGTTCCGTCGTCGGTCTGGATTCTAAGGTCAAATACGAAAGCTGTTGAGAAAATGAAGCTATTTATTTCAAAAACTCCCACCTTCCGACTCATGGCAGGTGTAAATCTAAACCAAATTGCCCCTATACTAACAGCGTTTATTAATGAAAATTAGCATAATTATTACCGCTTATAACGTAGAAAAATACATTAAAGAGGCTGTGGAGTCTGCGTTGAATCAAACCTATAAAAATACTGAAATTATTGTATTAAACGATGGCTCGACCG
The DNA here is from genome assembly GCF_037153985.1 of Emticicia sp. 17c. Taxonomy (NCBI): domain Bacteria; kingdom Pseudomonadati; phylum Bacteroidota; class Cytophagia; order Cytophagales; family Leadbetterellaceae; genus Emticicia; species Emticicia sp. 17c. The sequence goes on from NZ_JBBAYI010000003.1 coordinate 13,127, forward strand.
ACAACACCTTGCAGGTTCTGCAATCGTTTAACAATGATATTAAACTGGTAAGCCATGAAAACATCGGCCTTGCCAGAACCATCAATAAAAGCCTGGAACTAGTAACCGGCGATTTTATTACTTTTTTAGATGGAGATGATATATTCGTAGCCAACAAGCTAGAAAAGCAGCTAAAAGAGTTTGAGACAGACCCCACCCTTGAAGCTACATTTGGACAAATGGAGCAATTTTTAAGTCCTGAATTAATGCTTTTTCCACAAAGATTCCAGTTTCAAAAAGGACAAATTGCTGGTCAAACTAAAACCACAGCACTATTTAAAAGTGATGTTTTTAAAAAATATGGTTATTTCCCAGAAGTACAAACCCTTGATTTTGTTATCTGGTTCGATTCGGCAAAGTCTCAGGGAATTACCTATAACCAAACCGACGATTTAGTGACTTACCGACGAATAAGGGAAAATTCCAATTCGCAAGACCCAACGTATTACCCCCACTTATTAAGGTTTTTAAAAGACAGAATTAACCACAAAAGAGTTATAAACTCATGAGCCATACGGGCGGACATTTTCCTGATGAAAAACAAACGCTACTGTTAAAGGCGGCATTGAGCGAACGCCTCAAAGCAATACGGTATTTTGTTGAATGGTTGGAAATTAATCAATTAGATAAACTTGACCCTTCTTCATCTGGTTTTTTATCTGATTTCATGGACAGCATCGATTCGGGTAGCCAAAGATTATTACCACTAGTTATTCATAATTTAGGAGAAAATACACACCCCTATTTTGTTTTTTTGCTAGGAACAAGAAAAAACTATTGGGTAAAAAATAAGCAAATTACTCATAAAGCATTTGGCATAATAAAAACATTAGAACAGCATGGCATACCTGCAATGCCAATGAAGGGGCTGGATTTAGCGAATCGGTTTTATGAAAACATTGCTCACCGCCCCATGAATGATGGCGATTTGCTAATACCTTACCAATACAGAGAAAAAGTAATTGAATTAACAAAAACCGGAGTATTTGGCAATAAGACCAGAGCTTTTGATTCAAAACCTAATAACTTAAATACTGCTCTCAGGCTTGATTTTGAAGGTAAACTTAACATCGATTTACATTGGAGTATTTTCCGTGAATATGCTTTTCAAGCTCATGCAAGTGATTTTATCTGGCAAAAAGCTACAAAAACAATAATAGCCGGCGTAACTAATTATCAGATGACGGCTACACACGCACTTTTTCTAAATATAGCCAGTGGCCGGAGTTTTGATAGTGTACCGCCATTCAGGTGGGTTGCCGATGCTAAAAAAATTATGGATAAATCTACCATTGACTGGTCTGAGTTACTCGAGCTATGCAAGACGTTCCCGTTCAGACCCTTTCTGAAGAAAGCATTTACCTACTTGGCCGAACAACACCAGTTTGATATTCCGCTTACATTTCAGAAAGAGTTGAAATACTTGGAAACCAACGAACTGGAAGAAAAATATTACCACGCAATATCGGTTAATAGCAGAAAATATGGGTTCGCTGGCGCATTATGGTTTATAACCAACCGAAACATTTTTTACCATAAGCTATTTATGAAAGACACTGGTATTTCGTTGACACGATTTATTTTTACATGGCACTTTACAAAAATTAAAAGCATTATTTCATAATTGATGATTATTCATTTTGTTCTGCTTCTTACGTTTTTTATTCATTTTTTCAGTACGGCCGTATTGTCTGTAAGGCTCGTTGGGATTCGTACCTCAAAAATGGCCGCCTCTTATGCAGTCTATAATGTAATTTTCTTAACTGTACGGTTTCTGACAACCTTTCAGGCCCCACTTTTAGTAAAAACAATCGAAAAATCGATTCTGAATGGTCAAGGACCCGACAACTGGTTGTTTTTTAAACTATGTCTGGTATCACTGCTTGGAAGTATCACAGGAGGGCTATTCATACCGACCCTTCAAAGGGTTATGTATAATACCGTAGAAAAAGTATATGAGCATAATTCGCTGGTGAAAGTCCTTTTTCAATCAATAAGACCTAATGCTTTGAAACAGTTCTTCAAAGCGTTCTCACTACCTAGTATTTCAAATATAAGTAGGCTAAACCGCCTACATGATATGCCAAAGAGTATTATTCTGATGAATATCATCATTGCTTCGCTAACCACCATTAGTGTTCTTTCTTGCCTTTATGCGGGCTATCTTAACCCAGACTTACGTACAACCTCCCTATCATTGAATGGCTTTATTGTGGGCTTTTCTACTATATTATTCATGATTGTTGTAGAGCCTCATTTAGGTATTACCGCCGACAAAGTTATTAATGGCCTGCATTCTAAAATTTATTTCAGAAGATACCTCATTTTTGTAGTCATTGCCCGAATAATCGGCACAGGATTAAGTTTTTTACTTTTAATTCCTCTAGCCCATTTAGTAGTTTTTCTGGCAAAGTTGATTTACGTCTAAACTATTACTGTAACTGAGGTTTCGTTTTGTAAGGCCAGAAATTATCCTATTCTATACTAATTATACGTATCAGCTATTGCTCAGAGGCAAATTATACAATTAAACAGCACTTAAAAAATAGTTTGGTTTACTGGCTTTTATTTAAGTTTTTTTACTAACTTGTCATGGCGTTTTTACTATGTTTGTAACAACTTTTGCCAATTTGCTCTTTTATAATGAAAACACTATCAGACATTATCCAAACAAAAAAACTTTCTTATGAAAGTTTAACACCAATACTTAATTTGGTTCAACCCCGAAAACACTTACGCCTGCTATTATCTTACGAGTTTAGCAATTCCGTTTTCAGTTTTACCTCTCTTAAATAAATACTCACCATTCGTTCATAACACCTTCCTTCTTATTTTGATATGATTTTCTTACAAGCAAGTTTATTCCCTACGGAATTCTTTCTAGTAATTCCTCATGTTATTCTGGCTCACATTTGTGGTGTACATTATCTTTTTTTACAGATTCAGCCCAGATATTCGTCTTACAGCCAATTAGGAAAAGTAACTAGTTGGGTAGCATTTGCCATTATTGTCTGGCTGGCGTTTTATGCTATCCCTGTCTGGATAATGATTTTCGGAGTCGTCTCAAAGGCTTCGGTTCTGGCAGCAACAGAGATTACTATTGTGCTGGTGGCTTTGTTTTTTATTGCTTTGCTGGTGGTTGAATCATACAATGTTTATAATCATCTTTTTCATAAACATTTCAAATCATTTTCATTACGGTACTTTATTGTATCAATTTTTATCAGTATCGGTGTATTTATTGTTACATTTCTGCTTTTTGGTTTACTTACCAAAAATGTAATTTTAACCGAAATAACCTATCAGAACTAAAATTGCAAAATATAAGCCCTGTATCAGACCTGAGTAATAAGGTTTTGATATAGGGCTTAACTGTATCATTTATTTTATTCTTTCGGAATATAAATATTGAATGTAGCTCCGTGGCCTAACTCGCCGGAAGCCGTAATAACTCCGGTGTGGTTTTCTACGATTTTCTTCACAATTGCCAGCCCTATACCCGTACCCGGATACTCGTCTTTACCATGTAGGCGTTTAAATACCTGAAATATCTGGTCGTTATACTCTGGCTCAAATCCAATACCGTTATCCTGTATGCTTATATGATAATAATGGCTTTGCTCATTAATTCCGAATTCTTTAATCTGATTACCCGATACCATCGTACAATTGATAGTTATAACCGGAGGTACATCAACTTTTGAGAATTTAAGCGCATTACTTAATAAATTAGTAAATAGTTGCTCAAACTGATATTTAACCAACGATATAATAGGCAGAGATTCCGAGCGGATAGTTGCATTTTTCTGCTGAATCATTTCCTTTAACTGTTCTTCTACGTTTGTAAGTAATTGGTTTAAATCAACTACTTCAAAGTGTTTTTCAGCAGTATTAGCGCGCGAATACGATAATAAATCCAGAATAAGTTGTTGCATTCGTCTGGAAGCGTTCTGCATCCTGATAAAATAATCTTTTCCTTTCTCAGAAAGATTATTTTTTTCAATTTCCATGATGCGGGTCGAAAAAGTCTGGATTTTACGCAGAGGCTCCTGCAAATCATGGCTTGCAACATACGCAAACTGGGCGAGTTCATTGTTAAGTTTACTCAATTCATCGTTCGACTCCTCGAGTTGTCGGGTTCTTTGCTGGACTTTTTCTTCCAGTTCATTAGTAAAGAGCTTCCAGTCATGCACGTCGGTGCTTGTACCTACCCACATAATAATGTTACCGTCTTCATCTTTCTGAGGTACTGCCCTACTTAATTGCCAGCGAAACAGCCCGTCGGCGCGCTTGAACTGATGTTCAGCCTTGAACAAATGCCCTTCTTTCACAGCATCCAGCCAGATTTTCTGGTTTATTTCTTTTTCGTCGGGGTGCAACAAAAGCAACCATCCTTCTTTATCAAGTTGTTCTGGTGTAAGCCCTGCGTAATCACAGATAGACTGATTGAAATAATTCATATTACCTTCGGCATCACTTGTCCAGATGTGTTGTGGCAAAGAGTCTGCCAGAAGCCTGAATTTCTGTTCACGAGTTTCAAGCTCTTTCTGGTAGGTCATTTCATTAGTAACATCCCGAATGGTGCCAACCATTTTATATGGTTGTTTGTTTTGGTCATATAATACCTTCCCTTTACCCTCCATCCAGTGCACACTTTTATCCTTCCATATTAATCTCGAAATATAGTGCAGTGTTCCTGTTCTGTAAGCCTCTCTGAAAGCCTTATCTCTTAAGTATCTGTCATCGGGGTGCAGGTGCGCGATGAGTTCATCATGAGTTAATTGCTGATGTCCTTCATAACCAAACACTTCCAGATACTTCGCCGAATAATTTACCTCTCTGGTTTGCAAGTCTAGTTCCCACGTACCGAGGTCACTGGCATCAATCAGCATTTGCAAACGCTCTTCTTTTTCTACAATCAGGCGTTCATATTTTTTCTGCTTTGTAATATCTCTGCCTATTTTAGAAGCCCCTATGATTTCTCCCTGTTTGTTTTTAATAGGTGATATTGTCAGCGAAACATCAAGTATCTTTCTGTCTTTTCTGATTCGCTGTGTTTCAAAGTGTTCAATTCTCTCTCCCCTTTTCAGGCGTGCAATAATGTCATCCTCTTCCTGCGTACGGTCGTCGGGTATTAGTTTCAGAACCGACTGCCCAATCATCTCTTCTGCCTTATAGCCCAGAATTCTTTCTCCGGCATCGTTCCAGCTAGTAATAATACCATCAAGGCGCTTGCTAATGATTACATCGTCTGACGATTCTACGATAGAGGCAAGCATTGCCATTTTTTCTTCTACCAATTTCTGATAGGTTATGTTTTTTACTGTACCTAAAAGCCTGAGCGGCTCTCCGGCTTCGTCATAATATACTTTTGCGTTTGTATCTACCCATCTGACTTCTCCGTTGGGCAAACGTATCCGAAACTGGTAGCTCAAATGACCTGACTTTAATGAATCCAGATAGATGTTCTTCCTTTCTTGAGCATCATCAAAAATCATCATGGTATAATATTGCTCTAAAGTCAACGAGTTTTCAGAACCAAATATCTGGTTCATTGTTTCAGAAGCAATTATTTTTTGGGTCTGGATATTAAAATCATAAATACCTATCTCACTGGCATTTACAGCTAGGCGAACACGTTCTTCAAGCTCTGCTAATTTTTTACGGGCCTCTACCTGTTCGGTTATTTCATAGCCTGAAATAATAATACCGATTACCTCATTTTTGTTATTCAGAACAGGCTGATAAGTAAAGTTCGCGAAAACTTCTTTCGTATGCCCCTCTTCCTGATTCAGTACCAGCTTTATTTCGTTATCAGTATGAGGAGTTCTGGTAGTATAAACTTTATTTAGTGTAGTTAAAAAACCCTGTTCTTTTAATTCGGGCAATACTTCTTCAATGGTTTTTCCTATTACTTTTCGCTTTCCTATCAGATGCAGGAAGGCAGGATTAGCCAATTCGTAGATGTAAGAAGGGCCTCTTAGCATACAAAAGATACCAGAAGCCTGCATAAAAAAGTTATAAATTGCCTGTTGAAAATCAAATTTAAAAGATGGGTCTGAATCATCAGGTATTACTAGTGATGATTGTATGCTCATAGTATAAGTGTGCTAATTAAAATTCATGAACGTGTAATGGCTAGTCACTAGGGAATCTTATTTATTCATCAATACACAAATATATAATATAAAAGTTATAGGAAATCAATAATAAGGTAAATAATGGCCCCTTTAGCGGTATAATTTTCATTAATGCCTTGAGTATCCTTATCGGGCAAGCATAATTATTTGTACTAACTCTTAACTTTTTATACGTATATAACCATTGTAATAATCAAAAAATATTTATATTTGTCTGACTAAGCTATTATTTACTGTTCGGTATAATGAATATAACTATTGAAGACAATGTTTTAAAACGCAAAGTTGAAGAAGCGTTACGAGAAAGTGGCATCAATTGTCAGGAAATCATCGATAATAAAGAGGTAACACATCTGATAGTAGTAATAGACTCCGGTATTTCTTACAGTAAAATTCATCAGTTTACGGCTTTACTTGCCGAAAAAAACCTAAGGAGTACTTCCAATTTCTTCCCCGATATGCAAATTATTCATATTGTTGTTTTTGATTAAGCCACCTGTTGGCAATTCTTAAAAAAAGATTGGCAAACTCAGTTGCCACTCCGACGTAAGAATCTTGCGTACGATTTCAATATATTCATGATAGCTATCGGGCTTGGTCAAAAATAAATTTGCCCCTGCCTTATAGGCTTTTTCTACTAATGTTTTGTTATGATAGCCTGTTAAAACTACCGAGTAACTACTATTCAGTTTTTCATCCTGCCTTATTTCCTGCAAGCACTCAATACCATCTTTTTTAGGCATATTCATATCAAGTACAACAATATTATATTTAGGCGAATTCTCGGCCTTTAGCTTATCCATCAGTTCTTGCCCGTCACTGACGATAGTAAGCGACGTCGGAATATTCACTTCATCGAGTGCATCCTGAAATATTTGCTGATATTCTGCGTCGTCTTCTGCTAAAACAACATTAAGTGATACATACATCTGATATAGTATTTAGTTATGGCTATATAATTATTTAAAATCAGAAAGATTCTGAATTATAAAGGTGCAGTTGGTGGTAGAAGTATGGTATAGCACTTTCAGATATAGGGTTAAGAGGAATGATTGAGCAACAAAATACGAAAAAGTTATACCATAGCTCACAGGATATAAAAATAGCATTTATTTCCCGAATATCAAGAAAAACCGAGCAATTATTTCCACATTTTAATTTTATAAAACATTGTTTATGAACTAGTTACTATTGCAACCATACCCTTGTTGGCGGTGTGTAACTCATTAACACAATACATTGGCTTTCTGAATACCTCAATAAGTGTTGAAATAAACCAAACTTTTCTTACAAAAAACCTTTACTTTTGCAGAAGTAAAAGAGTATTTTCTGTGCTAACAATATGAAATAATGGCAGAAAAATACAGATTTTCACGCCTGTTTATTTATTAAAAATCAGGCAGACTTATCTCATAAAACACAATTATCATAAGAAGAAATTCGCCTTAAATTATATTTAAGAACGCTTTTTATCAATCTATGAATATCGAATCATCATTAAAATCAGCTATCCAGCAAGCCTTAACGGCACTCTTCAACATTGAAGAAACCGTTATTTTACAACCCACCAAAAGTGATTTTGAAGGACATTACACTTATGTGGTTTTTCCGTTAGTGAAACAACTTCGTAAAAGTCCGGCTGATATTGCCAATGCTATTGGCGAATACCTCAAAAGTAATACGCCTTATATCAGTAATTACAATGTGGTTCAGGGCTTTTTGAATCTTGTTCTGAACGACAGCGTTTGGTTTGATACCCTTAATACTATTTTGGCTGATAAAAACTTCGGTTTTTTACCCAAAAATAGCCAGTCGGTAATGGTAGAGTACTCTTCGCCCAATACCAATAAGCCTTTACACTTGGGCCATTTAAGAAATAATTTTCTGGGTTTTTCTGTATCTCAGATTCTTGAAGCAGGTGGTTACAATGTGGTTAAAACTTGCCTTGTAAACGACCGTGGCGTGCATATATGTAAATCGATGTGGGCGTATCAGCAGTTCGGAAACGGCGAAACACCTGAATCGTCAGGTTTGAAAGGAGACCACCTAGCCGGAAAATACTATGTAATTTTTGATAAACATTACAAAAGTGAGATTGATGCACTGGTAAAAGAGGGTATGCCCGAAGAGGAAGCCAAAAAGAATGCCCCTGCTATGAAAGCAGTGCAGGAAATGTTGGTAAAATGGGAACAAGGCGACGAACAAACCGTAGCTTTATGGAAAAAAATGAATAACTGGGTTTTTGCGGGATTCGATGAAACCTACAAAAAAATTGGTGTGTCGTTCGATAAAACCTATTATGAATCAAACACTTATCTGCTGGGGAAAGATGTGGTTGAAGAAGGATTAGCCAAAGGGGTTTTCTTTAAAAAAGAAAATGGTAGTGTTTGGGTTGATTTAAAAGAAGAAGGGCTGGATGAAAAATTAGTATTACGCGCCGATGGCACCTCGGTTTATATTACTCAAGACTTAGGTACTACTGATATGAAGTTCCATGACTTTAATAACAATAAGTCGATATGGGTCGTTGGGAACGAACAGGATTATCATTTTCAGGTGTTGTTTGCCATACTAAAAAAACTTGGCCGAAGCTATGCCGAAGGTTGTTATCATTTAAGCTATGGGATGGTTGATTTGCCATCGGGAAAAATGAAATCACGGGAAGGTACTGTGGTTGATGCAGACGAACTAGTAGCCGAAATGGTAGAAACAGCCGAAACTACCACACGCGAACGTGGCAAAATAGATGATTTTAGTACAGACGAAGCCGAAAAACTTTTTCAGATGCTGGCATTGGGGGCATTAAAGTACTTCTTGTTGAAGGTTGAACCTAAAAAACGTATGCTCTTTAACCCTGCCGACTCAATTGATTTTCAAGGCAACACAGGGCCGTTTATTCAATACACTCATGCGCGTATCTGCTCTATTTTACGTAAAGCCATTGCACAAGGTATAACCGTAGGCGAACAGGTAAAAAACGTTGAACTAGCAAAAATTGAAGCACAGTTAATTTTTATTCTGGGCGAGTACCCTAGTGCTATCAGAAAGGCTGGTGATGAGTATGCGCCGTCGGTAATTGCCAATTATACTTATGAACTGGCTAAAACATTTAACCAGTTTTATGCGGAGGTTTCTATCATGAACGAGCCAGATACCGAGAAACAATTGTTCCGTCTGGCATTAATAAAACTAGTTGCAGAAACAATTAAGAAGGCAACTGCGTTATTAGGAATAGAAGTACCCAACAGAATGTAATTAACCTACAAAATTTCTAACATCTCAATTGTTAATTCAATGAAAAAGACCATCATTTTAGCATCACTAGCCATTCTAACCATTTTCGGCGTTATGAGCTTTCGTACACTTAAATATCTGTTCTCGGATAAAGAACTGAGTGCAAACAAACCTTCGTCGGTTACGGCTAAAGGTTCATTTTATGATTATTCTTTAAAGTCGCTTGATGGCAAGGAAACTATCAATTTCAGCCGTTATAAAGGCAAGAAAGTAGTAGTACTTAATACAGCTTCTAAATGTGGCTATACTCCACAATATGCCGACTGGCAAGCCTTCCATAAAAAATATGGCGATAAAATTGTGGTAATAGGTATTCCTGCTAATAATTTCAGAGCGCAAGAGCCTGGCAGCAATGAAGAAATTGCTACTTTCTGCGAAAAAAATTATGGGGTAACGTTCCAGATGCTTGAGAAAATCAGTGTAGTGGGTGAAGACCAACACCCGTTGTACCAATGGTTAAGCAAAAAAGACCTGAACGGTTGGAACGATAACGCACCTAGCTGGAATTTCTGCAAGTATGTAATCAATGAAAAAGGAGAATTAACCAATTTCTTTGCTTCAAAAGTAACACCTGACAACGAAGAATTTAAGAAAGCCGTAGGACTGTAATAATATTCAAGCGCATTTATGTAATTTTGCAAGAGAGTGAAAGGTTTTCACTCTCTTGTTATTTTTATAATATCTGCATTATGAAAAACTGGCTTTCTGCTGCTCGCCCACGAACCTTGCCTTTGGCATTGGCAAGCATTTTAATGGGTAGCTTTCTGGCTGCCTCCGTCGGACAATTCGACTGGCTTATTTTTGCGCTTTGTTGCCTTACAACTATTTCTTTACAGATACTTTCAAATTTTGCCAATGACTACGGCGACACCCAGAATGGTGCCGATTTAGCTGGCAGGGTTGGCCCTCAGCGAGCCGTTCAGTCAGGGGCTATTACCCCTCAGCAAATGCTCAGAGCCATCGTATGGTTTGCCATACTTTGTCTGGTATTTGGCATTTCTTTACTTTATTTTTCTTTTAAAGATGCCACCACGAACCAATTCTGGGGTTTTCTGGCTCTAGGCTTATTATGTATTGTGGCAGCATATACCTATACAGCCGGAAAAAAACCTTACGGATACGCAGGGCTGGGCGATGTGTCGGTCTTGATTTTTTTTGGTTTGGTTGGTGTATTAGGCAGTAACTACCTGTTTACAAAAGCATTCGACTGGGTAAATATGCTACCTGCACTAAGCTGTGGTTTTTTTGCTACGGGTGTGCTAAATATTAATAACATACGCGATATTGAGTCAGATACCAAAGCGGGTAAGAAAACCATTCCGGCACGTTTGGGAAGAGACACCGCCATTAAATATCATTGGTTTCTGCTGATTGCAGGTATGGCAAGTATTTTATTATTCAGCTATCTGAAACAAGATTACGGCATTCTTTACGTGTTATGCTTTCCATTATTTTTCCTGAATGGTATCAAAGTATCACGTTTGCCAAATCCTGACCCTATGCTTAAACAAATGGCTCTTTCTACATTAGCCTTTGTAATATTATTTGGTATCGGGCAAATCTGGCTATAAGCAAAAGGGGGCGATAAGTATTTTATCACCCCCTTTTGCTTTATTTTTTATCGGCCATTTCAACCTGAGCTGACAGAAATTTCTTTTCATTGGCCCTGATTTTTACGACCACCCTACGATTCCGACGACGACCTTCCGGCGTAGCATTACTTTCAATCGGGCGTGTAGCACCATAACCTGCAATGGCAAGCCTCTCGGCTACTATCCCCTGCCCTTTCAGGTATAAAGCTACTGCCTTTGCTCTGTTTTCTGACAATTTCTTGTTAGTCCATTGATTCCCGCTGCTATCGGCGTGTCCTTCAATAAACACTTCTGTGTATGGGTATCTGCTCAAGGTACCCGAAATTTCATTTAACAGGCTTTTGGCATCGGCTGTTAGCTTTTCGGAGCTTGATTCAAAATAAAAATCCGGCTGAAAAGTAATGTTAATACCCTCTCCGGTTCTGACGATCTCGGCTTTTCCGGTAGTAGCACTAATCAAATCAGTAGAAAGTTTATCGAGCATAATCCCTATTTTAGCGGCTGCATCTGCTGCTACGGGGTCTTTTTTGTGCGAAGAAGTGTTATCTTTTGGTGTTTTTTTTGTTGAATTACAAGAAGCAAACAAAGCTATACTGATAGCCAAGCCTGCAAACAGACGAAGTAGTTTCATGAATTTAGGATTTTTTTAGCAACGTAAGTATCCTGATTTGGCATAATGCTCAATCAAATATTTAGTAAAGTTGCTAAAAAACCTTTTAAAATAGCAAATTTTTAGGCTTAATTTTATTATTAGGGCATGAAGCACGATTATTTAATAAAATCTTTTCAGAAAATTCATTGAGTAAACAGCCATAAAATTTATCTTTGCTAAAGTATTTTTGTCCTTACTTATCCTTATTTACCTCCTCCAAAACACTTAAACACTCTATGAGAAATCGTTTATTTTACATTTGCTTTCTTCTTATAACGTCATGTTCTGCTCATATTTATGCGCAACAAACTGCTTCTGATTATTTTGATATTGGTGTAAATAAAAGCAAAGCAGGAGACTTTGTAGGAGCCTCGCAGGCATATAGCACAGCTATTGCCATGAACCCAGACAACCCCACAAGTTATTTTAATCGCGGGTTGGCCAAACAACAACTGAAAGACCACCGTGGTGCTATTCTGGACTTTGACAAAACCATCGACCTTGACCCTAAAAATGCTTTAGCCTACTTATTCCGTGGGAAAAGCAAAAGCGAACAGGACGACCACAAAGCTGCTTTACAGGATTATAATCGTACCATTGAATTAAGCCCCGAAGATGCTTTAGCCTATTTGTACAGAGGTACAACAAGAGCTAAGTTATTAGATTATCGTCGGGCTATACAGGATTTCAGCAAGGTTATTGAACTTAACACCGAAGACATCAACAAGTTTCAGGCTTATTTTTCACGCGGGGCGTGTAAATCACGCTTAGAAGATTATCAGGGAAGTATTGCCGATTTTACCAAAGCCATTGATATGAACCCTAAACGCTCGCAGACATTTGCCAGCCGTGGTTTTAGTCGCTTGAAAATCAATGATTATGTAGGGGCCATTAAAGATTTTGATGAAGCCATTAAACTGAACCCTGAAGACAGTGAATCGTTTTATAACCGAGGATTCAGCAAAACCAAAATCGAAGACTACAGAGGTGCCATGAATGATTATGACAAGGCTATTTCGCTAGACCCTCAGAATGTAAGAGCTTATTATGGCCGTGGATTTTGCAGTAGCAAACTTAATAACCAGAAAGACGCTATCAGTGACCTTACCAAAGCCATTGAGATTAACAACATAAATATTGATTCAAAGGTAGTATATACAGGGCGGATTAATAAATCAATTCTGGACGAACTTAGAAATGTTGTGCAGGAAAAAGGGAAAATCAACGAATTTTCTGACGACCGATCTGAGGCTTATTACAGCCGTAGTGTAGCTAAATTTAAAAACGGCGATGCCAAAGGGGCCATTATAGATTTAAATAAGTCTATTGAGCTAAACCCAACGTATGCAGAAGCTTATTTTTATCGCGGCTTTGTTCGTTCGGCTACGGGTGCGCAAAAAGAAGCATTACAAGATTGCTCAAATGCCATAAAGCTAAATCATAAATACGCCGAAGCATTTTATGTAAGGGGTATTATTAAACACGCACTAGGCGACGAAAACGGTGGTTGTTATGACCTAAGCCGTGCAGGTGAATTAGGCTATTCGGCTGCTTATAACGTTATTCGCGAGTATTGTAATTAATTGTTTCTGAGGATACAAAACAAAAGAGCGAGGTTATGGACAGCCTCGCTCTTTTGTTTTGTATCTATTTTGCAACAACAATAAACTATTCCTCGCTTATAATTCCAATAATTGTTCAGTATCACATTTAAAAATAAACTGTGCTGTTTCGGCCAATTCGGTTTCTGATATTTTCTTCACCTGCCATTCAAAACCTCCTGCATATTTCTGAGTAATGCTTTTGGTTTTCTCCATTACTTCAATAATAAACGGATGCTTGGCCTTACCTATCGACTGCCCAAAATCCTGAATATCTACTTTGAACATAAGGTTAACAGGTATCCGGTACATTTGTCCGTTTTTAGCAGCACAAATAAGTAAAGGCTCATAAACAGGCGAGGAAGAATATTCGCCGAGTTTTTTCTGGGCCATTTTGTATTCTTCGTCTGACTCTCCGAAGATAATAGCGACTTTTTTACGTGGTGTTTTAACCCGCTCGCTAATCATATCGTCGAGACGCTCTAGCAACTGGCGAAAATAAACCGTATTTTTCCCGCTTCTGATACGTTCCCTAATCGACTGACGAACAAAGTATGTGATTGACTGGGTTACAGTTAAGCCTATTTCAGCCATTTGTTTAAAAATCAATGACGATGGCGACATTCCCGGTATGGTATTGGGGTCGTGCAATAGTACTCTGCTGTCAGGTGTAAGAAAACCATCAATACGTGTTACCACACAAAAGCCAAGTGTATTGAATGTTTTCAAGAGGCTTTCATGTATTTTATGCAGATTTTCCATGGTGGTATCTACCGGAATCCGCTTCTTGGTTACGTTCGATTTATATTTGGATTTAAAATCGAATGTTTGTATTTCTCCATAAATTTCGGTTGGCGGCAATGCAACAGCCTTACCGTCGTCATGCTGAATAACACCACACGAAAACTCCTGCCCTACTACAAATTCCTCAATCATCACATAATCTTCGGCATGAACCGACACCACATTAACTGCATCAAGGGTAAACAATTGTGCATCCAGTTCTTCCATCAAGTCGGCCGGATGGTAAAGTATTTTCCCGTTAATCATAACCGGAAAACCTATACCTTCATCCAGATTAGATGTTTTCTCCATCAGATGACGTTTCTGGCGTTCGGTCATTTTTTCCCATTCTTTCTTATAGAAAGTAGTTTCAAAAAAGCATTGATTAACAGCTTTCGTGAACTCATCAAGGCTTCTTTTACGAACAATAGCCACCCCGATAGATGACCCCTGGTGTGGTGCTTTTACTACAAACGGGAAACCTATATTATTAATTAAGTCAGTAAACAATTTTGAGCGGTCGGCCACAGCCCATTCTTCACGCGTGAAAGTAACCGATTTCTTTTTCTGGCCGTTTACTAATGAAATCAGCTTGTTTTGCATAGGTTTGTTGATACCCACAGCTGAGCCAATTAAACCCGGCCCCATGTACGGAATGCCGTACCACTCCAGCAAGCCCTGCAAGCTACCATCTTCGGCTTGTGGGCCGTGCATAATGGTAAAAGCAAAATCCATGATTTGGGGGAAATCAGTAGGTTGTATTTGTTTACCTACTTTGTAAATGAGCTTGTAGAGCTGGGTTTCGTTCAGTTCTCCTAGAGATTCGATATAAACCCTAAACCCACGATTGAGGTTTTTTGATGGAAAAAAATCACGAATAGATTCTTCGTAGAGTAATTCAGGATTTATCTGGATGAAATGTCCTAAGCTATCTACAAATATTGGAATTGGCTCAAAAAGTGCCTTATCGATATGTTCAAAGGCTGTTTTGCCTCCTAAGTATGATATTTCTCTTTCTCGAGCTTGCCCGCCAAAGAAAATCCCGACTCTAATTTTATTTACCATTATTTGACCTAAAGCTGATAATTGGATTCTACGACTATTGTAAAAACAGCCCCGAACTGAAAGTGTCTGCAAGATAATAAAAAAGCCACTTGTAAACACAAGTGGCTTAAGATTTTTAGCGATAAGTATGTTTCGGTGGGCTTATAAAAGCCTGACCACTATATGATTCTATCAAAATACAGGTGTCAGATTCAGGGCTTCTACTTTACGTATTTCAGGTACAGCTTTTAGAATTGCTTCTTCCAGACCGGCCTTGAATGTCATTGAAGACATGGGGCAAGAACCACACGCACCCAGTAATTCAAGTTTCACGGTGTAGTCGTCAGTAATTTCAATCACTTTCACATTACCACCATCTGTTTGCAAATAAGGCCTTACTGAATTTAAGGCTGCTTCAACTCTTTCTATTAGATTTTCCATATACCAACCATTCGGAAGATTTTTCTAATACAAAAGTAAAAAAATATTAAAAAAGTTCAAAATCTGGCCATACATAAAACACAAGCTATGAAATATAATTTTGCTCGTTTGCATTTAAAAGATTTCTCCTATTTTTGTTTCTGTCAATTTATCCTAATTCAAAAAAATCAACAAGCTATGCGAAGCCTTCTTCTATTTTTTTTATTTCTTGGCTATGGTATGGGGTTTGCTCAAACCAATGATGCCGATTATGCCCGTGAAAATTACAAGAAACGCGAAGTATACATAACCATGCGTGACGGTGTGCGCCTGTTTACTTCTATTTACTTACCTAAAGACTCCACCCGAAAGTATCCGATTCTGTTACAGCGTACCCCCTACTCGGTGGCTCCTTATGGTGCCGAGAAAATGAAAGCACTGATAGGCCCAAGTGCCGAGCTTATGCGTGATGGCTACATTGTGGTTTATCAGGACGTGAGAGGCCGCTGGATGTCGGAGGGAGACTTTGTTGAAATGCGCCCGCATATTGATAACAAAACCGCAGGAAGTATTGATGAATCAACCGATACGTATGATACCATTGAGTGGCTGGTTAAGAATCTTTCATACAATACGGGCAAAGTAGGTATGTGGGGTATCAGTTACCCGGGTTTTTACGCATCGGCGGGTTTAATGGCTAATCATCCGGCTTTGGTGGCATCGTCACCGCAAGCACCAATGGCTGACTTATGGCGCGACGACAGCTACCATAATGGAGCATTTATGCTACCTCATAATCTGGGGTTTTATCCTTTCTTTACCAACCGCACCGACAACAAACCTACACAGGCTTATAACAAGCCTTTTAATTTCGGTACGCCTGATGGATACAAATTTTACCTGAATCTGGGGCCATTGAAGAATTCATTGAACTATACCGAAAGTCTGGGCAAAGACCCTTACTGGAAAGCCAATCTTGACCACCCCAACTATGACGATTTCTGGAAAGCCCGTAATATCCTGAACCATCATAATGGTATAAAACACGCGGTAATGGTAGTTGGTGGCTGGTACGATGCCGAAGATTTATATGGAACTTTTAAGACATACCAATCCATAGAGCAGAAAAACCCTGGCATCAATAATATTTTTGTTGTAGGGCCGTGGGTTCATGGAGGTTGGTCCAGAGGTGATGGCGACATACTGGGGAATGTGAATTTCGGGCAAAAAACCAGTAGTTATTACAGAGAAAGCATTGAAAAGAAATTCTTTAATTATTATCTGAAAGGACAAGGCGACAATGTTTTTGCAGAGGCCCTTATGTACGAAACTGGCACTAACAAATGGCGCAATTTTACAGAATGGCCCCCTAAAGCTGCCAAAGAAAAAAACCTGTATCTGAATGCCAACTATAAACTTTCTTTTGAAGAACCACAAGAAAAGAAAAGTAGCAGTTCTTATATATCAGACCCTTCAAAACCTGTGCCTTCATCTGACTACATTACTTCGGGTATGCCTCGTGAATACATGGTCGACGACCAACGCCATGCCAGCCGCCGCCCCGATGTACTTACTTTTCAGACAGACATCCTGAATGATGACGTTACACTTGCGGGTAATATATGGGCTAATCTGAAAGTATCTACCACAGGTACAGATGCCGACTTTATTGTAAAAGTAATAGACGTTTACCCTGACGACGCTAAAGATAACCCTAATACAGCCAAAAACATGAAAATGGCGGGGTATCAACAAATGGTAAGGAGTGAAGCCATGCGTGGGAAATTCCGTAAGAGTGTTGAAACTCCTGTACCGTTCAAACCCAACAAAGTAGAAGATGTTTCGTTTGAATTACAAGATGTACTGCATACATTCCAGAAAGGACATAGAATTATGGTTCAGATTCAAAGCACGTTCTTCCCTATTATCGACCGTAATCCGCAAAAATTTGTTCCAAATATCAATTATGCCGATTACTCAGATTTCCAGACAGCAACACAAACTATCTACCACGAAAAGAAAAACGCTAGTTTTCTGAAAGTACGTGTCTTGAACTAATCAGGTATGTTACCAAAGGGCATAAAAAAACTCTGTCAGCAATTGCTAACAGAGTTTTTTTACGGGCAAAACCCTTATAAATTTTTACTTCAATGTAGAAATCCATTTAGCAATTTTCAAGGCTTCATCCTTAGGCACGTTAGTCATTGGAGCCATCGGAGGGTAGCCTTCCCAGTTAGCTGGATTTGGCTTGTAAATAAGCTCAACTATTTGCTCTGGTTTGTATTTTTTCTTTTTCATTACGTCCTTATAAGCAGGCCCAACCAAGCGGGTATCTACTTTATGGCACGCCAAACAAGTATTTTTCTGCAATAATTTTTCAATATCTGGAGGAATCTTGGTTTGTGCTTTTGATACTGAAGCTATACCAAGTACAACTGCAACGGTCAGGAATGTTTTTTTCATTTGTTACTTATCAATTTAAAAAAATAATACTTAAGTCGAAGAGCAATTCTTGCGCTAAATACGTAAACAAAACGTTAGGATGAAAGAATTTGTTGAATTTTTAATATAATATTTTGTTAATGAAAAGTTAAACATACTTGATTGTTGGCAGAATGCGTTTAGTACCATGTTAGCTATGCAGGTTTTCTTGAAAGTTTGCCAAATTTACCTTACTTTCGTTTTCTTATAGAAGACCCAAAGTGTTATTCAAAAGTAGATGATTGTATGAATATGTTACTTGCCCGAATAAGAGGAATAAAACTATATACTTTACCCGGAAGTACTTTTTCATTAGGTGCGTTTCTATATATCTTGTTTATATTTTCCAGTACCAACGCCCAACCAGTACAATGGGCAAGTAAAGTAATTGGTTTTTCGTCTGAACGTACCGACCCTACCAATCAGGGGCCAGAATACAGAGCTATACAGATTTTAGGTATTCCTAATAAACTGCCTCAGACCGGCGACTGCAAAGGGGCATGGTCACCTTCGGGGGCCGATACACACGCCGATGAATGGATAAAGGTAGGATTTGATACCCCCATGAAAATTCAGCAGGTATGTATTGCAGAAAACAACAATCCCGGGGCTATTACAAAAGTTTTTGCGTATGATTCGACCGACACTGAGCATCTGATTAAAGAGAATCAGGAAGAAGCTCCGAAAACGCCCGGCCGTATGTGGAATATTATTATTCCGAAAACAACTTACAGCGTATATGCCATAAAAATAGTGATGGCTCCGGCAAAAGTGGCTGGTTATAACCAGATAGATGCCATCGGGATTTCGGAAAGCAAAATACCCTATGAAGCCAAAATTAATCTGGCCAGAAATATGCCGAAAGAAATAATTAAGGAGAATCTGGGTAAGGGAGTAAACTCAAGATACCGTGAGGTAGCACCGATTATTACACCTGATGGCAAAACACTTTTTTTTACACGCCAACTACATGACCAGAACATAGGCAAAGAAAAAAATCAGGATGTCTGGATTTCAAAACTGCAATCTGACGGTACGTGGTCCGAAGCAGAAAACATCAAGGAGCCTATTAATACCGCCGAACATAATGCCGTAACTACCATTTCGGCAGATGGGAAAACGGTGTTTCTGGTTAATATTTATCTGCCTGACGGCACTTACAGACAAGGGCTGTCGAGGTCAAAAAAAACCCGAACAGGCTGGGAATTTCCGAAAGAAGTAAGAATCAACGACTATTACAATAACGCTGGTTATGCCGAGTTTTCGTTAGCCCCTAACAACAAGGTGCTAGTAATGGCCTGTAAAAGAAAAGATACGCGCGGAGGCAAAGATTTATATGTATCGTTTCTGACAGAAACAGGAATGTGGTCAAAACCCGTTAATATGGGCAACATCAATACTGTTGAAAACGAAAGTGCTCCTTTTATTGCTGCCGACTCAAAAACTATTTATTTTTCTACGCCAGGGTTTGCCGGATATGGCGATAACGATATTTTTATGAGCCGCAGGCTAGACAGTAGCTGGACCAAATGGAGCGAGCCTGAAAATCTGGGCCCTTTAATTAATACCAATAAATGGGATGGATATTTTACTATCTCTGCTTCGGGGGAGTATGCTTATTTGAGTTCAGAAGAACGAGCCATCGGTGGGGAAGATATTTTCCGTATAAAGCTATTCCCTTCTATCAAGCCCGAACCCGTAGCAATTATTTCAGGCACAGTAATTAATTCGCTGGATAAAAAACCTATTGCAGCCGATGTAACGCTTGAGGTACTAAACGATAGCCTTTCGCACGAAAAGATTGAGTCAGAGTTTGACCCCGAAACCGGAGAATATAAATTTGTTGTACCTTTGAAGAAAAATTATAGCCTGAGTGCTTCAAAAAAAGGTTTTCTGGCCGTAAGTGACAATATAGATTTATCGAAAGATACCAGATTCAGAGAAATTAAACGAAATATTACGCTTATTCCTATTAAAGAAGGGCAAACCATTATTCTGACTAACCTGTTTTTCAACCAGAGTAAGTATGATATTCTGCCGGCCTCTTTTCCTGAGTTGAACCGTATCATCGATTTGATGAAAGAGTATCCTACTATGGAAGTAATGATTGACGGGCATACCGACGGAAGTGATGATGATTTAATGCTGAACGTAAGGTTGTCACAAGACAGAGCCAATGAAGTTAAAAAGTATCTGGTAGAAAAAGGTGGAATTGATGCCAGTCATATAAAAACCAAAGGCTGGGGCCCTTCAAGACCTATTGCCAGTAATGCCACTGAAGAAACCAGAAAGAAAAACCGTAGGGTAGAGTTTTCGATTTTGAAATTATAATAATGTCTTTTAGAAAAGTACTGGCTATTTGCCTGATTTTTACTCCGATTCTGTTTTTTGGATACCTCTTTCAAAAATATGCTATCAATATTCCACACTGGGATGATTTAGCTGTAAGAAATACTATTGCTGATTATCTGAAAACAGATTCGTTTATTGAAAAAATCAGGATTCTGTTTTCTCAGCATAACGAGCACCGCATTGTTCTTACCCGCATTTTTGCCCTGCTTATTTATGCCACGCAAGGATTTCTCGACTTAAAAACTTTAATGATATTCGGGAATCTTAGTCTCGTAGGGCTTTTATTTATTTTCTATAAAAATCTGCAACGAAGCTATACCGGACCCCTAGCATTAGTGCCGGTTGCCTTCCTTATTTTTAATATTGGCCTTTATGAAAATGTATTCTGGGGAATGGCCTCAGTACAAAACTTCTGGGTAATTTTGCTGGCTTCTGCCTGCTTTTATCTGCTTGTTCATTCGTTCGGCAAACCAAATAATGTATTTTTTTATCTGGCATTGCTACTTAGCTTTACAGGAACTTTCACCAGCAGCAATGGTATTCTTATACCGCTCATCGGAATAGGAATTCTAGCTTTTCAAAGACGTAACCGTGAGTTAATCGTCTGGAGTGTAGCCGTAGCTTCCTTTCTATTTTTGTACTTTTTCGATTATCATAAAGTACCAGATACCAACCTTAAAGCTGATTTTTCAGACAAAAGTCTTTTAGTAAAAGGTTTATTTGCCGTTTTAGGCAATGCCGTTGATGTATCGTTCATAGCCCCAAGCAGGCACCTTGATATTTCGATGGCCACAGGTGTAATTATTACTATTCTGGCAGCAATGTTTGCCTATCAGGTATTATTTAAGAGATATGACCTCAGCCAACGCAATAACGATTTATTCCTTTTGGCTTGTCTGGCTTTTCTGGTAATTACCTGTGTAGGTATTGTAGTGGGCCGGATTGCATACGGTATTGAGGTTTTGTTAACTAGTAAATACAAAATCAACTCTGTTTTAATTCTGGTCATCTGTTATATCATTCTGTTAAGGTCAGTTCCTGAATGGAGGCAGAAGAATATGATAACTTTTGCCATTATATTAAGTATACTCTTTAATGGTTTTACTTATCTGGCAGACCTCCCGTCGGTCAGGTATCTCAGGCACGAGCGTATTACCGACCAATTCAAAATTCAGCACAGTGACAAAGAAATGCCTACACAGGGCATATATGCAAAATTACAAAGGCCGGAGCAAACTTTTTATGATGCTCTTATGCCAGTTTTATTGGGCAAACAAGATTCAGTTAAAGCCCCTGTTAATATTCAGGAGAACGAAACTGGTTTTATCATAAGCTATGCCAATAATAATTCAAGCCTTGATATAAGCTCAGCCGATGCAGGCCAATATACCTTGCTTCGTTCTTCTGAAAACATTTATATGTTTCCTGATAGAATTGTTACGCCCAATGCGTTACGTATAAAAGATTATTTAAATTTTGGCTTTTTAGTTAAAAATCAACTCAAGGTCAATAGCTTTGTGAGCGAATTTACCAAGTTTTATGTACGTTCGGGTCGGTATCAACTAGGGTTTATCAGACAGGAAAACAACCAAAGCCATGTAACATGGACAAACCAAAGTATTGATATTAAGACAGTTCAGAAAGAAAAACCCAAACAAAACTGGTAGTTTTCGAGCTTTTCATATTATTTAATTATCACTAATGTCAGAACAAGATACTTCATACTTAAAACAATTAGACGGAATCCGGTTTATAGCTGTATCATTGGTATTGATTGACCACTGGTCAGAAGAAACCATCAAACTACCCTTAGGTTTTTTAGGTGTCTGTTTGTTTTTCGTACTTAGTGGCTTTCTGATTACGCGTATCCTGATGAATGCCAAACAAAAAGATGATTTGCTTGAGCGTTCGCATGGTTTTTCGCTGAAACAATTCTATATCCGGCGTACCATTCGTATTTTCCCTATCTATTATTTATCGATATTCGTGCTGTATGTACTGAATGTACCACCCGTTCGAGATAAAATTATATGGTGCCTCACCTACTCTACCAATATTTATATTGCTATTCATGAGTCATGGCTGGGCGTAATTGACCACTTATGGTCGCTGGCGGTAGAAGAACAGTTTTATTTGTTTTTTCCGTTTGTAGTTTTCTTTATCCCTGCCAGATACCTTACCAAGATTCTTTTCGGTTTTATTGGCTTATCTGTATTAATAAGGCTGGTTTTATACCTGAAAGGCGTAGACTGGATGGCCTCCTATGTATTGATGCCTACCTGTCTGGATGCCTTTGGTATGGGAGGACTACTGGCGTATTTCTTTTATCATAAAAACAATAAAGTAAAAGCGTTTATAACCAACAAAGTGTGGCTACTGGTAAGCCTATTGATATACATTGCTGTTGTTATTATCAGCAAACAGATTTCAACAGGGCAAAACATAATAACGATTGTATTTCTACGCTTTTTTGAATCTGTACTTTCAGTATTTCTGGTAGGGAATGCAGCATACAGCTTTAGTGGTTTTATGCAGAAATTACTCGAAAACCCCATAAGCGTATATCTTGGACGAATAAGCTATGGACTATACATTTATCATAATTTTGTTTATAATTTTTACCATTCATCACCTTCGCACCCAACAGTAAAATTATTAAACAAACTTCCTTTTATTGCCCAGCATTTGCCATTAAAAATGTTATTTCTGTATATGCTTACGGTGTTGGTAGCTACTGTTTCGTGGTATCTGATAGAAAAGCCGATTAATAAATGGAAGGATAAATTCGGGTATTAGAGTTTATTTGACCAATTTTTTAGTAATTATTTTATTACCATCTTTAATTTTTAATAGATACACACCTTCGTTCAGGTACTGGAGGTCTAACGGAATTGTTTCAACGATAACTGCTTGTTTTTCAATAATTTGCAGGCGTTTGCCTGTTGTATTAATAAGCTCTATACTTATATTTCGGGGTTGATTGGTAAGCGGAAATGCCACATTTACGATGTCAACAACCGGATTTGGAAATACCAGTACATCAAGTGCTTGCTCTTGCACGTTTTCTGTGCCTGTAATGGCTCCTTCCATGCCAATTATTTGCCAACCTAAATCTTTCAGACAATTTAGCAGCAATTCACCCGGATTCTGATTGACCTCCGCCGACCTTACATTAGGCGACATTAACGAGTTAGGGTTGCCTTGTGGATAAGTCGACTCGTCGAAATGCGAAATACTTGAGCCTTCACTATAAGTTGTTGGCGCATATAATTTAGGCAATGTAGAAGCAAATTTTGGGTCTTTTAAACCAAAAAACAGGGCATTGCCTGTTAAAATATCCTTCAAACTGGTAGAAGGATTACCAAAAATGGTAGCATCGGTCAATTTAATTTTGCTCGAATTCTGCAAAAAAGTATCATAAATGTAAGCATTACCCGACTGCCCGTATTGGCCTTGTGTATTATTATTAACTAATTTCATTGATGACGAAAAGCCAAGCCCATGTGCTACTTCATGCAATATTACGGTTGTGAGGTCATATTTGCCTGACTGCGCCCGACCGTCAGTACCCAGATACCAGTTCATATTATTGTTTACTTTCATTTCTATTTCATAATCGCCATTATTGAGGTCTTTAGCGGCAATGGCTTCTGCCAACGCTACCGGGTACCATAGATCCGAATAAGGGGCATTACTGAAGTTTTTATAAATACGCGTAGCACCCGTAACCGATAACACCCCTGCCGACAACGAAACCCACGTAGCCTTAATGCGAATAGTTTGTGTAGAAAACAAGTATTTTTGCCAGATTGTAATAGCTTGCTGGTAAGCAGCTTTTGCTCCTTCGGGGAAATCGATGTAAGTAACTTCAATAGCGGCCCCGTTACTCAGTCGGTTATTTGAGAGCAACGCTTTGTCGGGTAGAATCTCAGTAAAACTATCCTGTTCGGTATAATGGCAGATAACAGGTTCAGCCGGCATAGACTCCTGCGCCATAACTAACTGATAACTAAACAATAAAACAAAGATTTTTCCGAACAGGCGCATATTTAATAGTTTAACATCTCTGCAAGTAGAGACGGAAAATAGCAAAGAAAAATTGCATCAAAAATGAATTATTGTGCCATTATCTTTGAAACGTAGTCCCAACATACAATGCCGACAGTAACAGCAATATTTAACGAATGCTTGGTTCCGAACTGTGGAATCTCCAGACAATTATCAGCCAGTTGAATAGCCGTATCATTTACACCAAAAACTTCGTTCCCAAAAATAAAGGCATATTTTTGCGAAGGTTCAGGCTGGAAATCGGTCAGTTTTAAACTGTTTTCAACTTGCTCAACAGCCAGTACTATATAATTATTCTGTTTTAATTCCTGAATGAGTTCAGTAATATCAGGCCGATGTTCCCATGCAACAGACTCCGTTGAGCCAAGTGCCGTTTTTTCTATTTCACGGTGCGGCGGTGTGCCTGTAATACCACACAGATATATTTTTTCAACCAGAAAAGCATCTGCCGTACGAAAAGCAGACCCAACATTATTCATACTTCTGATGTCGTCAAGGATTAGGCAAAAATTCATCTTTTGTGTTTCCTGAAACTCCTCTACCGAGAGCCGATTCAGTTCTTCCATTTGTAATTTCCTCATAAATCTAATTTTTTGGCAATTTACAACCGAAACACCTTCATTAAAAGGACAATGTTCCAAAATTTAAGAGAAAACGAAGCAATAAAACGAAGTATTTCAAGACAATAATGTCAATGATTAAAGAATAAAATCATACATTCACCGATAAATACAGATTATTATGACCCTATTAGGGCATTCGTGTTACAGCTTTGGCGATAAGCCTATCAGATGTAAAATGTAGTGGGAATACTGTAAAATGGCAAAAAATTAGAAAAACAACAGTTTCATTTCTAAAGGCTAGAGAAATGAAAAAAGAAGGCTTAATTGAATTGATAAGATTAATTATTAAGCCTCCATTAGGAACAACATAATGAATTAATAGCACCATTTAATGAAAATACGCCACATCCATTTGGCTATAATGTGGAAGTTGATATATCTTTAGAGATTGTTGATATAGAAGAAAATGCCGAAAAATTCAATCGATATTTAGAAACTGTTTGAATTAAGCTTTTAATTTATTTATGAATAATCTTATGAATGATATTTTGCTAAAACTCTCGCTATTGTCTGTTAATCTTTCAAAATTTTCACTCAAACTTATATTTCAGGCTTAACCAGATATTTTAAATAGTACTATCATGAAAATTCTATTTGTTTTATTATCAATCATAACGCCCTTATTGGTAGTGGCACAAAATAAAACCGATGCACATAAGGCTTTTGTCAATAAAGTTCAAACCTATTATACACCCGAGTACCTTAATTTTCGAAATAAAATAATAAATGAATTCCCAAATGCTAAACCCGGAAGATTTGGTGTAATTATTAATGATGTTTTTGAGGATGTTGCAGATAATAACAAGGTTATTGCCTTCACATTTGATGCTTGTATTGGCAAGAAAAATGATTACAACGCTCCTTTGATTAATTTTCTGATACAACAACGCATACCAGCAACCTTATTTGTAAGTGGCTTATGGATAGATGATAATATGGAAGTTTTCAGGAAATTATCTCAGGATACCCTATTTGAAATCGGGAACCATGGTTTATTGCATCGGCTTTGTTCAATTGACGGTGAAACCAAGTATGGGGTTGCTGCTACACAAAACATATCTGAGGTGATTGACGAGATGGAATTAAACGCTCGGAAAATTGCCGCATTAACAGGCAAAAGACCACAGTTTTTTCGCTCTGCAACAGCATATACAGATGAAACTTGCGCAAAAATTGCCAATCAGTTAGGAATGAAAGTTATCAATTTTGATATTCTTAGCGGAGATGCAATTCCATTTACACCCCCAGAAGTTATTAAAGATAATATTGTCAATAATGCAAAGCCAGGGGCTATTGTAATTATGCATTTTAATCATCCACAATGGTTCGAGCTGGAAGCCTTGAAAATGGCTATTCCTGAGCTAAAAGCCAAAGGTTATAGATTTGTTAAATTAACCCATGAGAAGCTAGTATCACAGCATACCAAATAGTCCTTATCATAAATAACATATTGTTATTCATCTACTTAGGTCAGAAAAACAGGACTCGAGAGTACTTATCCGTTCTTTAAATACTCAATGTACAATAATAGAAGTTTATTTTAAGTCAGGGCAAAAAACAAGAAAACTGCCCAAACTGTAATGTTTTGTCGTAATTCACCCCTAATGTTGACGTTTTTATATAGGTCGAATCTTAAAATATTTCCCAACTTTGTAATACAATTATCAATCAAGCCAACTTGGGTAAGTTTATGAAAATTTATTCAATGACAGTAATCTTATTAAATAACTCTTAATTGCACTCATTATGCAAACAGGTTCTTCATTAAATGCACAACAAGTAAGCCCTACCAGCAGCGGCTATGCACCGGCTAATGGTATTGAAGTTTATTACGAAATTTACGGCGAAGGCAAGCCTATCGTTTTACTACATGGTGCTTACTATACCATTGAAATGAATTGGGGAAATTTAATTCCTGAATTAGCAAAAACAAGAAAAGTTATTGCTTTAGAGTTACAAGGACATGGACATACGCCCTTTTCGGATAGAAAATTATCACGAGCTACTTTAGCCAGTGATGTAGAGAAAGTAATGGATTACCTGAAAATTGATAGTGCTGATATAGCCGGATATAGTTTTGGTGGTCAGGTAGCCTACCAATTTGCAATACAAAGTCCTGAGCGATTACAAAAACTAGTAATTATTTCTTCAGTTTATAAAAGTGAGGGTTGGGTAAGCGAAGTAACCGATATTTTTAAAATAATGAAGCCTGAGTTTTTTGCTAATTCGCCTTTACAAGCCGCCTATGATGCCGTAGCACCAGACAAAACCAAATGGACAAAGTTTGTGGAACAAATGATTGCATCGGCTGGCGAGCCATTTAATTTGGGTGACGACAATATAGCACAAATCACTGCACCTGTATTAATCATCTCAGGCGACAATGATGGAATGGATAAAATCGAATTAGCAAAAACATATAAGCTATTGGGTGGAGGTGTGTCTGCCGGATTACAACCCATGCCAAAATCACAACTGGCCATTATTCCCAATCAAAGCCATGTTGGTCTGATGACGCAGACAAAAACGATTCTCGGTTATTTAGATAGTTTTTTACAATAATTTAAACAATAAAGCATCTGCCTTTCCCTCATAACCACCTTTGAACATGAATGGATGATGGCAGAATAGAAGCGTTACATAGCCAGTAAGGCCAGCTCTGCACCATCTATTAAGTCCACCACTGCCAATTTTAACATTATTATACACCAAAGAAAATATCCCGCTCGCCATTGGGTGCATTTTTATCTTTAAAGTTATAAATAAAAAATATAGATAGGCTTTTCATGTATTTAAGGGATATGAATGGAAACATTGGTAAACTATGGGTAGTATTGCCTTACTTTTGTAAAGAATCCACGAGTGATGTCAGGCTGGCGACATTTTTTTTCAAATAAATACCTCTACTTTACACAACTAACATATATCCTACATGGAATTACTGATTTTCTTTCTGACAGCCCTCATAAGTTTTTTTGGTTCAATACAGCCCGGAGCCGTCAATTTAGCAGTTATACAAACTACGCTATACCGAAACCTTCCTGCAGGGCTTCTGGTGGCTGTTGGGGGGTGTCTTCCCGAAATTGTTTATGCAACATTAGCCCTTGAAGGTTTATTGTTTGTTCAAAATAATGAAGTATTTTTTCGTATCATTGATATACTGGTAGTACCTGTTTTCATAGGCATCGGCATTAGCTATTTTTATCAGAAAAAAACAGGCATAGTTCAAAAAAAACTAGGCAGAAATACGTTAAAAGCCAGCTTTCTGAAAGGCTTGTCTTTAGGAATAATAAACCCTCAGCTTCTACCTTTCTGGTTTTTTAGTTCACTTTATGTAAACAAGTACTTCGCATTGAATCATTTTGCTGCGAAGTCGGCTTTTGCTTTAGGAGCCATGACCGGAGCATTTGGTATTCTTTATTTATTTGCTATTTTGGTAAACCGCAAACAACAACAAGTTCAGCAATTATTTGAGGGCTATTCAATTAACAGGCTTATTGGATGTTTTTTTATATTTCTGGCTGTTTTACAGGTTTTCAAGATTTATTGGTAAATCTGTCATGTACCCGACATTTCGTTCGTCAGCTACTGCCTAACTTTGTTTTATTAAATTTATAATAATCTAATGAACAAGTTATTCATTCTCTTACTCTTTGTATCACTACAAGGTATAGGCCAAGAAACGGCTATCAGACAAAAACATTTCCTACTCGAAAAAGGCGTGGCTATTTCAGGCTATGACCCTGTGAGTTATTTCAGCAATAAGCCTCAGAAAGGAAAAATAAGCTATACTTACAATGGAATCATTTACAAGTTTGCCAATGAAACAAACCTTTCAGCTTTTATGAAATCTCCGGCAAAGTATGAACCTGCCTATGGCGGCTGGTGTGCCTATGCTATGGGAGCCAAAGGAGAAAAAGTGGAAGTTGACCCCGAAAATTACAAAATACTTAATGGGAAAGTGTATTTATTCTATAAAAGTTTTTTCAATAATACGCTTAATACATGGAATGAAGATGAAGCAAAATTGAAAAAACAAGCCGATGCTAACTGGATTAAAATTTATCAATAATTACAAAATCATTATAGCAATGCAAAATATATTTGTCTGGGTGGCACGGCTAGTAGCCGCTCTTGTTATGTTACAAACGCTTTATTTTAAATTTACAGCGCAACCAGAAAGTGTCTATATTTTTTCGACAGTGGGCATAGAACCATGGGGACGAATAATGACCGGAATAGCCGAACTGATTGCTTCGTTTTTATTATTATATCCACGAACATCATGGTTAGGGGCAGTTTTAGGGCTTGGTATTATGGGCGGAGCCATGTTAACACATATTTTTTTACTGGGCATTGAAGTAATGCACGATGGTGGCCAACTGTTTTTTATGGCAGTTGTTACAGCAATTTGTTGTTTATTTGTAATATATCATGAAAAAACGACGATTTCACGTTTAATTAAACGATTCACCACCTAAAATATGAGACTCCCACTCTTTTTGATTAAAATTTTTAACTATGAATACTGGTCTTGGTGGGTATTTTATTTACCTATGGTTCCTTACTGGCTTCTACAAACCATACGTGCTAAGTCGCTAACTTATTTTACAGCCGTTAACCCGGGTATTGAAGGAGGTGGTTTTTATGGTGAGCATAAAAGCGAAATTCTGAAAAACATAGCACCCGAGTACCTGCCTGTAACCTTGTTTGTGCCTGAGAATGTATCATTCGAAAAAGTTCTAAGCCAGCTAACTGATAAAAACCTGAAGTTTCCGGTAATTGCCAAGCCTAATGTAGGCGAAAGAGGTACTTCAGTAGTCAAAATCATGTCTGAAACAGCGTTGAAAGAATACCATGAAGATATGAAAGCCGATTACCTGATTCAGGAGTTTATCGACTATCCTATTGAATTGGGTGTGTTGTTCAGCCGTTTACCAAGTGAAAAAAAAGGAAGGGTTTCATCGGTTACAATTAAGGAATTTCTGACAGTAACAGGCGATGGGCAGTTGAGCATTGAAGAACTGATACAGAACAATACCAGAGCCAGATTTCAGTTGAATACTTTACAAAAACGCATGGGCAAAAGCATTAAAGAAGTGCTTCCTGCCAACGAAAAAAGGCTATTAGAACCCATAGGTAACCATTGCCGCGGCACTAAATTCGTGAATGCGAACCACTTGATTAATACACGGCTTCATGAGGTCTTTAGCCAAATAGCCGAAGGTTTTGAAGGCTTTTACTATGGCCGGTTTGATATGAAAGTAGCTAGTATTGAAGACTTATATGCGGGCCGGAACATCAGAATTATGGAATTAAACGGCGTTAGCTCTGATCCGGGGCATATTTATGACCCAACTTACTACCTCTGGCAAGCATATAAGGACCTAAGCTGGCATTGGAAAAGGGTGGCAGAAATAAGTATCGAAAACCAGAAACGTGGAGTAACACCTGTACCAATAAAAGAATTGTTGCAGGTAATACGAAAGCATTTTGGCTGATATTTCATTTTCAGGGCAATTATTGATATATTCGGCTACTATTTTCATTCTTATGAATCTTGAAACCAAATACTGGCATTTGCATAATCATAAATTATTTAATGTACTTAACTCGGCTGAGTTGAAAGAAATATGCCTGATTACGAATTTTAAAACTGCCAAAAAAGGAGAAATTATTTATTTCTCTCACGATGAATCGAACAGGGTTTATACCCTGAAAAGAGGAACCATAAAAATTGTAGAGATTGATGAGAAAGGCAACGAAGTGGTTAAGGATATTCTGCAAACAGGTGACCTGTTCGGTCAGTTTACTTTAACAAACCAAGCACTTGATGAATATGCCGTTGCGGTATCGGATTATGTTACCTGCTGTAGTTTCAAGTTGGACGATTTTGAAAGAGTTATTGAGCGGAATCCGGCTTTAGCTCTCCAATATACCAAATGGATTGGTTTTAGACTAAAACGCATGGAAAACCGCTATGCTAATCTTGTTTTTAAAGATGTACGCGCACGGTTAAATGGTTTTCTGGCAGATTGGGCCAGCAAAGAAGGCACAAATCATGCACATGAAATTATTTTGAAGAACTACCTTACCCATCAGGATATAGCCAGTTTAATTTGTAGCACCCGCCAAACCGTTACTCAGTTATTTAACGAGTTAAAGGAAAAAAATATTCTTGACTATTCCCGAACAGAAATCATCATTAAGAATCTTGCTGCATTAAATTGAGAATCCCTCTGTTTCTTACAATTGCGTATTTCAAGAACACTAAAGAATATCTTTCATAATCAGCCAAAATATCTTGCTGAAATGGTCAGCCTGCCGACATCCCGTATGGCTTTACATTATTAGTTTTGTCTCAACAAATTCATTACTTGTCTTGCATAGTCAGACAAAACACTATTAAATGCTATATTAGTTTATATCAGACAATAAAGATGGTTATAAAAGAATAATTTTTAACCAAAAACATAAATGATTGTATAACACTAACAGTTATGAAAACAATACATACCGAAGTTATTAAGCAATTAACTGATTTGTTAGAACAGCTACCTCCACAAAGTTATGCTAAAGCTCTTTCTATTTTAAATGGCAGTAGTATAGGGCAGCATTGCCGGCATATCATAGAATTTTATGAGTGCTTGCTTAAAGGTTATCAATCAGGTATTATTGATTATGATGCCCGTCAACGTAATTTTTTAACAGAAAATGATGTATATTTTGCACTTGATATGTTAAAAAACATCAGCCAGACAATTGAGGATATTGCTGATGTTTCAATGCCACTACTGCTGGCAGTTAATTATAATCCTGACCGGAGAGTACATATTCCAACCAGTTTTATCCGTGAAATGGCCTATCTTATTGAGCATTCTATCCACCACTTTGCCTTAATCAGGATTGGTTTACAAGAAAATTTTAAAGAAGTTGAAATACCCGAAAATTTCGGGGTAGCTTATTCAACTATTCAACACAGGCAAGAGCAATACAATTAATAAATGTTTGCTTTGTTGCAGCTAGTATTTTACCAACATCTGATTAAAACTATGATTTTGTTATGTGTGTGTTAACTTATTTGCCAACTACTAATAATGGTTTTATTTTTACATCAAACCGTGATGAAAAAACCAGTCGTGCCGCTGCCATTCCACCTAGAAAATATGAAATAGGTGGATATTACGTTTTTTACCCGAAAGACCCGCAGGGGGATGGTACTTGGATTGGCGGATGTGATACCTTTACCCTTTGCTTGCTTAACGGAGGTATATCACCCCATGTTTCGGC
Organism: Emticicia sp. 17c; assembly: GCF_037153985.1. Taxonomy (NCBI): domain Bacteria; kingdom Pseudomonadati; phylum Bacteroidota; class Cytophagia; order Cytophagales; family Leadbetterellaceae; genus Emticicia; species Emticicia sp. 17c. Next base: position 45,506 of record NZ_JBBAYI010000003.1, read on the forward strand.
TCCGCCTTACCGCCAAAGCCGCGGGAAAGTAATTCTGGATTTTTACACCTACGCAAATATTGAAGCGTTTGTTAACAATTATTCATTTGAGGGTATTGAACCCTTTACACTTGTGATTATTAACAAGCATGTAACAGACACATACAGTGAAATCAGGTGGACAGGCAAGCAGGTGATTCACACGCAGCACGCTCGTAATAAACCACGAATATGGTCGTCAGTTACGCTTTATTCTTCTAAGGTTATTGAGCAAAGAGAACAATGGTTTCAAGATTTTTTACAGCAATATCCGGCCTATACTGCTGATGACATTTTACATTTTCATCATACAGGTGGTATGGGAGACGAAAGAAATGACATAAAAATGAATAGAAATAATGAGCTTCGTACCATCAGTATTACACAATTTCAGGTAAGCTCAGAGGAGTTTGTGGTCAATTATGAAGACCTGCAAAAAAACAAAAACTATGTTTATAGAGTTTTTATAGAGTGCGTGTGAGGTTAGTCTGTAAAACATTATTTTGTTGCAGTTTTCGGAGTAGCCAAGCAACTGTTAAAACCCAGCAAACGTATGTATAGTAGTTTGAGTAACAGCTCAGGCTATTATTATTCCAACACAACGATTTACTTAACACCCGAAACTACATGTCAAAAATCGTTTCTATCGGAACTGCAAACCCACGTTACTGTCATCGGCAGGATGACATCTTGCAATTTATGCTCGATGCCACCAACCCCGATGAAAAGAGCAGAAAACTTTTACCACTTTTATACAAAAGAAGTGGAATAAACACCCGATACTCGGTTTTTCCCGACTTCTCGCTCAGCCGTGGAAACTGGCATTTTTTCGGCAATAATTGCGTGTCGCCCACTCTTGAGCAGCGCATGAAATTATTCAATGAAGAAGTAGTAAACTTATCAGAAACAGCTATTAAAAAATGCCTGAAAGATACCCGTGTTGAAGAAATAACCCATCTAATAACTGTAACCTGCACGGGGCTTTCAGCACCCGGCCTTGATATACTTCTTACAGAAAAACTCAGACTACCGGCTAATATTATTCGTACCTCTGTAAACTTTATGGGCTGTTATGCGGCTCTGCATGCACTTAAAATTGCAGATGCTTTTTGCCGTGCCGATGCCTCTTCAAAAGTACTCATTGTATGTACCGAAATATGTACTTTACATTTCCAGAAATCGAATCATATCGACGACGTACTTTCGTCTACTTTATTTGCAGATGGTTCTGCTGCTTGCTTGGTATCAGGCAACTCAAAAGACAGTGGTTTGGCCATCAAACAGTTTTTTTCAAAAATTGCACTGGCAGGGCAGCCCGATATGGCATGGCAGTTGTCAGGCAATGGCTTTCTGATGACCCTGAAAAACCATGTACCTAAGTTAATTAAAGAAGAAATCGGCTCGTTATTACATAGTTGTTTAAATCAGCTAAATCTATCCAGAAAAGACATCAGCCATTGGGCTATTCATCCGGGCGGGAAAAACATACTGGAAGCCGTTGAAAACGCTTTAGCCCTGAACCATAACGACTTAGCAGTTTCTTACGATATCCTGCGTGACTATGGGAATATGTCGTCAGCAACAATACTTTTTGTACTTGAGAAAATCATGCAAAAGCCCCATACAAGAGGTAACATTTTTACAGTGGCTTTTGGGCCGGGTATCACCATCGAAACAGCTATGCTTAGCCTATGAATTTCAAAAATCGCTCGTATACCTTAGAATTACTTGATAACGACGTTATCCCTCAGAAAGACCTCTATCAGAATCTGCGGGAGTTAGACTTCATTAACCAATGGCTGGGGGGGCATCAGGTAGTACTGGCGGGCTTACATTATTTTCTTGAAAAATCCAGAGCTATAAAACCCGTGAGTATCCTCGAAATAGGAAGTGGCGGCGGAGATAACCTGAGAGCAATCGGGCGTTTTTTACATAAAAAAAATATACCTTACCACTTGCAAGGAGTTGACCTTAAAAACGATTGTGTACAGTTTGCCCGTCAACACCAAAACATCCCTATTCAATATCAGGTATGCGATTATCAGTTAACTGATTTAACCCTTCAGAAACCTGACTACATTTTTAACTCTCTGTTTTGTCATCATTTCAAAGAACCCGACCTCATAAATATGCTGCAATGGATGTATAAACATTCAGAAAAGGGGTTTTTCATTGCCGATTTACACAGGCATCCACTGGCTTATTATTCAATTAAAATATTAACAGGTCTTTTTTCGAAATCTTATCTGGTCAGGAACGATGCACCTTTGTCTGTTCTGAGAGGTTTCCGAAAAACAGACTGGGAAATACTATTAGACCAAGCACAAATAAAAAATTATAAAATCCGGTGGAAATGGGCTTTCAGATGGCTCATTATTGTAGAAAAACCAACTATCCATTAACCCTGTTACACTTCATGTTTGTTTCGTTAAATATTGTACGTTATCCCTTTTATTTTATCCCGATGGCTTTGTTTTCTATGGCAGTTTTCAGAATACCACTTATGTTTAACAAACACGTGCGCTTCTGGAAATTGCTGGGCTGTGGAAAAAACGGCACCTTCGATATTTACCCCGACTGGTCGCAATGGGGTTTACTGGCAACTTGGGAAACAGCAGAAGACTTTGAACAATTTATGTCAAACTCATTTATACAGCAATGGTGGAGGTTATTTACTAAAGAGCAATGGTATGTGCTTTGTATTCCGTATGAATCGCACGGAAAATGGGACGGGCAGGAGCCTTTCGGTTCAAAACAGCCGATTAAAAACCATGATGGGAAAATTGCAGTTCTGACACGGGCAAGTATTCGTTTCTCAAAGCTAAAAAGTTTCTGGCAGAATGTTCCTCGCGTAGCCGATAGCCTGAACCAAGCCGAAGGATTTATTACGTCGGTAGGCATTGGAGAAGTGCCTCTATTAAGGCAAGCCACTTTTTCTATCTGGGAAAGCCTTGAAGATGTTAAAAAATTTGCTTACAAGCAGTATGCACACCAAGCAGTAATCAAAAAAACTCGGAAAGAAGACTGGTATTCAGAAGAGCTATTTGCTCGCCTGATACCTATTAAAACACAAGGAACTTTAAGAGGCAAAACACCTTTTAATACGACAAATGCTACCGCTTGAAAACTTTACGAAACCCTTTTAGAGCAACAACAAATTTCAAGCCAAAGGGAATTTAACGATATAATGCGAACAATAACTGATTGACTGTCAGGTAAGTAAAAAGCAAGTTTTTCGATATAAAATTTGTTTTTTTACAAAATATTGCCATATTTTGCCAAATAAACTGCATTCTAAAACGTTATTTTGCTGAGCCCTCCTATCTTCGGGCATGATTTTTGAGATGATACCTTAGAGTGAATACATACGAAACTATTTTTTTTATGTCCCGCATTAAATCATATTTGCTTGGATTTATAGCCTTTTACATTACTTTTACAAGCTTTGGACAAGAACAGATTACCGAACCCAAAGAATGTGCTAACCCATCAGGAGGCATTTCTTTAGGAGGTAACCTTGTACCTAATCCTACACTTGCTTGCCTCAATAATGGTAGCACATCAAGTAAAGTAACTATTAGTAGCTATTCAGCTCCGGGCGGCGGTATGTTTACACCAGGTACTGTTTATTTTATTTTTAACTATAAAGACAGTAAGGGTGTTCCGGTTTTCCCTAATACCCCACGCTTTGACACAACTTATACGCAGGCAGGCACCTACTGGATAATGATGAAAGGGAAAGTAGGCAGTAAAGACTACATCAGATGCCAGAAAGTTGAAGTTTTTTCAACACCACAACCAGAAATTGACTACAACGCTTGTAGTGCCAATACCGTAGTTGTGAAAATTCTACCGTCAGCCAATAATAAATTATATACCATCATGAGTATTAACTGGGGCGATGGTACTACGGAAGAGTTTCCGATGGCTAGTATTTCAAGCACAGGTATTACAGCTACGCATACTTACAAGGGAGCAGTTATTCAGCCACTTATTCAAGGTATTCATATCCGTAACAATAGCCGAGTTTGTTCTGGCACTCCTTATCCGATACCCGTCGGTAGTGCTAATGTTCCTAAAATTACCGAACTTACAGGATTAAATGGTGGTGCAGAAAATAAAATTACAATTTCGGGCGGCACCGTTGGGCAAGACTATAACATCGAAATAAAACCTAAAGGTGGTAGCTGGGGGCCAGCAAATTTAACAATAAAAGGAACAGCCACTAGTGCCACAGCCAATACCTCAATTACTGGTCTTAATGGAGCAAACGAATACTGTTTCCGACTACAACAAACGGGCTTGTGTGCAACGCCGATTTATTCAAACGAAGTATGTACCATTAAACCAGCTTCTCAGATTCTTTCTCCTACTACTGTAAAAATAAACTGGAGTAGCGAGTCTCCGATAACCCGTTATGAGGTACCTTATGAAGAAACGCCCACAGGTGCCAATAAAAACACAGGTTATCCGAACCCCTCTACTGCTACTACCTATACTTATAACCTTATGTATTGTAAAGCCAAATATAAGTTTAATGTAATTGGCTATGTAGGTACAGGCACAAACAGGGTAACTATTAAATCACCTGATATTCTCGTTGACCCTTTAACAGGAGGAAAACTCCCCATGACATCTATCAGTTATATATCTAATGATGTTAATTTTATTCGCCTGACTCTGAGTACTACCCCTCAGCCACCTAAATATAATATTTATAGGGCCGAAGGTAACTCAACCAATTTTACATTGGTCAAGAGTGTTACCACCAATAAGTGGGATGACTACAATGTAGAGCCGGAGAAACAACAATATTGCTATAAAGTAGACTATGAAGATGAGTGCGGGAATGTATCAGAACAATCGCCACCATTTTGTTCTATATTTTTAACTTCAAAAGCATCGAATACACTTAACTGGACAGAGTTTAAGGTGAGTGATGCAGCTAATTTGTTACTAAATGTAAAACCTACACAATATACTGTACAGTTATTAGATGATAAAGGCAATATAATAATGCCTGTTGATAAAACTGTAAATCTGGAATCGAACCTGAAAAACGTTCTCGATGCAGCCCTGAATGACCCTAACCATAATGGTAGAGTAACCTTCAGGATTCTGGCCCAGCAAGATACCCAAGTAGATATTTATCCGATTGGCATTACAGACTTCCCATTCTTTAGTTATTCCAATACTTATACTTTTATAACTCCTGCACAAATTTTTGTACCATCGGCCTTTACACCTAATGGTGATACAAATAATGATGTTTTTCTGGCTAAAGAAAAGTTTGTTTCTGAATTTAATATGGTTATTTATAATCGTTGGGGACAAGCCATTTTTGAATCGAAAGATAAGGAAATTGGCTGGGATGGCAACGAAAACGGTACTCCGGCCCCTCCGGGAAATTATAGTTATAAAATATATGGCATTGATAACGCCGGCCAAAAATTCGAAAAAATTGGTACCGTCATTCTGATTAAATAAAATTAAAGATACATTACTCATAAAATACAGCAAGGCAGTCTGAACCGACTGCCTTTTTTTGTAGTTTTGTAGTTAGTAAATGATTTCTCACACATAGAACATAAATTCATAAAACTATGAACATGGCAGATATTTTCGGCATGGCCGGTAAAATGAAAGAGATGCAAAGCCGTATGCAGGAAGCGCAGGAAAACCTCGGAAAAATTACAGAAACAGGCGAAGCTGGTGCAGGTATGGTAAAAGCTACGGTGAATGGCAAAAAACAATTACTACAAATTGAAATAGATAATGATTTATTGAAGGTAGAAGACAAAGACATTTTGCAGGATTTAATTGTAGCTGCCACTAATAAGGCTTTAGAAAAAGTAGAAGAAAAAGCCAAAGAAGAATTAAAGAAAAGCACAGAAGGTATGTTACCGAATATTCCCGGAATGGACCTAGATAAAATATTTAACAGGTAAGCATGCCCAAAGTTGCCATAGTTATTCTGAATTATAATGGGCAGGGATTCCTCGAGAAATTCCTGCCCACTGTAATTCAATATTCATACAGCTATGAGATTATTGTAGCCGACAACGCTTCGACCGATAATTCGGTTAGTTTTTTAAAAGAGACTTACCCTAAGGTAAGGCTAATTGAATTAACAGAAAACAGTGGTTTTGCTGAAGGCTATAATAAAGCCCTGAAACAGATAAAAGCCGAATATTATGTTCTGCTGAACTCTGACATAGAAGTTACACCTGACTGGGTTTTGCCTGTTATTCAGCTCATGGAGGCGAATCCTGCCATTGCGGCTTGCCAACCCAAAATACGCAACTATTACCAAAAAACACACTTTGAGTATGCAGGAGCCGCAGGTGGCTACATCGACTGGCTGGGGTATCCTTTTTGTAGAGGTAGGATATTTGATACCTGTGAAGAAGATACAGGGCAGTATGATGATACGAAAGAAGTATTCTGGGCTACGGGAGCTTGTATGTTTGTACGTGCCGAGGTGTTTCATAAAATTGGTGGTTTTGATGGCAGTTTTTTTGCTCACATGGAAGAAATAGATTTGTGTTGGCGCATGAAAAATGCAGGGTATCAGGTATTTTACTGTGCCGATTCGATGGTTTATCATGTGGGGGGCGGAACCTTACATAAATCAAACCCTAAAAAAACATTTCTTAACTACCGGAACGGCCTTGCCATGCTTTACAAAAACCTGCCTGCTAACAAATTATTTGGTATTATTTTCATGAGATTAGTCTTGGATGGTGTGTCTAGCATAAAGTTTCTGCTTGCAGGTTCACTGAAAGATATATGGGCTATTCTTAAAGCACATTTTGCATTCTATGCCATGATTCCGCGCTTGCAAAGGCAAAAAAACAAACAGCTAAACGATATTTATCAGAAAAGTATTGTAGCGGCATATTTTATCAGGAAACAAAAAACATTCAAAGAACTATCGTCCTGATTGTGCGTTTTCCAATCTTTATAAATCATAAAAATACATTGTTAAAAATAGGCATTACCGGCGGAATAGGTTCTGGAAAAACCATTGTTTGCAAGATATTCGAAATCTTGGGAGTACCCGTATATTATGCCGATGAAAGAGCCAAATGGCTTACAAACCATGATTTACAGCTTCGCAAAGAAATAAAGGAGCTTCTAGGCAGGCAGGCTTACAATGAGCAAGGCGAATATAACAGAAAGTGGGTAGCAGCTCAGGTTTTTGACAACCCCGATTTATTGAAGATGCTGAATGGCCTCATTCACCCACGGGTATTTGCCGATACAGATAAATGGTTTCAGGATAATCAGCACAAGCCCTATACATTACGTGAAGCAGCTTTAATGAATGCAGCCGGCAATAACAATAATTTTGATACTGTGATTGTGGTAACGGCTCCGATTGATTTAAGAATAAGCCGGATTAAAAAACGTGACCCACAACGTAATGAAGAAGAAATCAGGGCGATTATATCAAGGCAAAAAACAGAAGAAGAATTTTTGGCAATAGCCAATTACAAGATTATAAACGACGAACAACATTTGCTCATTCCGCAAGTGCTAGCCCTTCATGAAACATTTTTAAAGCAGGCTATTTCCTGAACATTTTTAGCAGTTTACTTACGGCTCCGCTTATTTCCTTATCGGTATCCATTAAATCATTTACGGTCTGAATGGCATGAATTACGGTACTGTGGTCACGTCCGCCAAAATGATAACCAATCGATTTTAACGACAAGTTTGTTAGTTCTTTTGCCAGATACATAGCCACTTGCCTAGGCAGTACAATCTCTCTGAGGCGGCTTTTCCCTTTCAGGTCAGGTATTCTCACCTTATAATGCTCTGTTACGGCTTCAATAATGGTATCAATAGTTACCTCTCTTTCAGAATCTTTCACCAAATGGCGAAGGGTATTTTTTGCTAGTTCCACATCAATTTCACGGCGTGTAAGCGATGCCTGCGCTAGCAATGAAATCATTACTCCTTCCAGTTCGCGCACGTTTGTGTCAATGCTATGTGCCAGATACTCTATTACTTCATAAGCAATAGAAATACCTTCAGCCTGAGCTTTTTTCTGAATAATAGCAATACGAGTTTCAAAATCAGGCGTTTGTAAATCGGCTGTCAGACCCCATTTAAAACGAGAAAGCAGGCGGTCTTCTACCCCTTCGAGTTCACGAGGTGGGCGGTCAGAGGTCATTACGATCTGTTTTCCTGATTGGTGCAAATGGTTAAAAATATGAAAGAATGTTTCCTGTGTTTTTTCTTTTCCTGATAAAAACTGTACGTCATCAATAATCAGAATATCTACCTGCATATAAAAATTCATGAAATCTTGCAGGCTATTATTACGGATAGCATTAATAAACTGGCTGGTGAATTTTTCAGAAGAAACATAAAGCACAAATTTATTTCCTGCCTTATTTTTCATAAAATTACCAATGGCCTGCACTAAATGCGTTTTACCTAACCCTACTCCACCATAAATCATGAGCGGGTTAAACGATGTTACACCCGGTTTGGAAGCAACGGCAAATCCGGCAGCCCTTGCCAGACGGTTACAGTCTCCTTCTACGAAGTTATCAAAAGTATAATTCGGGTTAAGGTAAGAATCCAGATTTAGCGAATCGAGGTCTTTCATCTCGAATGGGCTTCTTACCGAATCATTTATTGTATTTTCAACCCTTGCTACTGGCGAGCTATGCTGTGGCATATTCACGGCAATAGGTGGTTCATTTTTTTTCTGGTTTCCGCTATCAATAATAATAGAATACTCAAGCATCCCCTCCCGCCCGATTGCGTAGTCTAGTGCTTTTCTTAATAATTGCACATAGTTTTCCTCTAACCACTCGTAAAAAAATTGGCTTGGCACTTGAATAGTCAGCTTTTTACCTTCTAATTTTCCGGGTACAATCGGTTCGAACCAAGTTTTATAACTTTGCTCCGAAATACTATCACGAATAATCTTCAGGCAATTCTGCCACACTATGTCTACTTCACGTTGTTGAGTTTTCGGCGTTTCTAAAATAGTCATTTGGCTACTTGGGATTCTAAAGGGGTGCAAAGATAATAAAAATCACGTACCTACCAATCAGTGAATTTTGAGATTTTTCATGGATTTTCAAAGTAATTTACAAACATTATTTTACCAAATTTGATTTGTCTTATAAAAATACAAAATGTACCTTTACAATTACTTTGGTAATTGCTTTTTTTCCATCGAAAAATACAATTTGTCTATGAAAGAAAAATTCTTTGATGATTTTCAGGAATCTTCAAAAAAAAGCTGGGAAGCGCAGGCATTAAAAGATTTAAAAGGCAAAAATTTTGAAGAAACCCTCATCTGGAATACACCCGAAGGTATCAGGGTTCAACCTTATTATGCAGCAGAAGACCTGACCGACCTGAACCTGACTGAGATTCAGCAAGCTCAACGCAATAAAAAAAATATTCTCTGGCAGAACAGACCTACTATTGAGTATACTGACGAAAAAACTACTAATAATTTAGTTATCAATGCCTTGCAGAATGGTGCCGATGCTATTACTATCGACTTTACTACCGTAGACCTGACGCAGATTGATTTCGCCCGATTGCTTGATAAAATTAAACTGGCTGATACACCCGTATTTTTTCAGACTAAGCATGAACTTGCCCTACTGGGTGCGCTTCAAAAACACATTCATTATCAGCCGAAAGGAGGTTTAATGTATAACCCACTAGAAAACTACTTTAAAGGCGAAACAAGTATTGAAGCCCAAACTTGGGAAAGTACAAAAAATCTATTCCTTGCAACGGCTTCTTATCCATCGTTTAATGTAATACAAATATCATCGGAAGTTTTTCATAATGCTGGTGCTACTGCTGTGCAGGAACTAGCTTTTACGCTGGCTTCTGCAACTACTTATCTGGACAAACTGACGGCCTCAGGTTTACCTGTTGAACAAATAATTGCCAAAATAGAATTCTCGGTAGCCATAGGTACCAATTATTTTATGGAAATAGCCAAACTCCGTAGTTTAAGGTTTTTATGGCAAAAAATACTTGAGGCGTATCAATCCGAAAGCATCAGTTGCCAGATAAATGCCAAAACCTCATGGTTTTATGATTCAGCCCTTGACCCACACACCAATATGCTTCGGGCAACTACCGAAGCCATGGCAGCTATCATAGGTGGCTGCGATTCGCTCACGACACATGCCTATAATGCCGTGTCAGGAAATGAATATTCAGAAATGGGAGAAAGAATTGCGCGGAACATCTCAACGATTTTAAAAGAAGAAAGTTATCTGGGCAAAAGTCAGGATGTATCGGCAGGGTCTTATTTTATTGAGCATCTAACGGCCGACTTATCACACAAAGTATGGGATTTGTTTCTGGAAACAGAACAAAAAGGTGGCATAATTCAGGCTTTTGAAGAGGGGTTTGTGAAAAAAATGCTCGACAAGGCCTATCAGGAAAAAATACAACAATTACACCACGGGAAAATTATGGTTGGAGTCAATAAGTTTATTGCGGAAAAAGAGTCCCCACAAAAAATGCCAGATAAACCCGCTGAGAACCTGCATTTTTTAAACAACCATCGAATCTCAGAAATATTTGAATGAAAATACTGCTTGCTCCTGATAAATTCAGAGGGTCGCTTGATGCACGACAAGTATGTGAAGCCATGACAGCGGGCATCAGGTTGGTGTCAGAATCTATCGAAGCCATTAGTTTACCAATGGCTGACGGAGGCGAAGGAACCCTTGATTTGCTTTTGTGGTACTCCGGTGGACGAAAAATTTCTACACAGGTGTATGACCCACTTGGGCGTATTATTGAAGCAGAGTTTGGGGTGTCTTCCGACAATAAAACTGCTTTCATTGAAATGGCTACGGCGTCAGGTTTGAGTTTACTAAAACCCGAAGAACGGAATCCGCTTCTAACTAATACTTATGGTACAGGCCAACTGATAAAAGCAGCGATGGCTTTAGGGGTAGAAAACATTATTATGGGTATTGGTGGTAGTGCTACGAACGATGCTGGCACAGGCATGGCCTATGCACTTGGATGGAAGTTTCTGGATATTGGAGGGCAGGAAATAGTTCCGACAGGGGATAATTTATCGCTCATCAAAAACATCATTCCTTCTCCCCTTGCATCTCAACTTCCGCGTTTTCAGGTGGCGTGCGATGTAACCAATCCGTTATATGGAAAAAATGGGGCCGCGTATATTTATGCACCACAAAAAGGAGCATCGGAAAGAGATGTTTTACAACTCGACAAAGGTCTCAAAGATTTTAGCCAGATAACTGGCTTACCAGAAGGTAATTTTCAGACTGCTGGTTTTGGTGCAGCCGGAGGTTTGGGTTTTGGTAGTGTATTTTTCCTGAATGCTCAATTACAGGAAGGTGTAAAATTATTGATGGATTTTTGCCATTTTAAAGATAAACTAAAAGGGGTTGATTTGATTATTACAGGCGAAGGGAAAATTGACCAGCAAACCCTTCAAGGCAAACTGATTAATGGTATTACTGATGAAGCCAATAAATTGAATATTCCGGTAGCGGCTCTTTGCGGTACATTAAGTGTATCGCCGCAGGAAATGCAACAAATGGGAATTATTTATGCCGCTTCTATTCTGAATCATCCGCAAGCCTTAGCCGAAGCCTTAAATAATGCCTATGCAGGTGTGCGTGATACTACTTTTTATTTAGTAAATCTTCTCTGCCGTACATATCCGAATTAAATCGTAAATTTGTACAAAAAATTATACTTATGGATGAAAACCCAGATATGAAAAACACCAAAGCCTGGCTCAAGTATTCGCAGATTGGGCTTCAGATGATTCTGACTATTGGCTTGGGTACATGGTTTGGATATTGGCTCGACGGAAAAATGGCTAATAAAACTCCGGTCTGGACTCTCATCTGTTCTTTGACTTTCATAGGTGTATCTCTTTATAATGTTATCAGGCAATTGCCTAAACAGTAAGTTTGAGGCTTATCTATGCGTATATCAGCATTTTAAATAAGAGTAAATGGCAAAAACATTAATATTGACTGGCGTACTGATAATTGTATTTTTCTTAGCTGACTTCATTGGCTTAGGATACTTACTACACCCTCAGAAATGGGTAATCCTGAGCTTCTTTGTAGCATTCTCCTTTCTTTTTCACCGCATCATCGAATTGGCTTTTAGAGAAAAACGTAAAAACTTTGTACAGTTTTATCTCTCTACCATCGTGTTACGTCTATTTATGAGTATTATATTTATCGGTATCGAATTATACGTGGGCTTAAAGCAGCAAGAATTATTCGTCATAAACTTTTTTGTATTATATTTATTTTATACAATCTTTGAGATTTGGAATTTAAGTAGTAACTTGCGGCAAAATTCAGAAAGGTGATTATCCTGAATCGTTGATAGACCGAATATTTCAAAAACTATGTTGCGTTTACTTACAAACAAATTCTTATTAATAGCCTCATTATCAATCTTTTCACTTTCTTTTTCGTTCGCACAGGAAGGTCATGAAGGCCATCATGAAGCAAAAGAAGGAGCTGCACACGAAGAAGAAAAATTTGACATCGGTCAAATGATTATGCACCATATTGCTGATTCTCATGAATGGGAATTTGCACATGGTATAACCATTCCTTTACCAGTTATTCTTTATACAAAAGAGTATGGTGTTGAAGTATTTTCTTCAAGCAAATTCAAGGAAGGGCATGGCGTTTACAACGGTTATATTAATCTTCATGAACACATTCACAGATTAAATCCTGATGGCTCACTTGATGAAAAAATTCATGTATGGGATTTTTCTATCACCAAAAATGTTGCATCACTTTTGTTAAGTGCTATCATTCTGGTAGTGTTGTTATCAACAGTAGCCAAAAGTTTCATCTCTAATAAAGGTAAAGCCCCTAAAGGTGTGCAATCTTTTATCGAGCCTATTATCTTCTTCATCCGTGACGAAGTAGTTAAACCAAACATTGGCCCGAAATATGAAAAATACTTACCTTATTTACTTACGTTATTCTTCTTTATCCTGATAAATAATTTATTGGGCTTAATTCCGGGAGGAGCTAACGTAACAGGTAATATTGCCATTACACTTACGCTTGCAGTAATCACATTTATTATTACGCACATTAATGCCAACAAACACTACTGGTTACACTTGGTAAAACCAGAAGGCGTACCAGTATTAATGTTACCTTTAATGTGGGTTGTTGAAATTGCCGGCGTATTCATGAAGCCTATGTCATTAATGATACGACTTTTCGCGAATATTACTGCGGGTCACATCATTATCCTAAGTTTGTTAGGTTTGATTTTCATTTTCAAGAGCCTTGCTGTTGGTGGTGTAGTTACAGTGTTTACATTGTTCATGAACGCCATTGAATTACTTGTTGCGTTCTTGCAGGCCTTTATCTTTACGTTGCTGTCATCAATGTACATCGGAAGTGCTATTGAAGACCATCATGAAGCTGACCACGGTCATTGATAATTATTTTGTATTTATTGTTTCACTAATATATAAATTGTTTAATCATGTCTTTATTACAAATTCTTTTACAAGCTGCCGCTGATGGCGCTCGTGGTTTTGCAGTAATGGGAGCAGCAGTAGGTGCTGGTCTTGCAGCAATCGGTGCTGGTTTAGGTCTTGGCCGTATCGGTGGTAGTGCATTGGAAGGCGTAGCACGTCAACCAGAAGCAGCGAACAAAATCCAAACTATGATGATTATCATCGCTGCCCTTGTAGAAGCCGTAGCTCTATTTGCAGCCGTTATCTGTCTTTTGATTTCTTTCAAATTAGTGTAAGAATTAAAAGAAAAACGACTCTGATTACAATCCTGCACTACTCGCATTAGGCGTTAGTGCAGGATTCAATCTAGCACAAAGGCTCGTATGAATACTTTATAATAAGTTAGTTATTATAAACTGATACAAGTAAAATTATTAAAAATAAAATCTTTCAAATAATATGGAATTGCTAACCCCCGCCATTGGATTACTATTTTGGATGGCTCTGGTTTTTGGTATTTTAGTTTTTTTATTAAAGAAATTTGCTTGGAAACCAATCTTGACCGCCCTTAAAGAGCGTGAAGATTCTATCGAGTCGGCTTTAAGAATGGCTGAAGAAACCCGTGCAGAAATGGCAAAATTGAAATCAGATAATGATAAAATTATTGCCGAAGCACGTGCTGAACGCGACAAAATTATTCGTGAGGCAAAAAATGCTTCTGACAAAATGTTGGTTGAAGCCAAAGACAAAGCAGTTGCAGAAGGAAACAAAATTCTTGCTGATGCACGTGAGGCTATCCAACAAGAAAAAGTAGCCATGATTGCCCAAATGAAAAAAGATGTAGCTACTTTATCTATCGAAATTGCAGAAAAAGTTTTACGCAAAGAACTAGAAGATAAAAAGACGCAAGAATCGTTGGTGTCTAGCCTGATTACAGAAGCAAAGCTTAACTAATGATTTATTGATTTTATTTAATGGTAGTTCTGTTTCAGTTACTTACCGTTAAATAAAAAATATGACTTATTTGCTAATTTGTTGTTAAGCTTTTACAAAATAAGTGTTTTAAAATTTGTTTTTTTGGTACAGTCGGTTGTATTTTTGTATTATATATTATATGTTGCAACCGAGAATTTAGTTGACACATAAGAATGGCAGATTCAATAGTTGCATATAGATACGCTAAATCGTTATTTGATTTGGCTTCAGAAAAAAAAGTTATAGATAAAGTAAACGACGATATGCTGTTGTTTAAAGAAATCTGTGACGATAACAGACAGTTTGCTGTTGTAATGAACAACCCGATTGTTCGCCACGATAAAAAACTGGGAATTTTGAAAAATATTTTCGAGAACCGCGTTCACGATGTGACCTTTTCAATTTTCAACGTCTTAACCAAAAAGCATAGAGAAAATTTGATATACCCTATCGCTGATGAATTTCAGAAACTTTACAACCAACAAAAGGGTATTCAAAAAGCCACAGTAACAACTGTTTCTCCTTTAACTGATACTCAACGCAAGGAGTTTATCAGTTTGATAGCAAAAACTACTGGGAAAGATGTAATTTTAGAAGAAAAAATCAACCCGAATTTGATTGGTGGTTATGTGCTAAAAATTGATGATAATCAGGTTGATACTTCTATCAGAAAAAAATTAAACGAACTAAAACTAACATTAGCATAATTATTGCACTAATGTAAAGAAATAAAGAAATTAGTTTTCATGGCTATAAAGTTGAGAAATACCCCCGAACTTCGGGGGTTTTTTCTTTATGGTCAGAGTAGTTCGAGCGATGGGTCCCAGAAATGTGTATGGAACTCAATGATTTTATCATTTTTTACTTTTACTCCTTCTGCTTCCAGTAATTCCTGCATTACATTTCCTCCAAAATGATGTTTACCGCTCAACAAGCCATTTCGATTCACAACCCGATGCGCTGGCACGTCGGGCATAGTATGGCAGGCATTCATGGCCCAGCCAACCATACGTGCGCCAGCCTTTGAACCCAGATATTTAGCTATGGCTCCATAACTGGTTACTCTGCCAACAGGAATGAGTTTTACTACCTGATAAATATTATCGAAAAGGTTTTCCTGAGAAGATGCCATGTTAGTATTTGATTACAACCCTCAATAAAGGTGTTTCTTATTTCGCTTCTTTTTCTTTTATTTCTTTGTCAAGGGTCTCGTACCATTTTTCACCATACTGACGAATAAGCGGCTCTTTTAAAAACTGATACACAGGTACTCCCAGTTTATCGCCTAGTTCGCAGGCATCGCTACAAATTGACCAACGGTCATAATTAACTGCATGAAAATTATCATATTTGGTAATACGAATAGGGTACAAATGGCAAGAAACCGGCTTTTTCCATGAAATTTTTCCATCGAGATAGGCTTGTTCAATTCCACATTTCAGAATACCTTTATCGTCATAAATAGCATAGGCACATTCACGGTCGTCGATGGTTGGTGTTGAAAAATCACCTTCCCAGTCTTTAATATACTTCCCTTGCTCTTCAATAGCTTTAATTCCTTCAGCAGACAAATAGGGCTTTACTTTAGGATAGATTTCTTCAAGAATAGGTAATTCTGACTCTTCCAGAGGCGCGCCGAGGTCACCTTCTACACAGCAAGCACCCTTACATTTTTCCAGATTACAGACGAAAAATTTCTCTGCTACATCATCGCTGATACAAGTGTTTTCAATTAATATCATTTTTATATAAAATAAAAATATGCCATACTATTCAAAACAATGAAGAAGTATGGCATACTTAACTACGTTTATTTTAATTACACAAATTTATGTTAAATCTTTCTGATTATTAACTTTTGCCCTACTTTAACATTTTGGTCGCTCATATTGTTCCAAGCCTGAATCTGTTTCATGGCCACACTGTAACGCTTGGCAATACTGAATAACGTTTCACCTTTGGCAACAAGGTGGGTTGATACCTCGGCTGTTTTTTCATGTTTAGCAGCACTAGCCACGTTATTGTTTTTTGAAGGGTTACTTACAATTAGCTCCTGCCCTACTTTTACACGCTCGGTAGTAGAAAAACCGTTCCATGCGGCCAAATCTTTTACCGATACTTTGTATTGACGTGCAATACTATAAAGTGTTTGCCCTACATCAACGGTATGTGTATTTCCGGTTTTGGTAGCTAAAGGTACCCTTTTAGGTTCTTCGCTAGTTGTTACAGGGTTTTTAATTACTACATTAGGAGCCGTATTTTTAGGTGTGGTAGTTGTCTTTACTACTGGAGTTGAATCTTTAGTTTCATTTCCTTCAATTACCAGAATATCGTCATCTTCGCTATCGGTATTTTGAGAATCTTTGCTTTGTGTATCCTTATCCTTATTAACTGTTTCTTTTGGTCCACTTGTACTGCTATTATTATGCTTTTTTGAAGGACGCTCAATAACAACGGTCTCTGTCGGAGTAGTTAATGTTTCTTCTGGCGAAGGGGTTTTCTTTGGCTTTTCTTTGGTAGCCACTTCATTGTTATAGTTTTCTACTACTGGCAATTTCTGCTCTGGCGTTTCTTCTTTTCTAGGCTTGAAAACATCAATAGGGTCATTTTTAGGGCGTTTCTTCTGTAAGTAAACTACCTGACCTTCTTGCAGAGGAATTGATGTTCTGAGGCGGTTAAGTTTTAACAGATTTTTGAGCTTAACGGCAAACATCTGAGATATTTCCCACAAGTTATCGCCGGCTTGCACCTCATATTTCGGAATAGGTCCTTTACGAAGTTTTCTTTGCAGGTAATATACTTTTCCTTCTTCAATAATATCACGGTCGCTCATGTCATTAAACAGCAGAAAATCTTTTATTTTAAGTTTACCTGCTCTTGCTAAAGAGGCTACATCGTCGCCCGGTTTAGCCAGAATCCCCTTTTTCTCGTTAATTGTATAAAAAATAGGCTCATCTTCATTGTAAGTTTGCTTTGTAATTTTTTCAAGCACAGGGTAATCTCTATTGCTTTGAGCTGTGTTTTTTCTATCAGAATTAGATGTTTTATCTTTTGAAGCAACATAATCAGGCTGGCGACCTATCTTCGATTGTACTTCATCGAGCCTTGTTACAGGCACCAGAATAGAAACTGAATAATCGGCCGGAATAACGTTAGTCTGTAACCACGAATTGAATTTTTTCAGTTCAGTCGCATCTACTCCAACCATTGAGGCTATCTGAGAAAGTGTCTGACCTTTTCCTTTACGGTATTCAAGCAAGGCATAAGTATTTTGTTTCATTCGGTTAACCCGATACTCGAAAGCAATACGCGAAGCAATAGTTTTAATAAGATAGCGGTCTGTCTGAGCATCAAAAGTAACTTCTGAGGCACCTGACCATTCAGCAGGAATAATTTTGCTGATGCCACCCGCACCCAACATATAAGAATACAAGGTCGAAATCCAGTTTTTATAAATCTGATTATTACGTTTCAGGTAAGCAGCAGCGGCTCTGGTAGAAGCATAGATATTTTTACGTTCGTCAATATCGGCATCTACTCTTAGCCCCAGTTCCTGAGCTGTACTTGTTTTAAATTGCCAGAAACCAACGGCATTTGAGCTTGAAACAGCATCGGGATACAATGAGCTTTCAACAACGGCCAGATACTTAAAATCTTCTGGTACTCTTTCTTGTTCCAGAATACGTTCAATTACCGGAAAATACCATTGAATTCGTTGTAGTTTATCTAATACATACTTATTTTCGGGTATCAACAAGCTGGAAACTTCTTTCTGAACAAGTTTTTGAGCTTCGGCATCGAGTCTTACAGTAATGCCTGCAAAATCTATTTTTTTGGATACTTCGGGTAAGCTGGGCTGCTGAGCAAGAACGAATTGAGCGCTTACCAGAAAAAACGAGAGCAATAACGTTTTCTTCATGGAATCAGGAAATTATAATTAAAGCACAATTTATTAAAAGAGTATATATACATTCTTTAAATAAGTCATAGTTTACTGTAAACTAAAGACTGTTATTTATCAAACGAGGCACTCAAACTTATTTCTTTCTTACAACCATCAAGCCATCACGAATTGGCAGAAGAATATTTTCAACGCGTGTATCGGTATGCAATTTATCGTTGAAGGCTCTGATAGATAAAGTATCTTTATCTTTGGCAGCAGGATTACTCACTTTACCACTCCACAATACATTATCTGCAATAATATAACCGCCTGTACGTACTTTATCGAAAACCAAATCATAGTAATTGGCATAATTCAGTTTATCGGCATCGATAAAAACAATATCTATTTCTTGAGTAATGTCTGGAATAATTTCTAGCGCATTGCCGACTCTGAAATCAATTTTATGGTTTAAAGATGATTGCTGAAAGAATCCTCTTACAAAATCTTCCAGTTCTTCATTCACATCAATAGTTATGATTTTTCCGTTTTCTGCCAGCCCTTCGGCAAGACATAAAGCCGAATAACCTGTATAAGTACCAATTTCAAGAATAAGTTTTGGTTGAACCATGTGTGATAACATGGATAAAAACCGACCTTGCAAATGCCCTGAAAGCATACGAGATTGTAAGACTTTAGCATGAGTTTCACGGTTAAGTTTACTCAATAAGTCATTTTCGGGCGTAGTGTGGTCTACGCAATATTGGTCAATATCGGAGGGAATAAATTCCATCAGGAAAGCATTTTTATACAAAAATATAACAAATTTGAAAAAACCTAACAAAAAAGGGGCTTTTTTTGCCCCTTCTTCTATTTTACTGCCTTTTATAGGCTTATTATTCCTTTAATTTTATGCTAAATACTCAGTAAAGTTGCTTTATGAAAGTTTATTAGTTTTACTACGTAAGCTGAAATCTGCTAAAACCAGTGCTGCCATAGCTTCTACAATGGGCACGGCACGTGGTAAAACACATGGGTCGTGGCGGCCTTTGCCCGATACAATAACTTTTTCGCCGGTATCATCAACACTTTCTTGGTCTTGCATAATAGTAGCCACAGGTTTAAAAGCTACTCTGAAATAAATGTCTTCTCCGTTCGATATACCACCCTGAATACCTCCTGAATGATTAGTACGGGTATGAACTTTTTCGTCTTCGCCAATATAGAACTCGTCGTTATGTTGTGAACCATATAACTCTATACCATCAAAACCACTGCCGTATTCAAACCCCTTTACTGCATTAATACCAAGCATAGCTTTACCTAGTTCGGCATGAAGTTTATCAAATACAGGCTCACCCCAGCCAACCGGAACACCTTTGATAACACAAGTAATGATTCCACCGATTGAATCGCCTTTTTTACGGGTTTCATCAATAAAATCAAACATTTGCTGGGCAACAGCTTCATCCGGGCAACGCACGGCGTTATCGTCTGTTTTTGACAAATCCAGTTCCCAATATTCTTTTTCCAGTTTAATTTTTCCTACTTGTGATACATACGCCTGAATGGTAATCTGCTGTGACGACAACATAATTTTAGCCAATGCACCTGCTGCTACGCGCGCAGCTGTTTCACGGGCCGAGCTACGCCCACCGCCTCGGTAGTCGCGTATGCCATATTTGGCTGTATAGGTGTAGTCGGCATGCGATGGCCTAAACTGGTGTGCAATATGACTATAATCTTTCGAACGTTGGTCTTCATTGAAAATAACCATTGCTATGGGTGTACCCGTTGTTTTTCCCTCAAATATACCCGACAGCACCTGAAACTCATCGGCCTCTTTGCGTTGGGTGGTAATACGCGACTGCCCTGGTTTACGGCGGTCGAGTTCATGTTGAATGTATGTTTCGTCAAAATCTATTCCTGCCGGGCAACCATCTATTACTACACCGATGGCCTTGCCATGCGATTCACCAAATGTTGAAATCTTAAAAATTGTTCCGTACGTACTACTCATGAGAGAAAAACAAAAACTTAGGTTATGATTATAAACGGCTACAAAATTACGACAAAATGTTGGGCTATGAATGATATATTTTTGATTTGATAAATGGAGCAAAACCATTACGGGCAAAAGTGAAGTTCAGCAGTGCTTAAATTTGCAAACATATACGATAAATAAAAAAATAAACATAAATACACCTTAAAATAAAAAACAATTGTAAAGTTTTAAGCACCTATGTTTTTTTACTTATTCAGAATAATTTCAATTCATAAACCCCAAAACTTCTTATGAAAATCATTGCAGTATTATTTGTCAGCTTTTGTTTTTTTATTAGCTCATGTAGTTTTGACCCCGTTGAAAACTATGCCACTAAGCTCGCTAAACTCACCTGCGAAGGGCAGCACACAACAGATATGCAACGTAAACAAGCCCTGAAAGAAGAATTCAGGATACTATCTGAAGAAGTAAAAGAGAAATACAAAGGCGATAAAAACAACGCAGATGCCATCAGGCTAGGTACGCTCTATTTTGAAAAAGTAAAAGATTGTCTGGGCTTTATTCCAGTTAATTAATTACCTTACATTTCCACAGTACTTCATACAAGGTAAAAGTGCTGTGGAATTAATTCTATCTGAGGTCTAAGCAAAATATAAAATCTATTTTAATAGAATTGCCTCTACACAAACCATTCTTTAATAAGCATTGTTGATAGTATCACTTGAACTACTATTAATCAGATGCTCAATAGTTTTACCGCCCACGTACAAATCAATAGTACAGCTTACAAAGTGTGGGAGATGCTAACAAAACCGCAAATAATGACTCAATGGTTGGGCGACCCTGACATGAATTTGACGGTGCTTACTAACTGGCAGGTAAACTCTCCTGTTATTATCAGAGGGTTTCATCATACAAAGTTTGAAAACAGAGGTGTCGTGCTGGTATTTGAGAAAGAAAAAAAGCTAAGTTTTACACACCTCAGCTCTGTATCTGGCTTACCCGATGTTCCAGAAAGTTACTCAACACTCACTTTTATGCTGGCACCCGAAAAAAACAAGACAAATCTGACACTGAATATTGAGAATTTTCCGACAGAAAGTATTCGCAAACACCTCGAATTTTATTGGCGAACTACGCTCATTACAATCAAAAACAAAGCAGAAGAGTAAAGTTTTAGCTATTTGCTACTGTCAGGCGCGTAATAATTCAAATATCAGATTCAAATTTTTGATGGCTATATAAAACATTTTTCAGCTATTCTGGTTTAATGTTTAATCGAGTATTAAAAAAATATTAAATTACACTTCATCAACAAATTTAGTTTCTTTCAACCTTAAAACTGACTTACCAGCTAAAAAACTATTGACAAATGCACAAAAAAAAACCGAGCTCAAAGTGGCCGGTTTTTATCTCAATAAACTAAACTAAACTGTATAAATTTTTGATTGTTACTTACTCCCACTTGATTATTTGTTGAATAACAACTGGTTTTATAACATTTGAATATCTTTTTTTGAGTATATAGGTATTGGTTAATAAGTTATCTCATTGTACCTGAAAATGCCATTTTTGTTATATAGCAGTATTTTTACTTGATATATACTTCAAACTTATTACTCAGGGCTATTAGCTACTGATACGATGTATTCCTGATTATAAATATCAAACAGAATTATCTCCGTTTTTAATTTTTCAGGCAAAGCTGGTGCATTTGTGTAATCTAATGCAAGCGTGAGTTGCCCATTATTCAGGTTAGTGCTATTCATCTGTTGGCCAGAACGACCATTTTGCAGGTATGAAACATTGCCCATATCAGCCCATTGCGTAAACGGAAATATTACCGTATACTGGCCTAGGCTAGCAATGCCTTTATATGCTTTAAAAGTAATACATGCTTCTTCGTTTCGTAAAAATACAGAAGAGGTAACTTCATTCAGATGAATAAAAGTAAATACCTTCGTAAATGCTTGTTTATACGTGTGTGAAATTTCAGCACTATACGTTGGTATCTTATTCCTTAACGTTTTTTTTGGCCAATATGTTGCAGAATATGTAAAAAAAATGGAGAATTTTATTGTGTTCTCACACTTATAAAGCGTAAAATAGCTTATATCAGGCTTTTGTGTATACTTTTGGTTAACACCACAACCATTGGTAGAGCTATAATAATAAAATAGCTTTTTCATAAGTCTGCTTTTTCATAATGGTATGACAAAAATAGGTATGAAAGATTTTTTTTTCTTCCCCCATTTTGGGTGATTTGGATGAACGGTAAGCCTTAAAATGTTAAAATTTGTTAAAAAAAATCCTGCCACAAACGGGCAGGACTTTAAAACTAACAAACTGTATGTAAGCCTCAAATAGAGGGATTATCCGTTGGTCTGAATCCTGCGGTTTTCTTCTTCACTTCCTCCGTTTCTTCTACGTGCAGGTGCTACTGTTGATTTACCAAAACGATAATTGAATGATACCATCACAAACCTACTATCAAGACGACGGCGGAGGGTCATGTCGAGGTTCTGGTAACGCACAATCATGTTATTTCTTTGGGTCAGGAATGGGTCACTAACACTCACTTTAAAGGTGCCTTTCCGTTGCCAGAGTTGCCTTTGAACACCTAATGCAATTTGTGCCTGTGAAAGTATTTTGAATGTACCGAACAAAAACGGCGACTGATAATAGCCTGTTAGTTCAGCCGACCAGCTTTTACCAATGGTGAATGTGTTGGTAGTATTAACAAAACAGGTTGTTAATTGCTGATTAAACTCTCCGTTCAGAAATTGCCCCCAATATCTGTTATGGTAGTTTTCAAAATACCAGTTGCCATTCCACCATTTGGTATATTTTACCGGAATAGAGATATTATAACCGATGGTTTCAAGGTTATTAAGGTTACGTTGCGACTGCGCCGCTACCTTTGTAATATCATTCTGTATTAAAACTGTTGAGATAATATCTCTAGTACGGCTCCGGTAAAATGTAATGCTGTACTGTTGCTTAAAGGTGTAGGTCAGTTCTGAATTAAATGTAAACTGAGGTTGTAGCTCAGGGTTACCCTCGCGATACACATAAATATCAAGGAAAAACTTAAATGGGTTTAAATCCTGATAATTAGGTCTCTGGATACGTCGGCCTACGTTCAGGCTTAACTCGTTGTTTTTATTGATTTCCTGACGTACAAAAATCGTAGGAAACAACTGAAAATATTTGCGGCTAAAAGTTGCATTGGTTGATAACTGTTTACCATCGGCAATGGTTTGCTCGCCCCGAAGCCCTAATTGCACACCTGTTTTATTAAACTTTGTATTGAAATTCAGGTATCCGGCATTGATGTTTTCATGATAAATAAAATGATTGGTACGATTCAGGTCTATCACCTCCGAATCATCCTGTTTCAGAAAATACTGTGCATTGCCATCATTACTTACAAAGCTGCTTTTTGCACCAATTTCTAATCGGCTTAGTTTATTGAGTGGGTGTACATAATCAATCTTGAAAGTTTTAATAGCAATATCTGAGGGCAAATCGCCTCTCAGAATGTACGGTGGGGTAAGTGCTTGGCCCGGGTTATAGGTAGTTTCGGTAGTAGAGTTCTGTATAACCTGCTGATTATAACTGGCATAGTCAATATCGGCCGTTAGTTCTTTACCTGTGCTGTCAAAAGTATGTTTCAGGTTAAAGTTAAGGGTATAGTTTTTCCATTTATCATGGTTCGAATTACTGGTAACATTGCTATTAAGCAACATTCCGCTTGCATCTCTTGAATCGCTTGGTGTAGTAGCTTTTACCATAATATCATTAAATACACCGTTCAGGTTTACTCCAAGAATTGTTTTACGGCTAAGGTAATAGTCTACCCCTAATTTAAGATTCTGAGAACTAAAGTGTGGCAACTGCGTGGGGCGTTGTGTTAAAGTAGAAACAATGTTGCCATCTGAGCTAAACTTACGGTTTATGACTGACCTGTTTTCTCCGCCACGATTTACTTGTGTCAGATTCCCGAAAATATTCCATTTTTTATCGCGGTAATTCAGGTTCAGACCTGCGTTTTGTTTAAACCGTAACCCCTGCCCTACACTCAGGTTGAAACTGCCATTCATACCTAGCTTGTTATCTCGTTTCATACGGATATTGATAATACCAGCATTACCAGTGGCATCATATTTAGCCGATGGATTTGTAATAAGCTCTATTTTCTCAATCTGGCTAGCAGCCATTCCACGAAGCATATTGGCTAAATCATTGGTCGATAGATTAGTGGGTTTTCCATCTATCAGTATCAAGACACCCTGTTTACCTTTCAATGTTACGTTTCCGTCGGCATCTACGGTTACACCCGGGGCTTTTTCTAATACTTCAATTGCACTATTACCTGCGGCTGTGATACTGTTTTCGACATTAAGTACAATTTTATCAATTTCCCGTTCGATAAAAGGCTTATTCGAGCGCACAGTTACTTCACTCAATGCTTTGGTATCTGTTAGTAAATGAATATCTGAGAGTTTAATGCTTTTGTTATCGGCATTCAGCCCAAAAACCGGAGACCTGAATTTCTGGTACCCAACCTGCGAAACTCTTACGAAGTAGCGTCCTTCTGAAATATTTTCAAATCCGAAACTACCTTGTTGGTCGGTAATAGCAGCTTTAACAAATGTGGAATCTTTCTCACGGTGGAGTGTTACATTAGCAAATTCAACAAGTTTTTTGGTATCGTCAGTTACCTGCCCTTCTACCCTACCAGATGAAGTCTGGGCATAAATAGGCATAGTAATACTTACCAGACAGGCAGTAAATAGCTTTTTCATAATAATGCTTTTTCATATTTCGATAAAACAAAAATAGAAAGCCCCTCACTGATTGTTTTACCCCATTTTGGGGGATTTAGATAAATGGCAGGAAAACTTGATGAACGGAAGGGGATAAAATATAAACAATCATGCCCTTACTACATAGTAGAGCAAGGACATGAGAAACTCATCATTATAAGAATATGAGAAAGATTTCAGTCTATTTTATTTTTTACTATCAATCTGTTTTAATAATTCGTCAACGGCTGCTTTTAATTGGTCGTCAGTACCTTTGGCTAGCCAGTCAGGTTGGTTTTCAACGATGATATCTGGTACGGCAGGCCCTAACTCCTGATTTTTATCGGTTGCTTTAGTAAACCAGCCACGACCGGGCAGACGCACAAATGAGCCATCCATTAAACCTTTACCTCCTGTTGAAATAACCGAACCATTGGTTGGTACTCCTACCAGCTTACCAATACCAAGAGTTTTGTAAGCATGAGAGAAAATTTCGGCATTTGAATAACTACCTTCATTACATAATGCAATTGATGGTTTTGTCCAAGCAGCATATACCAGACGTTCGCCTATCGGATAATAGTTTTTGAATTTCAGCTTATCTTTTTCCAAGTCTTCGCTTGCACCCCTCGGAATTGTATAAGCGTGTTGTTTATAGTTCAAGATTGTCATTAAATAATCGGTAGTTGAGCCACCTCCGTTATAACGTACATCTATCACTAAACCATCTTTGCCATAGCCTGCTGCCGTAAATTCTCTTTCTACTACTTCAAAACTAGGGAAATCCATTCCTTTGATATGAATATACCCCAAACGGCCATTTGAATATTTATCAACCAGTTTTTTACGGTTTTCAACCCATTCATCATAAAGATTAGCAGTAATGCTTGGTGTGAGGCGAATCACCACTTCTCTTGATTTACCGTCGGCCCCACGTACATTTAACAGTACTTTTTCGTTGACAAGGCCATTAAGTAAATCATAAAAATTCTCGTTGTCGCTTACACTCTGCCCGTTTACAGCCGTAATTACGTCACCTTCATTGAGTTTACTTTTTTCTTTATCAGCAGGGGTTCCGGGTACTACGTGAGTTATTTTTACTCCCCCACTTACGGGTGTTATTTCGGTACCTAGCAATCCGGTTGTTTCTCGTTGTGTATCAATGCGGTCAGCAACTGTCATACCCATGTGGCTTGAATTTAATTCGCCTAACAATAAGTTAAACATATCTCTGAAATCGTTGCTGGTACTGGCATTGATGCAACGCTCTTTGTATTTTTCACGAAGTTTTGCCCAATCATTGCCATGAAATTTAGGGTCATAGAAACCATCACGGATAGTACGCCATGCTTCTTCAAACACCTGTGTGCGCTCGGCATTGTAATCGATTTTCATTTTGGCTGAATAAGGCAAGGCTTCTGTTGCATTCGATTTCAGGTCTATTCTTGCCAAAGCTCCACCCATACGGCTATAATACAGGTATTTACCATCTTTATCCATCGTAACACCATTCGGGTTAGCCCCTCCTTTGGTAATTTCTTTCAGGTCTTTGCCATCCCATTTAATGCTGTAAAGGTCGCGCCCTTTTGCATTGCTTGAGGTAGTGGTATAGTAGAATGTTTCACCATCTTTCGAAATCACCAAGTCACTTTCATCACCCGGAAAGCTCGTTACACGCACAATTCGTTCATGAATTTTATCAAAATCAATCCTGATAGGTTTCGGAGCTTTTTTATCATTACCGCCTTTGGCTGGTGTTGCAGCAGGCTCAGGCGAGTCTTTCTCCTGCCAGTCTTGTGTTTCACGTTCCCAGTCTTCTTTTTTCAGCCAAACAAACCATACATCGTTGCTACGGCTTGTGCTACGGCCAGAAATAAAGCCTAGTTTTGAACCATCGGCACTCCAGAACGGACGGCTGTCAGTACGTGGGTGCATCGATACGTTTACAGGTTTGCTTGAGTTGTCGGCCGCCTGAATAAAGATTTCCTGATTAAAATACAAATCGCTGATAGCATACGCCAGCCATTTACTATCGGGGCTCCAAGCTATTCCGCCGGGGCTGTCCCAAGTATCACTCAGTATTTTTTCGTTCGATAATTTCCCGTCTGCACTAATATCGGCTACAACAAAAGTTCCTCTACCACGTACATAAGCAAGTTTTTTGCCATCAGGCGATACCACCAGATTGGTTTCATCTCCGGCAGTTTTGGTAATCTGTACTAAACCATGTTTCATGGTTTTAAAAATATTACGCTGAGTTGTATCTGTTGAGCGTACCATGTAAATATCGAAATTACCGTTAGCTCTGTCGCTAGTAAATAACAAAGTGGAATCGTTCAGCCACGTAGGCTCTACGTCTCGGTAAGGGTGTTCCGACACATTGATACTGCGGGTCTTTTCTTTGTCAGCTTCTTTTATAAATACTTCGCCTCTTATCGAAAATGCAATCAGTTTTCCGTTAGGAGACACGGCGTACTCGCTGGCACCGTTGGTCATTGTTTTTTGTTCGGTTGCATCCAGACGGTCATCGGCACTAATAATTACGTTTAGTTTCTGAGCCGAACCTTTGTCAGCCTTCATGGTATAAAGGTTCATGTCTTTCTCGAACACGATAGACGTTCCATCGGCAGATATAGCAAAAGCCCTAATGGATTCATCTTTATAATTGGTAAGTTTTTCAGGATTATTGCCGGCTTTACCGTTGGCATCCAGTTTAAGGCGATAGATATTGTAAGCTCCTGATTCGCTGCTCAGAAAATACAGTGTATTATTACTACCCCATTGAGGTGACACATCGTTGGTTTCAAAACCAGGTAATTGCTGATAGGTTTTGTTTTTTGTGTCATAAATCCAGATGTCTCTATCTGAACTCCCTTTGTAGGCTTGCCTAGCAACGGGATTGATGTCTCCGCGCACAAAAGCCAGAAAACGACCATCAGGCGACAAAATGGGGTCAAATCCAACAGCATCTAAAACCCTCGACTCTGTGCCTCCTTTCGGGCTGATAGCATAAACTTCGTTAGGGCGTTCGATTTGCCGGAATTCACGGTTGGTTGAAAACAGAATTTTATCAGGCTGTGTCCAGCTTGAAATATTATCGGCTCCTGAATGGAACGTGAGGCGTTTAGGCATGCTTCCTTCTGCCGACATCACAAAAATATCGTTATTGCCGAATCTTGCTCCAGAAAAAGCAATCTGCTTACCATCAGGGCTAAAAACGGGGTTCGATTCATACGCATCATGAATTGTAAGGCGGCTGGCCTTACCACCAGTAGCCGGTACTGTCCAGATGTCACCCTGAAAAGAAAATGCCACCAGCGACCCATCTTTATTGATGGCTGGTTGGCGCAACAACAGCGCATTCTGCGCTTGCAGGCAGAACACCGCAAAAAAGGTAATTGTTGAGGTTAAAAGAGTTTTTTTCATTGCCAAAGAATAGCTTGTTGATTAACACTCAAATTTATAATAAAAAGCCATTGAGTACCTGAAAATCAGATGATTTGGTGATAAGATGAGATAAAACAACAAAGATATACTAAAACCAAAACCAGAAAATAGCGTATTGAGGGCGATTTTTACAAAAAAAATGGTCATCAATCAAATAATCGATGACCACCACAGAAACACTAAAGAGCGTTATTTATCTCGTTTCAGGTTTATCAGTACAGACCCACTTAACCTGAAATTGCTTTTCGGGCTTAAGAAATCAGTTTCCCGATAATGATAAATATAACTAGGCATTAACTGAAATACATATCTTTTGTATTGGTATTGCAAGCCTGCTCCTAACGACATATTATGCCACAAGCCTTTCTTTTCTTCTGTATCAAAAGCCGAATAGGTTTCGTCACCGTTAAAGTGGCTTTCAAATTTCACATTCTGATACAAGCGTAGGTCGATATTAGTACCTAACGAAAACTTCATGTCAAATTGCCTGCTTAAAGGCAAGTAGTAGTTAATATTTAAAGGAATAGTTAACAAAGAGGCTTTAATGTGAATATCTTCGATTTCGTCATATCTGGACGGTAAATGGGGCTTATACAAGTCTGTGAAATTCTGACGGGTTTGCATATTAAAAGCCTTTGGCCCATAGTATTCTGACTCAGGATGTGTGTAAATGGAGATACCAGTAGAAAGGCTTAGACTTTTACCTAGAAATAGTTCAAAAGTTGGGCCTAAATCAATTGTACGATTAAAACTATATCCCGTAGTTAAGCCTAATCGGGTATCAATACGGGGCCATCGGAAACTTTTCTTTGGCGGGGTGTCGGTGTTTTGTTTCGACGGAATTTTCAAGTCTGTTATTTTTGCCGCGCTATCTTTGCCAGTAGTAGTAAAGGTACTGTCTGTTTTTGTTTCTTCTTTATTTGTAATTTCTTTATCTGGTGTTTCAGATGCAACAATTCCCTGATTTTTCGTTTCTTCAGGTGGCAGCCCCTTTTCAGTTGCCTTATTTGTATTTGTTATTACAGGCGGTATGGCTGTATCAGACCGTTTTACTGGTGGCGTTACTATGGTTTTATCATCGGCACGTTGTACTACATATATAGTTTTGTTGATATAGATAGTATCTTTATGCACAATGGTTTGTACTTCTGTTTCTGATTTTATCTGCTGAACCGTAGAAATCTTCTCATTCAATAACTGGAATTGTTTTTCGTAATTATATTTATCTTTAAGATTTACCAATAGTAGTATCGTTGCTATTGTTGAATACAATGGCAAACCATACTTACGCCAGAAATCGAAATACCACGGTGTATGTATTTTATTCTGAATGTTATCCCAAACATTCGGACTGACAGGCCGCTGAACAGCCTCCAGTTTTTCTTTAATTTTTTTATCAAATAGCTCGTTTGCCATAAAGCTTTAAATTTTTGATTGTCTCGACAAATAGGCGGTAATCCATTCCTGCAATTTAGCACGGGCTTTTGCCAGATTTGCCCGCACAGCGCTTTCAGTTACTCCCAATAACGACGCAATTTCGGCATGGGAGTAGCCATCAACCACCGACAACGAAAAAACAGTTCGGTAAACAGGAGTAAGTTTTTGTACAAACTCCATAATTTCTTCTACTGTCAGTAGTTCCAGATGTTGCTCATCATTTTCTACCTCATGGGCGTAGTCAAGCTCTGTAAACTCAATACGCGCATGATGTTTTCGGAAATAGTCAATGGCAGCATTAACCATAAGCGTCCTGAACCACGCATCAAATGCTTGCTTGGGGTCATAACGCTCAATACTATTAAATACTTTGATAAATCCGTCGCTAACCATTTCTTCGGCCTCTTCCTCATTTGCAGCGTATCTCAGGCATATATTTTTGGCATAATTAGCATAATTATCGAATAATTCTTTTTGTGCCAAAGGTTTTCTGGATGAACACCCTTCAATGGTTTTGCGTAAATCAAACTGGTTATTTCTTCTTTTAAAAAACACTTCCTAATAGGTTAGCTTTATTACAAAAGATGTTCATATATACTTACGAAGTTAGTATTTAAAATGCTTCCTCGACTTATGAATCGGGATTAAAAAAATTTAATCTCAATCACAGGAAGCAAAGTAAAAATTGCTGCGTAAGTAAAATTAAACACTTAAACATTATTCGTATGAAATTGCAAGAAAAAATTAACCGCAATGAATTTTTAAAATCGCTGGGTTTTACGGGGGCTGCTCTTTTTGCTCTTTACACGACAGAAAGTTGCAAAAATGAAGCCGGAGGAGTTACACCTATCCCTTCAAGTGGGCTTACGCTTGACTTAACCGATGCAGCTTACAGTAATCTTAAAAAAGAAGGGGGCTATGTGATTAAAAGCGGTATCGTAGTGGCACGTTACAATGGCAATTATATTGCTGCTACCATTACGTGCAGCCATGAAGGGCGGCAACAGATTACTTTTCAGAACGGTGAATGGTATTGCACGGCACACGGAGCCAGATATGATGTGACCGGAAAAGGGCTTAATAGTGATGGACGAAATGGGTTAACTGTTTATAAAACCTCGGTTTCAGGTAATATCCTTACTATTAATGCTTAAAAATTCTGTTTATGAAAAAAATCATTTGTTTCGCTTTTTTGGTAAGCATACAGTTAACTGCTGTTGCACAAAGCCTATTAGATGAACTAGATAAGACTGTAAAGCCTAAAAAAACATATTCGACGGCAACCTTTAAGTCGACCCGAATTATTAATGGGCATTCTGTTGAAACTATTGCCAAAAACCACCTTGATTTCAGGATATCGCACCGTTTCGGTATGCTGAACGAAGGGGCTTATAATTTTTTCGGGCTTGATGCTGCTACCATGCGTATGGGCCTAGAATATGGAATTACCGATAAATTGATGATTGGTGTAGGGCGCAGTACCAGCCAAAAAACGTTCGATTATTTTGCCAAATATAAGCTCCTAAGGCAATCGTCAGGGCCGGGTGGTATGCCTGTAAGTATTACTGCACTTGCAGCAGCCGATGCCATTACGCTGAGCAGCAGCCCTCAGCTTACATTTTATAGTAACGTAGAAAGATTCACTTACGTAGGACAATTACTGATAGCCCGTAAGTTTAATGAGCGGCTATCGCTCCAGATTAGCCCTACTTATATACACAGTAACAGGGTCGAAGCCAGCAGTGTTCCCAACGATGTAGTGGCTATTGGTATAGGAGGCCGAATAAAAATCAGCAAACGTACTTCGTTCAACGCTGAGTATTTCTATCGGGTGCCACTCAATTTGCCAACAGGAAATATCCAGAACTCGCCTTACTACAATTCCCTTTCACTTGGGTTTGATATTGAAACCGGCGGACACGTTTTCCAATTGCACTTCACTAATTCGCTGGGCATGATAGAACGCCAGTTTATTACACAAACAGAAGGCCAATGGCTTAAAGGCGATATACATTACGGCTTCAATATTTCAAGAACATTCAGTTTTGATAAAAAGAGAAAACTATGAAAAAAGGACTTTTAATTATATTACTTGGCTTGTTTACTGCCAACGTTTTTGCACAAAACCAATGGATTTGCCGCAAAGGCGAAACCAGTTTCTTCTCTGAAACACCCGTGGAAAACATTGCAGCCCTGAATAAAAGTGTGGTTTCGCTGATTGATTTCTCGAAAGGTGAAATTGCGGTAAAAATGACAATGACTGATTTTAAGTTTCAGAATCACCTCATGGAAGAGCATTTTAATGAAAATTATATGGAGTCGGAGAAATATCCGACGGCTTCTTTTGTGGGCAAAATTCAAGAACCTATTGATATATCTAAAAATGGCACTTACGACATCTCTGCCAAAGGGCAATTAACCATGCATGGTGTAACTAAAGAAAGAGTTTTGAAAGGCAAGCTAACTGTTAATAATAATGAAATAACGTTGGTTTCAAACTTTGATGTAGCACTAAAAGACCATAAAATAGAGATACCGACTCTTGTTATTGCCAAAATAGCAGAAGTTATTGCCATAAAAGACAAATTTGTGTATACCAAAAAGTAAGGTATAAAATCTACCCCGCCGCTGTCGGTATACGATGCGGCGGGGTAGATGCTAAAATTCAATGACATTCATCAATAAGGTGTAATATCAGCCTCCTTTAATACGGTTAAGTTCATCTTCAGAACCACTACGACGATTTCTGGCACCTTTGATTTCGCTACTACCGAACCGATAATTGAAGTTAACCCTCAACATACGTGCTTCCCACTTGAAACGTAGGTCGGTGGCTACTCCGGCATATTCAGAGTGATACCCTCCCCTACCTGTATTTAATACATCGCTGAAAGTAAATTTCAAGGTAGCGTTATCTTTCATAAATCTTTTCTGAACGCCCAAATCCATTAAACCCATAGCAGAGTTATAATCAATGCGGCGATATGGCGAATTATACCAACCTGATAGCTCGATAGTCCAGTTATTTTTTATTTTAAACGTACTCTGTGCATTCATGTTGGCAGCTGTTGTTCTGTTATTAATTTTAACACCATTGGTTACATCTCCGCGCCATACATTGTGGTAGCCACTTACGTTTACATAAATATTCCACCATTTGGTTATGTCTGTCGACAAGCTTATGTCCAGACTAAAGCCTTGAGTATGGTCAAGATTCTGGGCAATAAAATAAGTGCGGCTTGCATCATAAGGCATTCTTAAACCCACCACCGGAAAACGTGTACGCCAATAGCCTACTGAAGTTGTAAGTTTACCTTTATAGACGTGGGTCAGTTTAAAATTATTGGCATATTCAGGACGCAAAAAAGGATTTCCTTTTGAATATACCAGTTCATCGATACGATATTCAAACGGGTTCAGGTTCTGATAACTTGGTCGGTTGATTCGACGGCTATAATTCAGGTTCAGATTATGATTCCCTGATAATTTATAAGAAATAGCTCCACTCGGAAAAAGATTCAGGTAAGTTGTATCTACTTTATCTAAATCATTTTGTTTATAACTGGTTAGCTTACCCAAAGATTTGGTACGCTCGGCGCGCAAGCCCAATTGTAAATCCCATTTTTTATTCAAGGCTACATTATAATTCAGATAAGCCGCATAGACGCGCTCGGTATAAACAAAGTTATTACTTTTGTCTGTGTCTCTTATCTCAACATCGTTCAGCACATTAAAAAAATCAAAAGTATTATCCGACTTCACATCTGACAATTTAATGCCATACCCCAGCTTACCCTTTTTAAAGGGTTGCTCGTAATCAATCTTAAACGATTTAATTGTAATATCCGTAGGGGTTTTGCTTACAAAGTTTCTGCTAAATGCGGGTCTGTCTGACCCCGGAAACTCATACGTATTGGGCTGATAACTAATACCTCGTGAAGTAAAAATACCATAGTCGGCATCTATATTTAACTCATGCCCTGTTGTGTCGGCATAGCGGTAATTTACATTCAAATTCAGGTTATTGTTCTTTTCGGGGTTTGAAGTACGCGAATTCAAAATGGCAGAATCAGGCTTAGCACTATATCGGTTTCCTATTAAAGTCTGGCTTTCGCCACCACCATTGTGGTTGCTTAGCCTTCCGTTTGCACTGATACCAAAGGTATTTTTTGCATTTATAAAATAATCCATTCCTATTTTGGCATTGTGTGAGGTGTCTCGCCACAAGCCATGCCAAGTTTTATTATAAGCAATATTATTCAATAACTGATTGTCGAAGGTGCGGTTATGCCATGCGCCCTGTCCGTAGCTATAATTACCATAAAGATTCACTTTTTTATCACGGTAATTCAAATTCAGCGAGCCGTTGTATTTAGGCGTTATCCCTATCATTGTGCCTAAACTTATGTTACCGTTGGTACCAATTTTTTTATTTTTTTTCAAACGAATATTTATGATACCTAAATCGCCCGCGGCATCGTATTTAGCCGACGGATTAGTGATTACTTCTATGGCCTCAATATCAGCCGAGTTCATGCTTTTCAGTACCGAAGCCAAATCTTTTCCGCTCATGGGCGACGGCCTGCCATCAATAAAAATACGTACTCCGGCTTTGCCTTTTACCAATACGTTTTCATCTTTATCGACTTGCACACCTGGCGATTTTTGTAATAACTCAAGACCATTTAAACCCGTTGAATTAATGCTGCCGTCAACGTTAAACACAATTTTATCATTCTGAACCTCAATCAAGGGTTTGGCTGCTACAACTTTTACTTCGCTCAGTTGTTTGGTATCTGCCAATACCATAAAGGGCTGAAATTCCAAATCTTTATCTACCAATTCAAAATCAGGCGACCGAAAAGGGCTAAATCCAACGGCAGTAACTTTAATAAAATACTTACCTTTTATCAGATTACTGATTTTAAAACTTCCGTTTTCATCGGCAATATCTGCCTTAGCTAAAGAAGAATCTTTTGTTGAGTGAACGGCAATTGTAGCAAACGAAACTACTTCGTTCTGTGGGTTTTTAATCTGACCTTTTACTGAAAAAGTTTGCCCATACAGAAACTGCGAGATGCCCGTAAAGAGCAACACAAGTAATAGATTTTTCATAATAATTTTTATAGCTTTTCAATAATTTTATAAATACCAATTGAAGCAGATGCTTTTATTGGCTCGTGAAACATTCGGTTGGTGGTGCTTATACATGAAGCCATTTATCTAAATTATAGCTTCATATTTTTAACAAACCCCATCTACGAAATATTTCGTAGCAAATATATTGCAATATTTTATACCTTCCAAATTTATCTACGAAAAATTTCGTAGATACTTAATTCTCCTGATAAACGCTTCCGGTCACTTCACATTTTGCACTGAAACTCGCCAATGAAAGAAAGGTTACAGTAAAAATCAAAATTATTTGTATACCTGCTTATGTATTACCTGTTTTTTAAGCAAGACGAATTGCGCAACGATTCATTACAGCGTTTTTGTTAATTTATCATAAAAAAGCCGCTCTATTATTTCTAATAAAGCGGCCATACAAGTCTATGCTGAACTGATATGCAGGATGTTTTTAATTAAAAATCTGTATTTGCTTCTTTGAGGTCGAGGCGTTTTATCCAGATATTGCGGTATAGCACATCATGCCCTTCAGCTTGTAGTTTTAGCCCACCGGGTGTATCTGTAATGCCTTTACCACCATCGTTGCCGCCATCAATACCAGAGTTTGGCCCACCCCAAACCTGACTTATAGCCTGATTAACATGCACCTTTTTCCCGTTGAAATACATGGTTACCAAAGGTTTTTCAACCAGTTTACCATCTTTAAAGCGGGCTGCTCTGAAAACAATATCATAGGCATTCCATTTACCTACCCCGTTATAAGCATAATAAGGCGATTTTGATTCATTAATAACTGCCCCCAAGCCATGCGAAGTTGAGTCACCATCAAGCACCTGAATCTCATAGCGGTTTTGTAAATACACACCGCTATTGCCACCGGGTTTACTGATATAAAATTCAACGTGCGCCCTGAAATCACGGAAAGTATCTTTGGTTACAATATCAGCGGCACCGTATTTTCCGCCGGCTGCTGCGGGGTCGTTGGTATTGACGGCTGTGCCTTTACCCGCGGGGTTATCAACAATAAACCATTTAATTGGTAAAGTAGCCGATAAACGCGGACCATCCCAGTATGTCCATTTTTCGTCAAGCATTTTACGGGTACCATCCATATAAACCACAGCACCTTTGGGTGCTTTTACTCCTACTCCTGTTTGTGCCAGCGCACAATTAGCTACCACTAAAAAAAATGCAACAAGGCGTAATATTCCTTTTTTGCTGTGTTTTTTGATAATAAGTTTTTTCATCAGATAATGGTTAAATAGATAAATTTTGGTTTGAATAGTAAGAATACAAAATAAAAGAACGATAATTCAATAAAAGTGCGTAATTTTAACCTATCCTTTTACATAGCATAGCTATGACTGAAAGAGAATAATAACGTTTGCCAGTGTTTTGCTGGTTTTGAAAGCATCATAAAAGCAATTTACTTACTTTCCTGATTGACTAACAATTAAGATTATACTAGTAAGAAAATTAAAATTATTACACTGATACTTTTAAGCATATAACTAACTACATGACGAAGCAAAATTATCATATTATTCTTGCCGACGATGACGAAGATGACCAGATTTTTTTCAGAGAGGCCATGTCTGAAACAGTTAGTTCAGTTACACTGAATACTGCTAAAGACGGAATTGAACTAATGAGTATGCTTGCCCACAATTTACCTGATGCTATCTTTCTTGACCTGAACATGCCCTTCAAAAACGGACAAGAGTGCCTGTCCGAAATAAAAAACAACTGGCGTTATAAAAATATACCAGTAGTTATTTATTCTACAAGCTCAAACATTGACCAGATTAATTCCACCTTTAAGGCAGGTGCAAATCTGTACATATCCAAGCCTGACTCATACCTGAAGCTAAAAATTATTCTGAAAAAAGTTTTTTCATTAAAATGTGAGGAATATAAACCTCAGCCCGAAAAAGAGAAATTTGTTTTAAAGTACTAAGGCTTTTCAGTATCTTATAAAGTTTGTCTCAAACGATATACCTTCTGTAAATATGGAAGTAACAGTTAATGTGTTAAATTTTAACTATTTACCTGCTTATGCGCAATATCTTCTTGATAATAAACTAGAAGATTTCATCCGGTTAATGCTAAGCACTTCAAAAGAAATTGATGTACCTTTATTAAGGTTCTTCAAAGATATTCCTGACGAAGAGTTGGTGCAGATGTCTGTTCAAGGCACACAGGAATTTCTGAGTTTTTTTGCTGCTAACCGTGTAGAAGAATTCATCGACTTATCGTTGAAAAGATGGGTAGAAAACCAGTTGCCACAAATCCAGAACGATGACATAGTAGCTCGGGATATTTCAACGGTAAATTTTGCCAGAAAAAGAACCTTTCGCCAGCTTTTAGGCAATTATACTACTGATTTTGAGGTTTATGCCAACATAATGGAAGAGGTTGACAGGTTTATTCTGACCCTCGAAGAAAAATGCTACAAAACCTTGTTTAATATTAAACAACAGAAAATAAATGAGCATTTATACTTCATCGAAAAAATAAATAATACCTTACCCGGCTTTATTTATGTATACGATTTGGCTGAAAACAAAGAGATTTACTCTAACGATAAAAACGAAACCCTGCTAGGGTATAGCAGAGACGAACTTAAAGAATCACCTAAAG
Source organism: Emticicia sp. 17c (assembly GCF_037153985.1). Lineage (NCBI taxonomy): Bacteria > Pseudomonadati > Bacteroidota > Cytophagia > Cytophagales > Leadbetterellaceae > Emticicia > Emticicia sp. 17c. Next base: position 83,344 of record NZ_JBBAYI010000003.1, read on the forward strand.
AAACATTATTACACCCTGATGACCTGCCCCAGCGGCAAGATTTTTTGCATAGTTTTTCAACAGCGCAGGATGGTGAAGTACGTACCATTGAGTATCGGATAAAAGATAAAAAGGGCACCTACCATTGGCACAGGGTTTATGAAACGGTTTTTAAAAGAAACCATCAGGGTTTGCCTTCACAAATTATAGGTATCACCTTTGAAATAGATCAGGAAAAAGAAGCCGCACAAAAACTTCAGTTAAAAGAACAGCAATTATCAGAAGCGCAGGAAATAGCCGGCTTGGGCAGTTTTGAATGGGATTTACAAGGCGGAGGCTCTGTTTATTCGGACCAACTGAAAAAAATCTTTGAACTGGAACAAAGTACCGACTTCATTTCTTTCTTACAGTTTGTACACCCCGCCGACCAAAGCAAGTTAACCGAAGCCATTAATAAGGCTATTACGGGGAGCGGCAAATATGAATGCGAATACAGGTTTCAGAAAAGTAAAGAAAAGGTAGTATGGTCGAGAGGAGTTGTTACTTTTCAGAATAACAAGCCTCTTAAAATGCGAGGGACTGTAATGGACGTAAGCGAACGCCATGCTATTCTTAAACAACTGGAACATACCATTGAATTGCATAAGCAAGCGCAAGCATTAACACATATAGGCAACTGGAGTTGGAACATTATGACCAATAAAATTAGCTGGAGCGATGAAATGTATCGGATATATGGCCTAGAACCTCAATCAGAAGAAATTGTTTTTGATAGGTTTTTATCGCTGGTGCATCCTGACGACCGTGACAAAAGGCTGGAAGAAATTCAGCGAGCATTGGTTACACATATAGCCGAAGATTATACCATCCGTATCGTATGGGACAACGGTACAATAAGAGTATTACAGGGCAAGGGAGAAGTACTGGTAAACGAACAAAATCAGCCTTACAAATTACTGGGAACCTGCCAAGATGTTACTGAGCAATTCCATATAAATCAGCAATTGGCACAAAAGAACCTCGAGTTACAACGAAGCAATGAGGAACTAACCTCATTTAATTATATTGCCAGCCACGACCTGCAAGAGCCACTTCGTAAAATTAAACTATTCAGTAACCGGATTTTTGAGAAAGATTTTGAAGTTTTATCTCCAACAGCCAAAGAGTTTTTACCACGGGTTATTAGCTCGGCTTCGCAAATGCAAAAACTTCTAAACGATTTACTTGCTTTTTCGCGGGCTACTTCGGCTGATAAAGTATTCGAAAAAACTGACCTGAATCTTTTACTCGAAGAAACCAAAAATATTCTGAAAGATAGTATTGAAGAAAATCAGGTTAGTATTGTTGCTCAAAAACTCCCTGAACTGAATGTAATTCCATTCTAGTTTCAGCAATTACTCGAAAACATCATCAGTAATGCTATTAAATACAGCAAGCAAGATACTCCTCCAGAAATAAAAATCACCTCGCGTGTTATTAGCGGAAAACAACTGGCCAACCATGGCGGCAGTACAGGTACTAATTATCATTTGTTGAGTATCAGCGATAACGGTATAGGTTTTGAGCAGCAATATGCCCAGAGAATCTTTGAGCTTTTTCAGCGGCTTCATAACAAAAATGAATATTCTGGTACTGGCATCGGCTTGGCAATTTGCAAGAAAATTATTCAGAACCACAATGGCTTTATCATAGCTAATGGCGAAACTGGCAAAGGTGCTACCTTTAATATTTATACTCCGCTTAACTAGGCTTTTGTTTGATATTTCTACTTTTATGATTTAGGCATATAAGAGTAAGATGCTACTCTTATATGCCTAGGTTTATGCTTTTTCTTATCATTTATTTATTACGCTTATCCATATTTATAACCGCTTATCATAATTATCTACTATACAAGCTACATTGTTTTGCATAGTAGCTTGTATATAAATATATTTGTTTATGTTTTACTTTTATACTATACAAAATATTATGAAAAAGTTTATGTTACTTTCGTTATTTACTTTTGGTGTAACCTTTTCTTACGCACAATGCGATAAAGAACTGACGCTTATATCTTCAAAAACTGAGTATCTTGATGGCTCAGGGAATCTCCAAAGAACAGTCGATGAAGAAAGTAATATTGAAATAAAGAAGTCGGAAGTAACTATTACACCCGGTAGCGGAGATAGAACCATGGTAGGAAAAATAGAATCTACTACTTGCAATTGGCCTGCTGCTTACAAGGAAGGAAAAACAGTTATTAAAGCAATTTTTGAAGATGGTGGGCAAAACCTTCATGTAACCATAACCCTTGAAGGAAAAGAGGGTAATACTACTTTCTTGTTAGAAATAGCAGAAATGCCTGACAGGAAAATAAGAGTTCTGATAACCAGTTTTAAAGAATTCCAAAAAAATTAGATAATCATTAGCTGATAGGCATCTGTTTTGGGTTAATACAAACAGATGCCTATCAGGCTTTTATTTATTAATAAAACTATTTTTTTCTTAAGAAACCCAACATAAAAGCCAGCCCCCCTCCTACTACATAAGCAATTGCCAAAGGCTTTACCGAATCTACCAACAGGCTGTCAATTAAAGAGCCTACTGAGGCCCCAACTACCAGATAAGACGTTCCGTAAATAGATGCTGCCGTACCTGCCCGCTCGCCCATTGACTCAAGAGCTAATGCACTGCTATTAGGCTCAATAGCCAGATTAATGCTCTGCAATAATCCTATCAAGCTAAAAAGGACAAATATATTTGGTTTTTCTTGCCAGAAAAATACCATCATAAATAACAAACCTGCCATAGCAAAGTAACAGCCAAGTAATATACGCAGTGTTTGATGTGCGCCCAAACGCGCCACAATTCTGGCATTCAGAAAAGTAAACAAAGCCATTGAAGCACCAATAGCACCAAAAATAAATACGAAAAGTTGTGGCTGCTGGTAAATTGTTCCGATGATACGCTCTGAACTCCCAACATAAGAACTAAAAGCACCAAACAGAATGGTGGTCATGGCTGAATAACGAACAAATGTACTATTGCTGAATACTTCTCTGACAGCTTTTATAAGCGATGCTCCCCCCGATACAACATCGGTATTGTCAGGCATAGATTCGGGTAGCCTTAATGACCATAGAAAGAAAATCAGGGCGAAAGACGGTGGTGTCAGAAAAACTATTTGCCAACTCGTAAATCTGAGAATCATAGCTCCTAACAATGGGGCTACTACTGGCACAATCAGAAAGATTGTCATAATGAGCGACATAGTTTTAGCCATAGCATCTCCTTTGAACCTGTCTCGTACACAGGCAATGGCACTCACAAACATAGCTGATGAACCTAGCCCCGTAACAAAACGGGCTATCAGTAAAGCCGAAAAATTGGTAACCAGTACGGTAGTAATACAAGCACTAATGTAGAGCAAAAAGCCTAGCCTTAAAACCAACAGCCTGCCGTATCGGTCGGCCATAGGGCCAAAAGCAAGCTGCCCTAACTGACCAAGAAAGAAAAAAGTTACCAGTCTGGCAGTTTCTGTCGATTCTTTACCCAATCCAAATTGTTGCCTGATGGCAGTAAAGGCTGGTAACATAATATCAATGGCCAGTGCTGTTAGCAGCATAATACAAGCCATTAGGCTAATAAATTCAATTGTGGGGATAGCCTTAGCTTTTTGTGTTTGGTCAGGTACCTTCATTGATAATATAGAATATTGCTTTTTTAGTGTTTCATTGGAAACAGCACAAAGTTACATCATATATGACAGCACAAAGGAGTTTAAAAACGACAAATTAGGGGCTAAACAAGACATTGTTTTAAACTGCCCAATAAACGGTTTTCCAGTTTGTTTATTTAAGTACTCTGAGTGATGAATTTCTGACAATTAATTCTCCAGGAATAGATTTCGTACAAGATGGAAGCATATTTTTTTTGTCAATATTTTCAATGAGAAGGTTAATAGCAGCCTCGCCCACTTTAGTCGGAAAATGATGAAACACAGTCAAGGAGGGTTCAAAAAGCTCACAGAGGGTATCATCTCCGAAGCCAACAAAAGCCATTTCATCAGGAATTTTAATTTGTCTTTTCTTGGCTTCAACCATCATTTCTATGGCATTACGTGAGAGCATAGCAAAAACACCATCTGGTGGTTCTGGTAAATTAATAAAATACTCAAATACTCTAATACCATCATTTTTGTTCATTTCGGAGTAAACAATATACTGCTCATTCACCTTGATTCCATGTTTGTTCAATGCAGCCTTATAGCCTTCCAGCCGAATCTGTGAAATATAAAACTTTTCAGGCCCAAGCATGATACCAATTTTCCGACAACCCTGTAAAATCAAATGTTCAACCAAGTCGAAACTCCCTTTAAAATCTTCATGTATTACCTTTGGCGTATCCAGTTCATTGCAAACTCTGTCGAAGTGTACTATCGGTACATCCTTAGCCAGTACATATCTGATATGGTCGAAAGAGGTTGTCTCTTTTGAATGACTAATTAACAAGCCATCAACACGGCATGAAATGAGTGTTTCTGTATTTAAAATTTCAATAGCCTGAGACTCACTCGAATGGCAAACCATAATTCTATACCCTGTATCAACTGCAATCTGTTGCATTCTGGCTAAGGCGGTGGCAAAAAAAGGCAATTCTACATTCGGAATTACCACTCCTATGGTATTGGTCTTGCCTTTGTTAAGGCTTTGAGCTAATAAATTAGGTCTGTAATCTAAATCAATAGCTGCCTGTACCACTGCTTTTCTGGTAAAAGGGCTTATATCTGATTTACCATTTAATGCCCTTGAAACAGTAGAAGGAGCAATACCGAGATGTTTCGCCAAATCTACAATAGTAGTTTGGGTAGCCTTTTGAGTGGGTTTGGCATCGTCGTTTTCCAGAATAAAATTAAAATGGCACAGCTTACAATAAAATCGTTGCTTACCTCTTAAAAAACCCGACTTTATCACCCCATCTACCGAGTTACACTTGACACATTTCTGCATAGCTAATATTGTACTTTTTAAAGATTACCTGTCAATAATCAAATTGGTTAGAAAAACCCTTTCAGGAATGATTTTTCTTGAAAAAGTCTCTTTTTTAAAGATTTATCGACTAAAAACAGCCTAAAATCGCTTATCACAAACGTTTCTGATAGTTCTTGTTTAATAGTTGGTGTCAAGTTGACACTTTTTATTTGGAAATCAAAATACAGCGTATAGTTTCGGTAATATTATTTCTTCTATCAGCAGAAATTTTTAGCATTTCAATTACATAAAATTGTATTATTCAAATAAACTCTATACATCATGATGCAGAATTACCTATTAAAAAACACCTCTTTTAAGCAGAAACTACTAGTCATACTACTATTTCTGAGTCCGCTGTCAATACTGGCACAAGTCAGGTCAGTGAGCGGGCATGTAATAGGCGGAACCAACAAAGAATCTATGCCCGGCGTGGGTATTACAGTGAAAGGAACCCAACGGGGTACTACCACTGATGTAAACGGAAATTATAAAATTGATGCCTCTGCGGGAGAGACACTGGTTTTTAGTTTCATTGGGTATATAGCACAAGAAATCAAGGTTGGTAATAGCTCAACGATTGATGTAACACTACTGGAAGATACCCAAGCATTAGAAGAAGTAGTAGTAACAGCATTGGGTATAAAAAAGGAATCAAAAAAGTTAGGTTATGCAGCTGAGACTGTTAAAGTAAGTGAAATTCAACAGAACAGAACCATCAACGTAATGACCTCTCTTGAAGGCAAGATTGCTGGCTTAGATATTACCCCGCCCTCGGCAGGTGCTGGCTCAAGTACAAAAATTCGTTTGAGGGGCCAGTCGGCTTTTGCGGGTGCCAATAACTCACCATTGATTGTTATTAATGGGCTTCCGATGGACCAAGGCGCACGCGGGGCTAATGGCTTTGGCACGTCAACTGCCATGATGGATTTTGGCGATAATATGCAGCAGTTTAACCCCGACGATGTCGAAAGTATGACAGTACTGAAAGGAGCTACGGCAGCGGCCATCTATGGTTCAAGAGCAGCCAATGGTGCTATTATTATTACTACCAAAAGCGGCAATAAAAATTCAGGTATTGGTGTGGAGTACTCTTCCAATTATGCTTCAGATGAAGTGCTTGACTTTACCGACTTCCAATATGAATACGGACAAGGCCAAGCCGGTGTTCGCCCAACAACGCAAGGGCAGGCCGTTACAACAGGCCAGTTTGGCTGGGGTGCCAAATACGACGGGCAACCCACAATTCAGTTCGACGGCGTGGCAAGGCCCTACCTTCCACAAAAAAACCGGATAAAAAACTTTTACAGATCAGGTAGTGCCTTTACTAATACTATTGCGCTTTCGGGAGGCAACGGTACAGGTAGTTTCAGAGCTTCGTATTCTAATCAGGATGCTTTAGGTATTTCGCCTAATAACGATTATCACAAGAAAATTTTCAATGTGGGTATTAATCAAAGCATCGGAAAAAAACTAACCATGACATTCAATGTCAATTATACAAACGAAATAAATAATAATCCTCCGCAAGTAGGTGTTCAGGGCGTTGGCTCGCCCAATTTTCTGTACAGGTTATCTAACTCAATAGGACTTGATGTGCTGAAAGAAAAAGCGGTGGCCGATAATGGTACTGAAAGACAAACTTCAGGTTTTCAGACAACCCTCATCAACCCCTATTATATTATGCCACGGCAGTTTATAAAAAATAAACGAGACCGTTTTCTGAGTACTGCAACAGTTAAGTATGACATCTTTAAATGGCTATACTTGCAAGGCCGTGTAAATATGGACTATGGTGTTTCTTTCCTTGAACAAAACCTACCCACAGGCGTTGGAACTTCTACCCCCTTGAATCAGGCCGGAACAGGATACAATGGTACTTACGGAGTTAATACAAGTACTGGCCGCCAAATGAACATGGACTTTTTGCTGGCAGCTAATAAAGAATTTGGCGATTTTTCAGCAGACCTGAGTCTGGGTGGGAATATTTATACAAACCGTAACCGTACGTTCGACCAGAGTGTGACTGATTTTACTGTAAGAGACCTCTACTCTATCGAAAACGGTATTACCAAAGCTCAGACTTATGGTGTGTATAACGAAAGAGTAAATTCATTATATGGATTTGCCGAACTGGGTTATAAAGATATGATTTATCTGAATGTAACAGGCCGCAATGACTGGTTCTCGGTACTGAACCCTCAAAACAATAGCTCATTTTACCCGTCGGTAAGTGGTAGTTTCATTTTCTCAGAACTCATCAGAGATATTCCGTGGCTAAATTACGGTAAGTTACGGGCTTCTTATGCCGATGTTGGTAGTGCCAATGGTATTAATGCCTTTAGCGGATTACTTACTTACGGAATTTTACAAAATTCTTTCAATGGTAACCCTCTAGGTACTATTAATAATACTAATAGCCCGAATCCTCTTCTGCGCCCTTTCAGTGTAAGAGAAAAAGAGATTGGAATGGAGTTGAAGATGTTTAAAGGTCGTGTAAATCTTGATGTCTCTTATTATGACAAACAAACAAGAGACCAGATACTAACCGTTGTTGTATCTAACACCTCAGGGTACGACGGCACCCCTCTAAACCTTGGTTCGTTGCAAAACAGAGGCATGGAGTTTATGTTGGATGTTACCCCCGTTCAGACATCAAACTTTACTTGGAGAAGCTCCTTTAATACCGCTATCAATAATACAAAAGTACTAGCTCTGGCACCTAATACTAACAGGCTTATTGTAACCTCATTCGGTGGCAATGAGTTTATCGGAAGTCTGGTATATGAAGTAGGGCAACCATTAAACCAATTGGCTGCCAAAACATACAAAAGAAACAGCAAAGGCGAAATCATAGTAAACTCTAGTGGTAGGTTAGTGCAGAATGATGGCCCCGATGTGCTATTTGGCAGTGCGCTCCCTAAATTCACAGGGGGTTGGACCAACACTTTTACTTATAAAAGCCTAAGCCTTTTAGTACATATTGATTACAAAGCCGGAGGTAAAGTTTTATCTTCTACTGCACTTAATGGCCTAAGACAAGGGCATACAAAAGCCTCATTAGTGGGTAGAGAAGGTGGCGTAGTATTTCCGGCTGTATATGAAAATGGCGAAAAAAATACGACTGCTGTTGACCCACAAACCTTCTATACTGATTACAGAAATACTCAGATTGCAGACCCTTTTATATACAAATCTGACTTTATCAAACTCAGAAACATTACCCTGAGCTACGATGCCACAAGGTTTATTGGCAGCAAAGTCAAATTCATAAAAGGTCTGGCGGTTTCGGCCTCTTGCCGCAACGTATTCATTATCAAAAAATATATTGATGATTTAGACCCTGAGTCATTTGCTTCATCGGGCGACTTCAGAGTTGGCTATGAACAAACTTCTCTGCCTACAACCCGCACTTATGGAGTTAATCTAAATGTAAAATTCTAAAAACTTTAAAAAATGAATAAGATAGTATATAAAATATCTGTACTCTTTCTTCTGATTGTTCTGGCATCTTGTGATAAAGGATTTGAAATTGAGAATACAAATCCTTATGCCCTTACGAAGATAGACCCCGCGCTTTTGTTTACCAACGCCCAGAGAACTACCGATGCGGGTTTCTGGGAGGGCGAACAAACAATTGTTCAGCAATTTTTAAATGTCTACAATTCAGGCGCAACCTCGGGCTTCAACCTCAACGAAGACAACAACAACTTTAATATTCCTCGCTGGAATAACAGTTATCCGGGCCCAGTAAAATTGCTTGAACAGGTGCTAAGCCTGAGTAAGAATGACGCCTCTAAAAGTAATCTTTATAACATGGCTCGTATCTGGAAATCATACATTTTTATGACCCTTACAGATACCTACGGCGATGTACCGTACAGTCAGGCCGGAAAAGCCTATCTTGAAGGTATCTTCTACCCTAAATATGATGAAGACAAAGTAATTTATGAAGATATATATAATGAAATAAAATCGGCAACAGCTGCTCTTGACGCTTCTAAGGGAGGAGTAAAAGAAGATTTGTTTTTTGGAAAACTTTCGGCTACCGACCAGATAGATAAGTGGAAAAAAGTGGGCAATTCTTTACTTTTACGTATCGGGATGCGATATTCTAAAATTGACCAGAACAAGGCCAAAAGCATAGTTCAGGAGGCATTCAGAGGCGGGTTGATTCAAACAAACGCAGACAATCCTTACATCGTCTATAATGCTATCTATAACAATCCTCTTAATTCAGGGCCAAGAGGAACAAACCCTTATTTTTATTACTTGGCCGAGCCATTCGTTAATCAGCTTAAATCGACTAATGACCCACGTTTGAAATATGTCTCGGGCAAATACAGCGACCCTAATCAGGTTTTAGCACTTACGCCTGATACCACTTCGGCTAAACAATTTGGTCTTCCGGTCGGATATGACCAGACAACCATTCTGAAAAACCCTGATTACCGAGGGCCTCAAGGCACAGGACACAACTATTCTCAGTTAAATTATTCGGTTTTTGGTAGTGCAACTGCTCCAATCTTTTATGTAACCAATTCGCAGACCAAACTATTATTGGCAGAAGCTGCTCAAAGAGGCTGGTTAGCTGGGCTAACCAATGCCCTGAGTGCCAAAGAATATTATGAGGCAGGAGTTATAGCATCGATGGACGAATACATATTATACCCGAATGTACCTGCATCAGGTATTCCTGCATCAACCAAAGCTAGTTATCTGGCAAGCCCGCTTGTAAAATTCTCGGATGCCAAAGCACTTGAACTGATTAATACTCAATACTGGATAGCAAGTTTAGGAAATGGTGCTGAATCGTTCGCTAATTTCAGACGGAGCGGTTTTCCGGCTTTAAGCCCAAATAAATATAACAATAATTTACAGGGCGGATTTGTCAGACGTTTTGCCTATCCGAATGAAGAGTCGTCAAGAAACAACGAAAATTATCAGAAGGCAGTGAGCAGAATGGGTGCAGATAACCTTACCACCAGAGTGTTCTGGGATAAACAATAGTTACCACTCATCCCGAATATTTTGCAGGGTTAAGCAAAGCCTTAACCCTGTAATTCAATTGTTTCCTATCACTTTTCTAAAAGAAACGAATGAAATTAAAAGACTATTGGTATACTTTAAGTATCATTTTACTTGTAATTCTTGGCTATAATTTCCCTGATACGTTCAGTAGTGTTGGGGGAGTAAAACTTAATACATTTATCAAGCCTGTTTTACAGGTAATTATGTTAGGCATGGGGGCTACCATGACAGTCAAAGATTTTGCAGCCATTTTTAAATCTCCTAAAAAGGTATTGATAGGCTTAGTTTGCCAGTTTACCATTATGCCTTTTCTGGGGCTAGGCTTGTCAAAAGTTTTCAGTTTCCCACCCGAAATTGCCGCAGGTATTATTCTCATTGGTAGTAGTCCGAGTGGGCTTGCTTCAAACGTGATGGCATTAATGGCTAAGGCAAATGTAGCTTTATCTATTACCATTACTACAATTGCCACGCTGGTAGCTCCGGTAATGACCCCTTTCCTTATGAAATATCTGGGTGGTGGTTTCATAGAAGTCGAATTCTGGGCAATGTTCTGGGATATGGCACAAATGGTGCTTTTACCGATTATATTGGGATTGGTTATCAACAAAATAGTACCTAAGGTAGTAGCACGCTTCAAACATATATTGCCAGCATTTTCTATGCTAGGCATTGCATACATTATACTTATTGTTACAGCCAGTGGCGCTAATTCCCTCCGAACAGTGGGCTTATTACTTGTACTTGTGGTTATTATCCATAATATTTTTGGCTACACGCTTGGCTATTTATTTGCAAAAATGCTGAAACTGAAAGAAGACGATGCACGAGCGGTTTCTCTTGAAGTAGGGATGCAAAATGCAGGCTTAGCCTCGGCTTTGGCCAACGAAATGGGCCGTATTGCCACCGCAGGACTAGCACCGGCAATCTTTGGCCCAGTCATGAATATTACAGGGTCAATGCTGGCAAACTTCTGGAGTAAAAAACAACCTGCCAAGCAGCCATAAAAATAGCTAGTTTCTGAAAACCTCTTAAAACTATTCAATCAGACTCCCTATGAGAAAATTTTACCTGAGCATTTTGCTACTTTTTAGCTTATCAATGCTCCAAGCGCAACAAATCACAAAAGAATACCTGCTTCACCTGACCCGTGAATGGAAAGGAGAAAGATTTCCAGACGGAAGGCCCAAAGTAGATGATGCCATTCTGAAACGCATGAAAAAAGTAACATTGGAAGAGGCATGGGCTGTATTAAGAAACCATAATTACAGATACCAGTTTGAAGGCAACTGGCAAACCATAAACCCTGATTCTGTTCTGGTTGGTAGGGCTGTTACAGCCATTTTTACACCCGGAAGGCCAGATATCCAGACCGCCATCGACGATAAAGGCCATGAGAAAGACGGGCGTATCAAATCTCAGAATGCGTGGCCTATTGATTTACTCATTAAAGGCGATGTATATGTAGTTGACCAGTTTAATGCCTATGAAGATGGCCCAACAATTGGCGACAACCTCGGTAATTCAATTTATGCCAAAACAGGTAACGGAATTGTTTATAACGGGGCTGTCAGAGATTTAAGCGGTCTGAAAGAAATAGGCGGATTTACCTCTTTTTACAAAAGTTATCATCCATCGCATCATTTAAATGAACCCAAAAGGGCTTTAAATACTACATTGGTGGGCATTAATCAACCTACCCGCATTGGTGCAGCCACTGTGATGCCCGGTGATATTGTTCTGGGCAGAGACGGCGGTGTCATATTTATTCCTCCGCATCTGGCCGAGGAAGTAGTAAAAGTATCTGAAGTAGTGAGACTGCGCGATATGTTTGGCCACCAGAGGTTACGTGAACAAAAGTATACGCCGGGGCAGATTGATACCCGATGGTCAGACGAAATTGAAAAAGATTTTTCGCAATGGCTCCGCGAGCATATCAACAACCTACCCGTTGACCCTGCACAGATTCAGGAAATCTTAAAGCAAAGAACTTGGTAGGCATTAATACAACACAATTTTATTTTATTCAATCAGGGGGTAAATCCTCCCAAAACCTATATAATTAAGTGAACAGAAGAAATTTTTTCCAGAAAGCAGCCGTAAGTTCTGCTTTGGCTGCCACCTCATTTTCAACATTTGGCAATGAATATATCAATGCCGTTGACAAAGCCCCTAAAAGTTCGGCCCCTTCTGATTTAAAAATAACCGACATCAAGGCCGGATACATCCGCGGTGGGCATAGCTTATTTGTTAAAATCTATACTAATCAGGGCATTATAGGGCATGGCGAAGGAGTTGATGCCACGCCTGGCACTTATCATCTTGTTAAATCAATGGGCCGCAGAATTCAAGGACAAAATCCTTTGAACGTACATCGGTTATTTGAGTCTATCAGGAAATCAGGTTTTTTTGAAGGTGCGCAGTCAGGAATGTTTGTGGCTGTACTGACGGCCATCGAAACAGCCCTATGGGACATTGCAGGTAAAGCACTGGGCGTACCCGTTTACCAGCTTTTAGGTGGAAAATTCAGAGATACCATACGGGTTTACATGGATACCGCCCTTTATCAGAATCAGTTACCTAAACCCGAAGACTTTGCAAAAGCTGCCCGCGAAGCCGTAGATATGGGCTTTACGGCTGTTAAATTTGACTTAGATCAAGGCAATGACCCTAACAAATATGACCGTTTCAACTGGACAGCCAGCCCTGCCGAACTACAACGTATGTACGACCAAATGGCGGCTGCCAGAAAAGAAGTAGGTCCTAAAATTGATATATGTGCCGATATGCACGGCCGATATGATGCAACTACTGGTGAAAGAGCTGCAAAAATGCTAGAACCCCTCGGTTTAATGTGGCTTGAAGAACCCATTCCGGCCGAAAATACCGATGCCTACAAAAAAATAGCGGCTTCTACTTCAACACCTATTTGCGCTGGCGAAAATCATTACCTTGCTTATGGGTTCAGGCCCTTGCTTGAGAGCGGGGCCGTAGATATTATTATGCCCGATTTACAAAAATGTGGTGGCCTTGGAGAAGGACAGCGGATTGCCAATCTGGCAAACCTGTACTACGTACCGTTTGCACCGCACATGGTGGCGTCGTATCTGGGAGCAATGGCGTGTGCACACGTGTGTGCTTCTGTACCTAACTTTATGATTATGGAATGGCAGATATATTTCCATAAAGACCCGATGTTTAAAGAGATAGTTACCTTTAAAGGAGATATGGTTGAAAAAAATGGCTTCATCCGTGTACGTGACGAACCCGGAATCGGCGTAGAAATCAACGAAGAAGGAATGAAAAAATATGCCGCACCCGGTGTACCTTTCTTTGAATAAAACCACTCAAACCTTGAAGGATATAATAACTATGACATCCTTTTTTCTGGGTATTATATCCTTCAAAACACTTTAATTATTCCAATTTATACGCTTGTTATCCAATAATGAAAATTTATAATACAACACTTGGCCCTTACCTTGAACACAATAGCAGTTTTTATGCTTACGATGACCTGAGCTTTGATTCGCTGATTAACCAACCTAATCTGTATCAGTTTCTTCATGACACTGTTACACACAAAGTAGCCCAAAAAGATTTTAGCTTAGACGAGATACTGTTACCCCCTATTGTTTCACAGGAAGTGTGGGCATCGGGCGTAACGTATCTCCGTAGCAAGAATGCCCGAATGGAAGAATCAAAAGATGCTGGTGGCGGAGATTTTTATGACAGGGTTTATGCCGCAGACCGCCCCGAAATATTCTTTAAAGCAACTGCTGCACGCACTGTGGGGCATACACAAGGTGTAAAAATCAGACGAGATTCAAAATGGAATGTACCAGAACCTGAACTAACACTCTTCGTGAACTCGAAAGGTGACATTGCAGGCTATACCATCGGCAACGATATGAGTTCGAGAGATATTGAAGGAGAAAACCCGTTGTATCTGCCACAGGCTAAATCGTACGATAAAAGTGCGGCCATTGGCCCTTGTATATTGGTACTACCCCAACCTATTGCCAAAGAAACCGAAATCAGGCTTTTGATTGAACGTGAAGGGGTAGGTGTATTTTCACAGGCAACGCATTTGAGCCAGATGAAGAGGGAGTTTGCCGAACTTGTCAGATACCTGACCTTTGATTGCAGCTTTCCGCATGGATGTTTTTTAATGACAGGCACGGGCATTGTGCCGCCTGATAGCTTTTCGTTAATAAAAGGTGATACCATACACATTACGATTGACCCAATAGGCACTTTAATCAATACCGTAGAATAAAAAGCCAGAATTACTTGATAATTATAGTTTTGTTTCGCAAATTAATCTAACGTCTGTAAATTATAGACGTTAGATTCCATTCTAAACAAATAGCAAATGTATAGTTAATCTTAAAATCACGATTATTACATGAAAATAAAGACATTTATTCTTCTTGGCTGGGGAGTATTATTATTCTCAAACTTTACTTATCAAGGTCAAGATAGTGAGGCACTGTCGTTGAAAGAAGCCTTCAAAAATGATTTTGCCATCGGCACAGCACTTAATTCATGGCAGATTGAAGAACGGAATCCGGCTGTGAACGAACTCATCATACAAAACTTTAATGTGGCTACTCCAGAAAATGTAATGAAATCGGCACTATTACACCCTAAATGGGATACTTACGATTTCAGAATGGGTGATAAACTGGTAGAGTATGGCAACAAGCATCATATTAAAATAAATGGACACACGCTCATCTGGCATAGCCAGTTACCAGCCTTTATCCGGCAGATTCAGAGTAAAGATTCAATCAGAACTTTCTTTACCGACCATATTAAAACCGTTGCCGGGCACTACAAAGGGCAAGTTTTTTCTTGGGATGTAGTCAATGAAGCACTTAACGAAGACGGAACCCTAAGAAACTCAGTGTTTCTTCAAAAACTAGGCGAAGACTACATAACCGAGGCTTTTCGTCTGGCGCAAGAAGCTACTCCAAACACTGAATTATATTATAATGACTACAACAACGAGCAACCAGCCAAACGAGCAGGGTGTATTAATCTTGTTAAAAAAATTAAAAATGCAGGTGTTCGGATTGACGGCGTAGGTATACAAGGGCATTGGCATCTTGGTAAAGTTCCGCTGAAAGATATTGAAGAGAGCATTCTTCAGTATTCGGCATTAGGGGTAAAAGTAATGATAACCGAATTGGATATTGAAGTACTTCCACGAAACTTTCAAGGGGCTGATGTTAATCAACGATTAGCCAATACAAGTGAGTCAAACCCATATACGAACGGTTTACCTGATACAGTTCAGCAACAACTAGCCAATGACTACGAAGCATTATTCAAGTTGCTACTGAAACATAAAGATAAGGTCTCAAGGGTAACTTTCTGGGGAGTCACCGATGCTGATAGTTGGCTAAACAACTGGCCGATTCGCGGCAGAACCAATTATCCGTTGCTATTTGACAGAAACAACCAACCCAAACCCGCCTATTTTAAAGTAATCGGGTTAAAACAGTGAGCCTGAACAATAATGTACATTTGTGTTTTTCGCTCAAAGGAGTTAAGACTCATCTCAAGGCGTTCAAAACAAACGCTCAACCTTTAATTCATATTTACTTAATTATTCAATCAAAATTTATTCGTTATGAAACAGTTTTTAATGTTATTGTTGCTTTTAGGCACATTTACCGCTTTTGCCCAAAATCCGATTGATGGCAATTGGAAAGGTTCCCGCGAGACCCCTAATGGAACCTTTGAAATAAATTACACCTTCAAGGTAGAAGGTAATGAACTGAAAGGAATCTGGAAAACACAGTTTGGCGAAACCAAAATTGAGAACGGAAAGGTTGATGGGAAAAAGTTTTCTTATAGCATTTCGTTTAATGACATGACTATCAACAGCACAGGCGAATTAGTTAATGACAATGAAATTATTATTAAAAACGAAAGAGGTGAAATGAAATTAACAAGAGTAAAGGAATAGAATAGAGCAAAAAATAAAACCCTTATGCTTTATAAGGGTTTTTATTTTTTTATTTTGATGAAAACTTATAAACCGTAGTAGTCTGGTAGGTTTCACCAGGTTTGAGAACCGTAGTCGGGAATTTTGGCTGATTCGGCGAATCAGGATAATGCTCTGTTTCTAAACAAAAACCCGTGCGGAACTTGGCCGGAATGCCTCCTTTTCCTATCACAGAACCATCCAGAAAGTTTCCTGTATAAAATTGAATAGCTGGTTCGGTTGTTAATACCTCCATCAAACGACCCGAAGTTGCTTCATATACAGAAGCTACATTTTTAAGTTGATTGCCCGAATCGGTAAATACCCAACAATGGTCATAACCTTTACCATATTTAATCTGAATATCTTTAGTATCATTGATTCTTTCTCCGATTTTATGTGTCGTAGTAAAATCGAATGGTGTACCTGCAACCGCTTTTAACTCTCCGGTCGGAATCAGCGTTTCATTAACTGGCACAAATTTATCGGCCTGTAAAGTAAGTTCATGGTCCAGAATCTCTTTAT
This sequence comes from Emticicia sp. 17c, assembly GCF_037153985.1. Lineage (NCBI taxonomy): Bacteria > Pseudomonadati > Bacteroidota > Cytophagia > Cytophagales > Leadbetterellaceae > Emticicia > Emticicia sp. 17c. Next base: position 99,883 of record NZ_JBBAYI010000003.1, read on the forward strand.
TTGCATCACCTGTCAGGTTAAAATATGTATGATTCGTCAGATTCACCACAGTAGCTTTATCGGTAGTTGCTTTATAATCAATTTTTAAAGAATTATCTTTTTGAAGCGTATAAACTACTTCTACTTCCAACTTACCGGGGTATCCTTCTTCCCCATCGGCCGACGTATAATTAAGTTTTAGCTGTGGTTCTTCTCCATCTATGGGTGTGGCTGTCCAGAGTACTTTATCAAATCCTTTTTTACCTCCATGCAACGCATTTACTCCGTTATTCTGTGCCAGACTATACTCTTTCCCGTCTAAAGTAAATTTACCTTTAGCAATACGGTTGCCATATCGCCCAACCAAAGCTCCAAAGTAAGGCACGCCTTTCAGGTACCCACTGAGCGAATCACAAGCCAGCGTTACGTTTTCGTATTTACCATTTTTATTAGGGGCAGTCAGGCTTGTAATAGTACCACCGTAGTTGGTAATTTTCACCTCCATACCATTAGCATTATGCAAGGTATAAAGGTCGGCAACTGTACCATCAGGTAGCTTTCCGAAAGCCACTTTTTCGATTTTATTTACTTTTAAAGAGTCGGATGCCTGCGTACTGTCTGAGTTTTTTGAGGTACAACTCTGCATTATGGCTACACCACAAAGAATTACACCGAGGGTTTTTAAGTTCATAATTGTAGTTTGAATAGATTTTACCAGAAAATTGTATAAATAATTGTAAATATAGCTAATACTACCAATGCTCCAATAGCAAAAGGTGTTTCAACTTTAAACCACTCTTTTTTAACCTCAAAGGCATTTTCCTGAATTTTGCCTTTTCCTGAAATTAAACTCACTACAATATGAGCTAAGGAACAAATCCAGAACACAACACCCATACGATTCATGAACGGAAATTCAGGATACAGCCTCTCAATAATGGCCGATAACACAATACTTAGTACGGCGGCAGTTAATGCTCCGTTCGCTGTTGCTTTTTTCCAGAAGAAACCAAGCACAAATATACTTAGAATACCCGGCGAAACATAGCCAGTATATACTTGAATATACTCAAATGCCTGACCGAAATTTGCCAGCAGCGGGCTTACAATCAAGGCAATAATAAAAGCAATGATAATAACTACGCGGCCTGTCCAGACGGTTTGTTTTTCAGATAGATTCTTATTGAAGAATTTTTTATGGATATCTAACACATATATTGTCGAAATACTATTGGCTTTACCAGCCAATGAGGCAACAATGGCTGCCGTAAGCGCAGCAAAAGCCAGCCCTTTTAAACCCACAGGTAACAAGTTTAACAACACCGGATAGGCATTATCAGGTTTTACGATTCCGTTTTGTGTGATTCCGTTTACAATTGAAGCATCGGCGTTTTCCTGAAAAATTACATAGGCAGCCAAACCCGGAAGAACCACAATAAATGGCATTAACATTTTCATGAAAGCCGCAAATAAAACACCATTCCGTGCCGTCGAAATATCAGCACCTAAAGCGCGCTGTGTAATGTATTGGTTACAGCCAAAATAGTTCAGGTTATTTACCCACTGCCCACCAATAATAAACATCATAATACCCGGCACCTGACGATACGCATCAATGAATCCTCCTTTTCCATCATGCACCTGATACTGGTTGGGCTTGAAAATCATGTGCAGATGCCCCTCGGCTTTTTGTGCAATAAGGTTTATGCCTTCAAACACACCAGACCCCGTTCCTACTTTATTCGAAAGTAGTTCGAGTGCCAGATAAGTGGTTGCCAAGCCGCCGAAAATCAAGCAAACTACCTGAATAACATCTGTATAACCAATGACTTTCATTCCGCCTAAAGTAATAATTACCGCAAATGTGGTCAGGAAAATAGCGCAAGTCATAAAACTAAAACCTGTCATTTTTTCTAAACTAAGCCCCCCAAGATAGATAATAGAGGTAAGATTGACGAAGATGTATAGAAAAAGCCAGAAAACCGCCATAATTGTCGACAAGCGTCCGTCATAGCGTTTAGCCAGAAATTGCGGCATTGTAAAAATCTTGTTATTGAGGTACATAGGCAGGAAATAAACCGCCACAATCAATAAAGAAACCCCACCCAAAAGCTCATAAACCGAAATGGCTATACCTAACTGAAATGCCTGCCCGCTCATTCCGATAAACTGTTCAGCCGAAATATTCGAGGCGATAATAGACGCCCCTATTGCCCACCATGTAAGTGAGCCTTCTGCAAGAAAAAAATCTTTACTATCGGCCGATTGCTTGCCTTTGTTTTTATAAATCCAGTACCCGTAAGATGAAACAATAATAAAATAAACCAGAAAGATGAAATAATCGAGGGTTTCGAGTCCGAGTGTCATTTAGTTAGATGTATTAAGGTTGAATAAGTTAAGCAAACAGGCGTAGAATATTAGCCATTTACTTTTTTGTAGTCGGCCAAAAACTTCTCTAAACCTATGTCGGTTAAGGGGTGCTTTAACAAAGCGGTAATAGCACTCAAAGGGCCGGTCATGACATCAGAGCCAATTTCAGCACATTTAATAATGTGCATAGGATGACGAACAGAAGCAGCTAATATTTCGGTTTCATAACCGTAATTGTCAAATATAAGTCGGATTTGCTGAATTAGTTCTAAACCATCAACAGAAATATCATCGAGCCTTCCGATAAAAGGCGAAACATAAGTAGCTCCGGCTTTTGCTGCCAATAGTGCCTGACCTGCCGAAAACACTAGGGTGCAATTGGTACGAATACCTTTTTCGCTGAAATATTTAATAGCCTTTATTCCGTCTTTTATCATAGGAACTTTCACAACAATATTAGGGTGTATTTCGGCCAGTTCCTCCCCTTCCTTGATGATTCCTTCATAATCAGTCGAAATTACTTCTGCTGATATAGGGCCATCTACAATTTCACAAATAGTGCGGTAGTGATTCAGGATATTTTCATGGCCTGAAATGCCCTCCTTTGCCATCAGTGAAGGATTTGTAGTTACACCATCAAGCACGCCTAAATCGGTGGCTTCCTGAATTTCAGATAAATTAGCTGTATCAATAAAGAATTTCATGAGTTTAAAGTTTAAAGTAAAGAATATATCAGTTCAATACCCTTGCCCATAGTAAGCATTTTTACCATGTTTACGCTCATAGTGTTTCATGCGTAAGGTATCTTTTATTCTGGGGGTATTGGGGTTTATTTGCAAAGTAAGTAGGGCCATTCGGGCTACTTCTTCCAGAACGGCGGCATTATAAACCGATTTTTCAGCATTTTTACCCCACGTAAATGGTCCATGATTTTGTAATAAAACCATTTCTACTTCCTGAGGCGATAAACCTTTGGCCTTAAATACATCGAATATCTGATTGCCCGTTTCAAACTCATAATCTCCCTGAATCATTTCGTCGGTCAAGACGGGCGCACACGGAATATCCCGATGCGTATGGTCGGCATGAGTAGTGCCAAAAATCGGAATGTCTAACCCCGCTTGCGCCCATGCTACCGCATAGGTACTATGGGTGTGGGTAATGCCGCCAATCTTTTCCCAGTTTTTATAAAGTTGGGCGTGTGTTTTGGTATCTGACGAAGGGCGAAGTTTTCCTTCGACAAGTCTGGCGTTATAGTCTACTATCACAATATCATCGGCTTTTAGCGACTCGTAAGGCACACCACTGGGTTTTATAGCAAAAACAGCGTTTGCCCTGTCGATGGCACTTACATTACCAAAAGTGAACAAAACCAAATTTAGCTTTGGAAGCATCATATTAGCTTCGTAGCATTCTTCTTTTAATGATTTATATGCGCTCATGAGTAGAATACTTCGTTTATTTTAAGTTCATTCTTTAAGCTTCTGATAGTTGTGGTTGTATCAATTACTACCAACTCGGTATTAAGCATATCGGCCAAATCTTCGATATACTCTGTGGTAAGGTTCTGGCTATATACGGTATGATGCGCCCCTCCTGCCAGAATCCAAGCTTCAAGACCAATTTTCATGTCTGGCTGTGGTTTCCATAAAGCACGGGCAGTGGGTAATTTCTGAAAAGACTCTGTTACTTCTACGGCTTCAACTTCATTGACAATCAGGCGGAAACGGTTTCCTAAATCAACCAACGACACGTTCAAAGCTGGCCCAGCGGCTGCATTAAAAACTAGCCGAACGGGGTCTTCTTTACCGCCAATTCCTAAAGGATGCACCTCACATTTTACTTTACCTGCTGCAATTGATGGGCAGATTTCAAGCATGTGAGACCCCAACACCAAAGTATTGTTTGGCTTGAAATGATAGGTATAATCTTCCATGAAAGTATTTCCACCTTTCATGCCGCTTGCCATTAGTTTCATAATATGTACCATTGCCGATGTTTTCCAGTCTCCTTCACCCCCATAGCCATATCCGGCAGCCATCATACGTTGCGAGCCTATACCCGGTAATTGGCGCATACCATGTAAATCTTCAAAAGTGTTGGTATAGGCCGAATAAGCTCCCTCTTTCATGAATGCCTTCAGGCCCAGTTCAATGCGGGCCGCTTCGATTAACGAATCGCGCCTTTCACCATTTTTTTTCAACGAGGGCATTAACTCATAAGAATCTTCGTACTCCTGAATAAGTTGCCCAATTTCGGCATCAGAAATCTGGTTAATTACTTGTACCAAGTCGCCTACGGCGTGGGTATTGACCGAAAAACCAAATTTCATTTCGGCCGCTACTTTATCACCATCAGTTACGGCCACCTGACGCATATTGTCGCCAAAACGGACTATTTTCATATTTTGCATCTGGTATCGGCCTACCGCAACGCGAGCCCAGATATTAATTTTTTCATGTACTGAAACATCTTGCCAGTGGCCTACAATTACTTTTCTGTTCAAACGCATTTTCGACACGATATGCCCAAACTCCCTGTCGCCATGTGCCGACTGGTTCAGATTCATGAAGTCCATGTCTATGGTATCGAATGGGATGTCCCGATTAAACTGGGTATGCAGGTGTAAAATAGGGACTTGCAAGGCATTTAGCCCACGAATCCACATTTTAGCAGGCGAGAATGTATGCATCCAAGTAATGATACCCACACAATTAGGCGTATTATTAGCCTCTTTGCAAATAGCAAGTATTTCGTCTGGTGTTTTTACAACAGGCTTAAATACTATTTTTACAGGAATGGCGGGTGCGTTATTGAGCGCACCTGCTATAATTTGAGAATGTTCATCGACTTGTCGAAGGGTTTCTTCTCCGTATAAATGCTGGCTACCCGTAACGAACCAAACTTCAAAGGATTTTAGATTAAGCATTGTTTTCTATGGATTTTCCTAAACGCTGATATTTTTTATAAAGCTTCTGATAAACTTCTACATACTCGGGGCGGGGTTCGTATCGGGCATCAAAGCCTGAACCCATTGCTTTCTGAGCTTCAAATAAATTAGGATGCGCACCCGCTGCCACTGAGGCATTCATGGCTGCTCCCAAAGCACAGGCTTGGTCTGAACTAGCTACTTTTATAGGCATATTTAGCACATCGCAAAGCGTTTGCATGACAAATGATGATTTCTTGGCAACTCCACCAATGGCAATTACTTGCCTGATTGGAACCCCTTCTTCAATAAATCTATCAACAATGGCTTTCGACCCAAAAGCGGTTGCTTCAACAATCATTTTAAAAAGTTTTATGGCGTCTGTTCCCAGATTCAAGCTCATAAAAGCAGCCTTTAGGGCGTGGTTGGCATCAGGTGTACGTCGGCCGTTTATCCAGTCGGTAGCTACGGGGTCGTTGTCGCTTACTGGCAAGAGAGCTGCTTGTGCTGACAAATACGGAATGAGTTTATGTGCAAGCTCGTCAGCGGCTTTCTCGCCTAGTAGTTCCCGTACAGGTTCGGTAATGAGTCGTTGAAACCATGCGTAATAATCGCCATAAGCTGACTGCCCTGCTTCCATTCCGAGCATACCCGGCATAATTGAGCCATCTACTTGCCCACAGATACCCTTAATAAGCAAATGGCCGATTTCTTCATTAGGGGCAATGAGCATATCGCAAGTAGAGGTTCCCATAACCCTCACAAAGTCATAAGGTTCTATTTCGGCACCTACGGCACCCATGTGGCAGTCGAAAGCACCTACGCCAATAACAACATTTGTCGAAAGCCCCAGTTTTTCAGCCCATTCGGCTGAAATTTTGCCCATTGCATTATCAGAGGTATATGTATTTCTGAAAAGCCTGTTGCGCAAGCCTGCCAAAAGGGGGTCGAGTCGGGTCAGAAATTCTTCAGAAGGAAGCCCTTCAAATTCTTCATGCCACATGGCTTTATGCCCTGCTGCACACCGCGAACGCTTCATTGTAAGTGGATTGGTATTACCTGTAAGGACTGCCGAAATCCAGTCGCAATGCTCTACCCATGAAAATGCTTTTTCACGAATGCTTGTATCAGCCCTGAGCGTATGGAGTATCTTAGCCCAGAACCACTCTGATGAGTATATACCGCCTACGTATTTGGTAAAGTCGGTATCCCACCGATGGGCCAGATTATTGATTTCCTCGGCTTCGGCATTGGCGGTGTGGTCTTTCCAAAGGATAAACATACCATTAGGATTTTCGGCAAATTCCGGAAGCATAGCCAGAGGGGTTCCGTTTATATCAACTGCCACAGGCGTTGAACCTGTGGTGTCTATCGATATTCCTACAATATTTTGTCTGATTTCTTCCGAAACATTTGCTAAAGCTCCTTTAATAGCACTTTCGATACTTTCGAGATAGTCGAGTGGATGCTGACGAAACTGGGCAATTGAGGGATTGCAATACTTGCCACTTTGCCAACGCTTGTAATATTCTACGGCAGTACCTAAGCATTCTCCATTGGCGGTATTCACTAATAATGCCCGAACGGAATCGGTACCGAAATCGACTCCTAATGTAAATTGTTGCTCCATTAATTTATGTGTTAAAATGACACATTTCGTTTTATAACAAATAAACAGGCACTTAGCTGGCTTGTGGCTGTTTTATATCATTGAATCTGAAATAAAGTTATGAAAGGCATTAAACTGGCTCTGATATTTTTCTTTATCTAACCGATAAAGAATGGCCTTTTTGGTTGTTGAATTCTGGTTTTTTTCGCCAGTATCAATCAAAAGTTTGGTTGAAAGTATTTTACGACTAAAATTACGCCTATCGAGGGGTGTGTCATAAATAGCTTCATAAAGCCTTTGAAGTTGTGGAATCGTAAATTTTTCTGGCAAAAGTTCAAAGCCTATGGGGTGCAAGGCTGCTTTATAACGCAGTTTTTCCAGCGCTAATTCAACCATTGAATTGTGGTCAAAAATTAAATTGGGCCGGTTTTTAAGGTTTATCCAATAAGCATTCTGTGCCTTTGCAGAGTCCTGATTATGGGCATGAATGTTTATCAAAGCAAAAAAGCAAATCGAAATTGTACGCTCAACGGGGTCTCTACCTACTTTACCAAAAGTTTTTATTTCTTCAAAATAAATATCTTTCAACCCTGTTAAATCATATAAGATACGATTAGCCGCTACTTCCAGATCTTCGTCGGCTTCCAGAAACCCACCCATTAAAGACCATTTTCCCTTCTCAGGCTCAAAATTCCTTTTTATTAAAAGCAATTTAAGTTCTTCACCGTCAAAACCAAAGACGATACAATCAAGTGCTACAAGTATTCGAGTAGAGTGAGGGTACTTATTCATTATATAATATGCTGCATAAAATTTGCGCAAATTTTAATAATACAATATTCAAAATCAATAAAATTCGTGAAAATCAATGATTTCCACGAATTAAATCAAATAATAACCTAATTTATATAGATGCTAAATACTATATTAAATTGTGTAAATATAACACAATATTTTTAAGTATAAAAATTGCATTTAATTATTTAAAAAAATTACTTTTTTAAGTTTAGCACAATAACAGAATAAGCTGGTATTGTGAGTTTTAATACACCTTTTTCGAGTTTTGCTCCAGCAAAATCTTTTATAGCAACTTTGTTAGGCTGCTCAAATGTATTGTGGTCATTAATTTTTGCGGAAGCTAAAATTTGACCTGAAACTTTTGAGAAATCCTCCCCTCTCAGGTTAATTGTCACTTCGTGTGGTTTACTATAATCAATATTTGTAAGCGATATATTTAAAGTTCCGGCCGCATCTTTTGATGCTGATGCCGACACAGCCGTTAATTTTTTACCCTGAAAATCGTACGTAGGGGCTTCAATGTTTATTGGCACAAGGGTGGCATCCTGATGCACGTTATACATTTTCATTACATGGTAAGTAGGCGTGAGCAGGATTTTCTCCTCATTAGTCAGAATTACAGACTGCAATACATTCACAATCTGAGCCAGATTTGCGCCACGTACCCTGTCGGCGTGGTTATTAAAAATATTGAGTGTTAAGCCAGCAATCATGGCATCACGCATGGTATTTTGCTGATACAAAAACCCCGGATTAGTACCCGGCTCTACATTATACCAACCTCCCCATTCATCTACAATCAGAGCTATTTTTTTCTGAGGGTCATATTTATCCATGATAGTGCTGTGTCCTTTAATGAACTCATCCATCTGCCATGCTTCTTCCATAATTTTAAAGTATTGTCCTTCATTGAAATCAACAGAAGGGCCTTTGTCTGTCCAACTTAGCACCGAATAATGATGTAAAGCTACTGCTGCCAACATTTTATGCGGAATATTCTTCATCAGGGTTTCGGTCCATGTATAATCTCCGTCGCTTGCACCTGAGGCAATTCTGTAAATTTTTGAGGAGTTATCCCAGTCTGTCATGAATGTTGCATACTGGCGATAAATATTGGCGTAATACTCGGCTGTCATGTTACCACCACAACCCCATGCTTCGTTACCTACCCCCCACATTTTAACATTCCACGGCTTTTCACGTCCGTTTTGTTTCCGAAGCTCTGACATGGGGCTTCCACCGGGATGATTCACATACGTAACCCAATCGGTCAGGTCTTTTACTGTTCCGCTACCCACATTTCCGGCCAGATATGGCTCTGCTCCTATTCGTTCGCAAAGGTCAAGAAAATCATGTGTGCCAAAGCTATTATCTTCGGTTACTCCTCCCCACCATACATTTACCATTTTAGGGCGGTTGGCTTTAGGGCCGATACCATCTTTCCATTGATACGTATCTGCAAAACAACCACCGGGCCAGCGCAGGTTAGGAATTTTAAGGTCTTTTAATGCCTGAATAACATCATTACGTACACCGGCAGTATTCGGAATTTTAGTGTTTCCTTCTCCTACATATATACCTCCATAAATACATCTGCCGAGGTGTTCGGCAAAATGCCCATAAATGTGTTTACTGATTTGCGTTTTAGCCAGATCAGTATTCAGGGTGATTTTGGTCTGGGCTGCCACCGTGAACGCAACACAGCCTGCAATAATTGATAAAAATGCTTTTCTCACTGTATTTTAAAATTTATGTATGATTTGATTTTACTTTTTCATTAATCTGAACTGATGAAAACGAGGCGAATTGGTGTTGTTTTTTGAAATGATTTTAATATTAACTAATTCGCTATTAATTCCCTCAATTCTGATAAGTTTATTTACTATTGAAACAGATTGAGCGAGTGCTTCATTAATATAAATTTCGGTGTTATTTATATTAAAGTCGTCTAGCATACTGATTTCAAGGCATTTACCTGCACGATTACTATTTTGTAACTGATAAGAAAAATAAGCGCGGGTAGCACGCCAGAACTGTTCGTCGTCATACCCTGAACTACTTTTTTCGCCCTTATACAGATGGTCTACTTCAGACTGCTGCTCACCACAATTTACTTTATCTATCGTTTGGGCTTCTATTGCCAGCAATTCTGTTTCCTTTTGCTTAGTTTTTAACTGTTGCTCCGCATAAGCCTTTTGCGTAAAGGCAGGAAAATACATCTGGTAACGTGCTTCATGAATTTCAAAAAAAGGCTGTAACGTGAGTGAATCTAAACGGAACTGAAGATGTCCGAGCGGTTGAAGTTTGGATACAAAATTTTCAGAGTCATCAACGAGAGCGAAGGCTTTATCTATCGGATAGAGCGGGCCTTTGGTTTCATGCCCCATTCTGCTATCGTCAGCAAATATGCCTGTCAGGTCTTTGGTTGATGTCTTTGCAGCCAGTACAATAGGGCCATGCAGAAACGCAACCCAATTTGAGCCATCAGGCAGGTTTTCCAGCTTTGTAGAGGAGGTAAACACAATAGTAATTTTATCACCCGATTTCCACTTTCTGTTTAGCGAAATGTAACTTACAGGCCTTGTATTACTGTTGTATTTATGGCCATTTACTAAAACCTCGAAGTTTTGGGCCCATGCCGGATACCGGATATTTATGGCAAATTGTTTTGGTGTAGACGAGCTAACTGTTAATTCAGACTGATTTTGATACGGAAACGCTGTGTTTTGTACAAGCCTGATACCCTTTGCCTCCCAATTGAGTGCTGACGGAATAAAAAGATTAACGAAAATATTGTCAGCAGAATGGCTGTAAATTAGTTCTCCATATTTTGTATGGTTTTCAATGCCTGAACCTACACAACACCACATACTGGTTTCGGGTTGCGAATAAACCCTGTAATGATTGGGGCGAATTGGTGTAAAATAAACAAACCCTCCTTTTTCGGGGTGCTGGCTTGATAAAATATGATTATACAGGATACGCTCGTAAAAATCCAGATAACTTACATCATTTTTATCCAAAAACAATGCTTTGCTAAGCCTTAACATATTAAATGAATTACATGTTTCTGGACCCTGATTCGATGCCAGCATTTTACTGAAATCGTTTACCGGATTAAAATGCTCACGAACGCTGTTGCCGCCAAAAGCAACGCTTCTCGATTGTGACACGTTTTGCCAGAAGTACTGTGCTGCACCCGACCAAGCCAGATTATTGGTTAAGACTCCGATTTTTTCAAATCCTATTACCTTAGGAATCTGCGTATTGGCATGCAAACCGGTGAGTTTATCCTGTTTTTCGATAAGCGGATTCAAAACGGCCCGATGTGAGAGTTTTTGAGCCGTATCTAAATATTTCTGTTCTTTTGTAATAATGTATAAATCGGCAAAGGTTTCGTTAATGCCGCCATGTTCTGTGCGTAGTATTTGTTGTATCTGTTCTTCGGAAAGCGGCTTGATTAACTCAATAAACCAATCTCCAAGCCCAATTAAAACTTGTTTTGCCTGCTCATTACCAGCATATTGGTAGGCATCTCGTAAACCTGCAAAAAGTTTATGAATGTTATAAAGTGGCACCCAAGTATTATTCAGGCCAAAACCACTGCCATCGATGTCTCCTTTATGAATTCTTTCCCAAAAAACTTTCCCTTGCGGAATCCCCCCTACGTATCCATTGCCATTTTTTGCCTGACAACGCGCCAGTTCGGCAACCATATAATCGAGGCGTTTCTTTAGTTCAGTATCATTAGTGCTTGCATACATCATGGCCAATGCCGAAAGATAATGGCCTCCTATATGCCCATCCAGACCCGAACTTTCCCAGTTGCCATATCGCTCAGCTTTTAGTGGTAGCCCTGCATCAATCAGGTATGGAGCCAGCAGTTTATCTGGGTTCAATGCCAGTATGTACTTTAAGTCAATATCCTGCGCATTTTTAAAAATGCCCTGCGTTAGCTTTACTTCATGCAAAGAAAAGGGCTGCATCTGTGCCATGACAGATACAGGCCCTAAAAAAAGAAACAAAAGGTGTTTTATTTTCATCGGATTCTATTTCAGCAAATCTTCTTGTACCTCAGATAGATTGCTGCATTTTTACTTGAATAACAACTGTGCAAACATCATCAGGTCATGTCGCCAGACTGGCCATGTATGCCCACCTGCATATTCGCTGTATTTATATTTTATGCCCATTTCATCAAATTTTTTCATCATAATCTGACAATTGGCATGAGCGATGTCTTCTTTCCCACCTTGAGAAATCCAGAATTCTTTAAGATTGGTATTGATTTTATCTGTGTTGTTTTTCATGAATTCATATTGAGGGTCTGATAACTTAGTATTATTAGCCCACCAACCTGAACTGAACACCCCAAGATAATTAAACATATCGGAATTTCGCACACCTGCATGAAGTGTTTGCAAACCACCCATTGAAAGCCCCGCCAAAGCGCGGTTTTTTCCGTCTGCCAGCGTACGATAATTAGTTTCAACAAATGGTACTACTGCGTTTTTTAATTCATTTTCAAAAGCCTTGAGTGCGTTTTCGTTGAACCCTGCTACACCCCCACCCATGCCGATGTTACCATCTACCATAACAATGAGCATTGGTTTAGCTTTTTTATCGGCAATCAGATTATCCAGAATCAAGTCTGTTTTGCCTTGCGTTGCCCAACCGCGCTGGTCTTCGCCACCGCCGTGTAAAAGATATAACACCGGATACTTGTCGGTAGTAGCATCATACCCAGGAGGCGTGTAAATGTACATTTCGCGCCAAGCGTTTGATGCTTTTGAAAAGTATTTTTTTATGCGGATGTCGCCATGGGGTACATCTTTCAAGGCATAGAAGCCACCTTCCTTGTACGGAATTTCAATGCCACTTGCCATGCGACTCATACCATAGAAACTTTCACTTGCGGGGTCGGCCACGGCTAGGCCATCTATCAATAAAGAATAATAATGAAACCCACGACTGATAGAGTCGGTAGTTACTGTCCAGAAACCGCTGGTATCTTTTACCATGTCATACTTTTTCCCTAAATCGATCTGTACTTTTTGTGCTTCGGGGGCTTTCACTCTGAATATCACACGATTATCAGGCAAAATCTGCGGATACTTGGCGTTTCGCATATTGGTAGCTGCCGGTGTTCCTAGTACCGAATATCTGGTAAAATCTTTGGTGCTGATAGGCTTAAACAAAAACTGTGAAAACATATATAAGCCATTTTTCCAGACTTTAAAGTCATGCACGCCTGCTTCTACATAGTAAATATGAGGCACATCGTTTTCATAGAGATAATCATGTGTGCGTTTGCTGAAAGTAATAAGGCCGTCGGCATCGCCGCAAGAAATCCAGAGAAGTTTCAGTTTTTTTCTGGCTTCATCAGCATTGGGTACTAGTTCTTCGGGGCGTTTTGTATTGGGAGCCGACGAGAAACCACCTACCCAAGCAAATTTATCAAGATTACCTAACCCGAAGTTAAGCGACTGCCCCCCTCCCATTGAAAGCCCTGCAATAGCCCGATTTTCGCGGTCGGTAAGCACAGGATATTTCTTTTCAATAAACGGAATAAGGTCGTTCAATAAATCTTTTTCAAAAGTGGCAAAGGCTTCTACTTTTTCTCTGTCAAAAATATTACCTATTGCGCGGTCATCCTTCATGGCTCTTCCGTTAGGCATTACAACAATCATGGGTTGAATTTTGCCTTCGGCATAGAGGTTATCCAGAATTACAGGCGGGTTACCCCCTTTCAGCCATTCTTTTTCGTCGCCGCCAATGCCATGTAACAGATACAGTACAGGGTATTTTTTCTTTTTGTCGAAACCCGGAGGGGTATAAACCAGTGCTTTACGAGTAACACCAACAGTTTTGGATTCGTACTGAATAGAATCGAGTTTGCCTTTGGCTATTCCGCTACGTTCTTTATCGAATCCTTTGGGTGCTTCTTTTTCGATGGTTTGGGCAAAAGAAGCAATCGCAATGCCCAAAATACCAAAGAGTGATACTATTTTTTTCATGTGTGATAATCGTTTATCTTTCTGTCAGGAGAGTATTATTTCGTATTTATTAGCTATGGATAATTAAAAAATGGTTTATTTTTTGAACAGCAGCGGAGCTAACTGATACAGACTCCTACGCCATGTCTGAAACTCATGGGCCGTTCCTTCAGACACGTACGACACCGCATTAAAACCTGCATTTTTTAGTTCTTCTGCTGCTTTTTTTACAGCGTCGGGGCGTTCTTTGCTACCGCAACTCAAGAAAATAAGTTTTACTTTAGATTTATCTTTGATATCGGCCGGCGCATAAACCCCACCGCTTAGTAAGCCATAATAAGAAAATACCTCAGGGTTGTTAAGAGTAATTGTTTTGGTTTCCATGCCACCCATTGAAAGCCCTGCCATTGCCCTACTATCTTTATTTGCAATTGTACGGAAATTGGCATCTACATAAGGAATTAATTCATTAACAAGAACCGTTTGAAAAGGCTCAATTTTGAAATTACGAATACCTCCGGGTTTTACATCGTTTGTCATGCCGTAGGTCATTACAATAATAAAAGGCTTTATTTTTCCATCGGCAATCATGTTATCCATTATCAGATTGGCGTGCCCCTGATTACTCCAAGCTGTTTCATCTTCGCCCCATCCGTGTTGCAGATATAGCACAGGATACTTGGTTTTAGTGTCTTTCTCATACCCCGGAGGTGTATAAACAAATGCTCGTCTTGAAGTATTGGTGCTAGGCGAAGGAAAAAGAACCTGATGTACATGCCCATGCGGTACATTTTTCAGCGCGTAGAAGTCTTGGTCGTGTGCAGGTATTTCGATACCACTTTCCCAACGGACCGAGCCATAGTAATTCAAAGTGCCGGGGTCGTTGAATTTTCCGCCATCTATTCTTACATTATAATAGTGAAATCCTTCATCCATCGGGCCTTCGGTAGTACCCATCCAAGTACCATCTTCGGCTTTGCTAAGTTTTGTACCGCCTCTACCGCCTAGCCCGAGGCTCACTCTTACGCTATCGGCAGCGGGTGCTACTATCTTAAACCGTGCATAGCCTTGCGAATTTACCATGGGGTATTCTTGCCCCGGCTGATTTAAGGACGAAGGCTTAAAATCTTCGATTACAGCAGGCTGGGGTGCCTGAGCAAAACACGTACTACCTGCAATGGTTGTCAGGAATGCTATTTTTAAAAATGTGTTTTTCATCGTCTTAAAGGTTGATTATATAAGAATTTTATTTGAAGATTTCCTGAAGCGAATGAGCCAGAAATAACTTACAGTTCATCCAAGTATGCCCGCCTGATACTATCAGCGGCTCAACTTTAATTTTCTTTTCCTGAAACATGGCAATATTCTGTTTTACGCTTTCATACAGAAAATCTTCTGTACCCACACTGATAGTGAATTTTTTAAGTTGCTTGTTTATCAAATCAGCGTCAGGATTCCAGTCTGTGAAGTTTTTCCTGAACTCCTCAGTAGCTGTATAAGGAGCATAAGAACAGATATACCCAAATTTATCTGTATTAGTTAAGCCTATATTAAGTGTCTGACCTCCACCTACCGAGAAACCAGCTACTGCACGGTTTTTACTATCGGTTTTTACAGGATAATTTGCTTCTATAAACGGAATAATATCGTTTACTATTTCTTTTGTAAAATCAGGCATCGGGCTTGGGCGGACATTGCCATAAGGCATAACAATAATCATAGGTTTTGCCTTTCCTTGCGCAATCAGGTTATCTGCAATAAAGTTAGCTCTGCCTACCTTTGTCCATGTTTCTTCGGTATCAGAACCTCCATGAATAAGGTAAAGTACCGGATATTTTGTTTTACCACTGGCATCGAAATTAGGTGGTGTATACACCAGCAAGTCTCTGGTACGGCCCAACACTTTAGTATTATAATATTGATAATGAATTTTACCATGTGGTACATTCTGCAAGGCGTGTACAAGTGGGGTACTACCCTGAATTTCTACAATGCTACGTTTGAAGCGTTCGTTTGCAAAAATGAAGGTATTGTTGGGGTCGGCTATCTGCACACTATCTACATAAAAGCTATAAGGATAAATATCCGGCGTAATGTTGGGTATAGTTACAGACCATATTCCTGATGTATCTTTTGTCATAGAAACAGGGGCTTTGAGGAATTCGCCTGACAGTGTGACCCTCTGCGCTTTTTTAGAGAAATACCTGAATGTGGCACTATTATCTGGATGCACATCTGGTGAGCTAATGGCAGGCGGTCTTTGCTGAGCCATTAATGACACACCTGCCAATAATGCCACGGCTCCTGAAAGAATATATTTTTTCATAGTCATTGCTATCAATATTTTATTGAAATAATAAAGGGAGGGTCTCGTTAAGGTATTTTTTTACGTTCATCCACGTATGCCCGCCGTCTGTTACGTAGCTTTTAAAGTTTACCTTTTTAGCTTTGAGGTAATCTTCAAATTCGACAGTGCCTTTATACAGGAAATCGTCGGTTCCGATACCTGACCACAATAGTTTTAACTGTTTATTGGTTTCTGAGGCATTGTTTCCGATATGACTAAACCCTTTATCCATTTCAGCGGGCGATATATAAGAGGCATAGCTGCAAACCCAAGCAAACTTATCCATATTATTAAAGGCGGCTCTTAGTGTCTGGCCCCCTCCACGAGAAAAACCCGCAATAGCCCTGTTGTCACGGTTATTAAGGGTACGGTAACTTTTTTCGATATAAGGGATAATGTTGGTGATTAAATCTGTCTCAAAAAATTTGGCTCTTTTTACGGCATCTTCACTATCGCGGTTCATAATATCGGCAGGCTTTGGCAAACCTTTTTGTTCGGCTATACGAGCAGCAGGATTCCCATAGGGCATAACAACAATCATTGGCTTAGCTTTGCCGTCGGCAATGAGGTTATCCAGAATAAAATTTATCTTGCCTACTTTATAAAAAGTTTCTTCGGTATCAGTAGTACCGCTAATGAGGTAAAATACGGGGTATTTTCTGGCTTGCTCTTTTGTGTAGCCCGGAGGTGTATACACAACTAATGTTCCTGTCGAACCCTCAACAGAAGGGTAATACTCGTAGCTAATAGTACCATGAGGTACGTCTCTTACTGAATACACCGAAGGCTTATCGTCGGGAATTTCAACAAGGCTAGCCTTGAAACGTTCGTTCGGAAAAAAAGCTACGTTAGCGGGGTCCATCACAGTAACCCCATCTACCTGAAAACTATATGGATAAATATCTGGTTTTACGGCTTCAGTTGTTACCGACCAGATACCTTGCGCATCTTTTACCATAGCAATGGGTGCCTTTAAAAATTGTCCGCTTAGTTTTACTTCGCTTGCCAGTGGAGCCAGATAACGAAAGGTAACCGACTTATCGGCATTTACTTGTGGCGAAATTACTAAAGGCCCTCGGGGTGGTTGGCTCCAGCCAATACAGGGTATTGATACTGTGGCATAAAGCACTAAAAACTGAATGATTGATTTAATTTTCATATCTGTGGCTTTTGGTTGAATCTTGTTAATTATTTGAATAATTTCTGAGCAATAGTTGATAAATATAGTTTACAGTTCATCCATGTATGCCCCCCGTCCGACACAAGGTTTTCGTATTTAATTTTCTTCTGGTCAAGTACCTGCATAAATTCCTGATTTACACCATATAAACCATCTTCTTTGCCTACTCCTATCCAGAATAATTTTAGGTTTTTATTTACTTGTTCAGGATTGCTAAATGCTACCTCATTATTTCTATCAAATTCATTTTTGAGCATTCCGGGAGCAAAACCGCAAACATAAGCGAACTTGTCGGTGTTGTTCAACCCGAAGTATAAAGTGGTTCCTCCTCCACCCGAAAAGCCGGCAATAGCACGGTTGTTTTTATCATTTATGGTTCTGTAATTCTTCTCAATAAAAGGCATGAGGTTATTGAAGAAATCTTTCTTGAACTCTTGCAGGTTATCCCAATTCCGTAGGCTTCCCGACGATTTACTGATAACCGGATAAGCTCGCCCATAAGGCATAACAATAATCATAGGCTTAGCTTTTCCTTCTGCAATAAGATTATCCAGAATAATATTTGCTCTGCCTACTTTGGTCCAAGTTTCTTCTGTATCAGTAGTGCCATGCAGTAAATAAAGCACCGGATAAAAGGCCTTAGGATTAGCTTCGTAGCCCGGAGGTGTATATATTACAACCGGACGCGTACCTAACTCAGAAGAATGATAGTAACGGTAAGAGATAGTGCCATGTGAGACATTCTGAATAGTATGGACCAAAGGCGAACTTCCGGTAATTTCTACGAGGCTATTCTGAAAACCCTCATTCGGAAAAATAGATGAATTATTAGGGTCAGCCACCTGAATGCCATCTATATTAAAAGCATAAGGATACATATCGGGCTTTACTGGCCCTAGCGTAATACTCCAGACACCTCGTTCGTCTTTACTCATCGACACAGGATTTTTTTCAAACTGCGTATTCAGCTTTACTTCTTTGGCTGCTGGGGCATACAAACGAAACGTAACCTTATTGTCGGCATGAACTTCTGGCGAAATAATTATTGGCTTGGCATTGGGCTGTGATTTAGCCACAAAAGCACTAATGATTAAAATAACTACAATAAGTTTCTTTGTCATGATAGAAAATAATGTTTTATCAGCATTTTACTTAGTTATAATATCTACCTCGGCATAACCTGAGGCTGCCCCTTCCTGCGTAGTTTTTATTGAGCGCAATCTGATAAACCTTGCTTGTGTAGACGCAAAAGTTTTAGTTTGCCAGAATGGATTATTTTTTATATTAGAAAACTCTCCTTCGCTCACAATTTTCCAGTTTTGGTTATCGGTAGACACAAAGAACTGATAGTCAGTAATAATACTGGCTTCGGCCCACCAATTCTGGTCGGGTAAATACCTGAAACCCTCGATGTTTTGTTGTTTGCCCAAATCAATTATTAAATCCACAGGCTGGCTTTTGCCCTGATGCCATGAGGTTGACGGATTACCATCAAGTACCTGATAGGCTGCCGATTGGGTGGTATTAATAATTTTCCAATCCCTGCGTGAAATATCAAACTTTTCTTCACTTGCTATGCTACTTTGTTTGGTAAAAGGGTTGTAAGCTATGGCCTTAATGGCCGTTTTACCATCGCTCGTTGGTATAGGGTCAATATATTTGGTGCTATTTGGCCCCGGTATGCTTCCATCCATGGTATAATAGAGTTCTGATTCTGAATCACTAGCTTTAATATGGATAAGCCCCGACTGGTCACGGGTGATAGCTGGCAGTGTAAGAATGAGAGGGGCATCATAAATTTCCAGATTAGATATCAGGGGACAACTCTTAGCATCCAGAATATTTAAACGTACCTGAGAGGCTTCAACAGTTGGGAAGCGAAGAATACGCTTATAGCCAATGGTTGTTTCGCGGGCAATTTCTTTCCAATTTCCGTTGATGTAAGCATCAACACTAAACGATTTAACACGTTGACCCAAACTGATAGGCTCTTGTACGAGAAAGCGATTAAAAGAAACATTTTTATTGAATTGCAGGGTAATTGATGCTTTTCTGATGTTATCATCGGTAGCCCAATAGCTTTCTTTATCTGTATCTATTGCCTTTTTTGCCTCAAAATTTTGGTCTCCCCCACGTACATTTGAAGCAATAACACGAGCATTTTTAGCAATATTAAGCGCAAATGCCTCTTTAGTAGCCTTTGCAAAAGCTAGTACTGTTTTTTCATCTTTTTCATGAATAAGCCCGTTAGGCATAATAGGAAAGTTGAGTAAAAGAGTGGCATTACGACCCACAGAATGATAGTAGGTATCCATTAGCTGAGGCAGTGTTTTTACTTTTTTATCTTCTCGCTCATGATAAAACCATTCAGGTCGTATAGATGTGTTTACCTCGCCGGGCACCCATACATTTCCGTTTTCCAAACCATGGCGAAGCATTTCTTCAGGCACATCTCCTGTCGAATTCAGTAAACTCCAGTTTGTTTCTCCTACGTATCCTGCTTCAGTACCAACCCAGCGTAAATCGGCCCTATCTCCCCCATCGTTCCATATCACGATTTTGGGTTGAAGTTTGCGCACTAGTTTATAAGTTTCTGGCCAATCATAATAGGTTTTGGCATCTATTTTACGGGTTTCATTAGCACCTCCGTAGTAGCCAGAACCGCCATTGGCCCCATCAAACCATATTTCAAATACTTCTCCGTAGTTTGTAAGTAGTTCTTTTAGCTGATTGCGGAAATAAGTGATATAAGCGGGTTTTCCGTAATCGGGGTGGTTTCTGTCCCACGGAGACAGGTAAACACCAAACTTAAGCCCATATTCTTTACAAGCATCGGCCATTTCTTTTACGACATCTCCTTTACCATTCTTCCACGGTGATTTTTTCACAGAATAATCGGTGTATTTAGAGGGCCATAAGCAAAAGCCGCTATGATGCTTAGCTGTAAAAATAATGCCTTTCATACCTGCCTCTTTACAGATTCTGGCCCATTGCCTGCAGTCAAGTTTTGTCGGATTAAACAAATTGGGATCTTCATTACCCAAACCCCAAGCCATATCGGTATAAGTATTTATTGAAAAATGAATAAAAGCATAGTATTCCATTTTTTGCCAACGAAGTTGATTTGGGCTAGGTATTGGCCCAAATGGCTCAGGTGCTTTAACTTGGCAAAAAGCCAATGAAATTATTGCATTTAAAAGCAAAATATTAAATATTACTTTCGTATTCTTACTCATATTTTTTGAAAACCTTATTAGTTGTTATTTATTTTGCCCATTCTTTACCTTCTGGAGTTCTTCGCCATTCAAAATAACTATCAAGTATTTTTAACGCCGATTCGCTGGGTACGTTACCCATTACTGCTTTTTGTTGAAAATACATGACCCTCGGCTTATTGTTATCGAAAGGCTCCCACTCAGGTACTCCATTTGCATTAGGATTACCGTATTTGGCAAAATTTGTCCAGTAGTTCATAATTGTTTCTGATAGCGCTGCATCCGTAGGCGTACTATTAGGGCTTGAAGCATTCAGATGCCCGAACACAAAACCAACATCTTGGCCATGTGGAGAACCATACCCATAGCGAGGTGAATCAGCCGGAAAATCGGGGTGCTGGTCAAAATAATAATAATATACTTTTGATTTACTATTTTGTACCTGTAACCTTGCCCAACTCCAAGTATGCCAGCCAAAAGCGGCATCGCGTGCCAAATCTCGAGCAGTTTTAGGAACACTGGCATCGCCAACAGGATAGGCTTTTATGAGGTCATCTGCAAATTTCCCATAGCGTTTTTTTACACCGTCGTGGTATTCCTGAGGAGTTTTAGGAGGCGAAAAACTTGCGCCTTCATCAGAGTTATAACCAATTAAGATTGGAGTCTGATTGTACTGCCCTTTCTGGTAAAGGGTATGTTGGTCGTCTGGAATTACATACCCATCAATAATAGGCCAAGCTCCGGGCATACCAAAACCCATTGGCAATTTGTCGGCAGGCATTTTTCTTAATTCAGCCAAGCTATGTGCGCCGGCTTTTTCCATAAATTCAAGCCCTTGTTTTTCGGCAAAGGATAAAGTTTTCAGGTTTTCGCCCGGATAAGTAGTGCTACGATACGGCCCAAACGAGCCGCCACTTTGTGAAATTGCACCATGAAACAATCCTTTGGCAAGAGGTGAAGCGCAAAGCATACTTACGGCTATTCCGCCTGCCGACTCTCCGAAGATAGTAACCTTGTTAGGGTTTCCACCGAATGCCTTTATGTTTTGTTGAATCCATTGTAAACCCGCTATCATATCAAGCAAACCATAGTTACCCGATACATGATGTGTGTTTTCGGCACTTAATTCGGGGTGAGCTAAAAAACCAAGTTGTCCAACTCTATAAGCGATACTTACCAGAATTACGCCTTTTTTTGCAAGGTTTTCACCCGTGTAGGTGGGTTCAGAGGTAGCCCCAAAGCTAAATCCGCCACCATAAATCCAGACTAATACAGGCAAATTATCTGTTGCCTTTTTTGCCGGTGACCAGATGTTCAGATAAAGGCAATCCTCGCTTTTTCCTGATGGTGGATTTCCTCCCTGAAAAGGAGCTGGTGCAAATTGTGTAACGTTTTTAACTCCTTCCCATTTGGCAACGGGTTGTGGTGCGCGCCAACGTAAATCACCCACAGGCGGGGCTGCGAATGGGATGCCTTTATAAATTGTAAGGCCGTCTTCTAGATAGCCCTGTAAGAGCCCATCTTTGACTTTAACAGGTGTGGGTTGCTGACTAAAAACACAATTGATTGCCAACAGCCAAACAAGTATAGCATAGCCGATTTTCTTTCTCATGGTTTCAGATAAGTTAGGTAAGAGGAAATTAGTTTTTGAAAATCATCTGCGAAAACTCATATAAACATCTACGCCATGTGAGCCATTCATGTGCTGTGTTCGGAGACTCATAATAAGTATTTTTAATTCCTGCTTTTAACAAGGCATCGCTTAAGCCTTTGGTTCGTTGGCCTTCGCTCTCGCCAATGCCTAAAAACAACACCTTCACTTTTTTATTAAACTCATCGGCATTGGCAAATGCACCATTATAAACTGTTTTGAGTTCGGTATTCACATTGAAAAGACCAGCCCCACTAAAGCCGCCTATATAAGCAAACTTGTCAAGGTTTGGTAACGCAGTCTGGAATGTCTGATACCCCCCCCACGAAAGCCCCGCCAAAGCACGGCTGAGGCGGTCGGTTTTAACTCTGAAATTAGTTTCTATATAAGGAATGATTTCGTTTAACAACATCGGGGTAAATTTTGCTCCGAATTGTTTACGCGCTTCGTTAATATCTTCGGTTGGTTTGGGTCTGAACATACCGCCTGTGCCTCCGTCCGACACAACTATTACCATAGGTTTAGCCTTGCCTTCAGCAATCAGGTTATCCAGAATGATACTCAGTTTTCCTTGCTCTACCCAACCGCGTTCGTCTTCACCCATTCCATGTTGCAGATAAAGCACCGGAAATTTTTCTTTGGTATTTTTATCGTAAGATGGCGGGGTGTACACAAAAAACCTTTCGTATCGGCCCATCGTCTCTGAGTACAAATAGTTTTCTCTTACTTGTCCATGTGGTATTTTTTTGGGCTGATAAAAATCCTGATCTGGTGCCGGAATTTCTATGCCGCTCATCATTTTGCCAATACCAAAGAAAGATTCGCTGGCGGGGTCAGAAAAACGATAATCGTCAGCAATCAGATAATAATAATGAAAGCCCGGTTGTAGCGGTTCGGTTGTAACAGTCCACACACCTTTATCGTCTTTTGCCATATCATATTTTTTCCCTAAATCTACTTGCAGTTTCTGCACATTAGGTGCTTCTATCCTGAAAATAGCTCTGCCTAGTTCGTCTACTTTGGGGTATTCGGTTTCAGGTGCGTTGGTTTCGGCTGAAACCGGATTTTTTGAAGGAATTATGATGCTTTCATCAATTCCTATTTTTTTGCCCTGCGATGCCATTAAAGCAGTAGCATATCTTTTACCAAAAATACGTACTCCTGCACTATTGAAATGCAGTTTGTCAGGCACGGCGGGCAAGCCTTTTGACGAAACAACTATGGCTTTTGGCAAGGTTTGAGGAAGCGTAGCAATGATTTCGTTCATGCTGGCACATTTACCTCCTTGGTCGGCTCCAACTACTTCGCCTGCTAGTAGAGGGATAGAATTAGGAGCCAAATTTAAGTCAGCCAGTATATCATCATATAACTTTTTCACCTGCACAGGCCATGTTTTATCGCCAGTATTGGACTCTCCCTGATGCAGTAAAATACCTTTAATTACACCAGACTTCTGGGCAATTCTGGCCATTTCAATTAATCTTTCGTAGGGGTTACCGCCATACTGTTTGGCCATGTTTATCATCCATGGTTTATCTTTAGCCGAAGAGTCCAGATAAGCCTGATATTTTACTTTATCAAAAATTTCTATTTTACTTCCTGCTACTGCAACATGAACCAAACCCAACGATTGTTGGCGGGGCATATTCTCAAGCATCATGCGCCCGAAATAATCGGCAGGTGAAAGCCCTGTTTTACAGCGGCATAAGGGTGGTTTTGCTGTATACCATTGTCCTTTTACTCTGTTAATTTCGGGGCAGTCGAGGGCTTCGAGTATCCTGAAACGGCTATCAATATCGATAGTATCTTGGGCTTCTATGCGGCCAGCTCCTTCCATATTCGACTGACCGATACAGAGGTAAATATGAAAATTAGGGTCTTGAGCGAAAGTTACCGTACTCTGAAATAGCAGACTGAGTAATAGCAGATAAAAAAAGTTTCTTTTCATAGTTTTAAGTGGCTAGGGAATCTATTTACTTGGTTTTGAGATAGTATCTGTAATTCTGAAATAATCGAAGTCAGCAAAACCACCAATGTTTTTGGTTGCATAGTTGAATAAGGCAAAACGATAACCCATAAAATGAGGAATTGTATAAGGCATTTTCAGGGGTTCTCCGATACCACTCCATGATTGGCCGTCGAGGCTGTAATAAAAATGAGCCAAGTCTGTCCGATTGCTGAAATTGCACTCGGCTTTTAAATAAATAGTTTGTTGTGTAATAGGAATTTTTTCAATTTCGATGGGCTTGCCAGTATTCGCACTCACCATTACGATTGATTTACCCCCATTTTCGATTTTAACTCCTATAAGGCCATAGTTTTTTTGTAATAACCCTAAACCGGCAAAGTCTCCTTCTTTCATATTTGAAAGGTCAAGGGAAATTGACCCCGAAGATTCAGGGCCAATTGTTCTTTGGGTAAGTGTATTTCTGGTTAGTACAAATGACGTATCAATTCTGCCTGTTTTGAGCCGTAAGAATCCTTTACGTTCTGTTACAGACCATAGTGTATTATCTGGGTTATGGTTCCATTGCCACACTAAAGGCAAGGCGGGTTCTGCTTGTTTACGTGTAAATTCATCTGAATGCACAATGCCCGGAATCAACCCCTTACTGGCAGGTAAATCAAGTGTTTCGGGTACTTTGCCGTTTTCGCCCAGCACAGGCCAGCCATCTTCCCACTTTACAGGTACCAGATAAGGAATACGGCCTACCCCACCAAAATCACGAAACAAATAGGCAAACCAACGACCATCGGGTGTGTCAATAAGCCCACCTTGTGCTACGCCTAAATCCTGCAAGGCTACTCTTCCCTCCCAAGGCCCTGTGATTTTATCAGCTCGATGCACAAGTACCGTGCGCATTCCGCCTTTGGGCCATACAATATTGAACAAATAATACTTACCATTTACCTTGAATAGCTGCGAGCCTTCGGCTCCAAGCATAATATTTGTTCCTGCTGGCGCGCTAGCGTTTTCAATGATAGTCTGGTCGAGTCCTCCTTTTTTTATGCCAGATACCTCGGCATTTAATTCAATTATTTTCAGTTTACCATTGCCGTAAATCATGTACACACGGCCATCATCATCAAAAAATAAGGTATGGTCGTGCAGGCTTGGAGCAAAAGAGACAGCTTTCCATGGCCCTTTTTCGATATTTTTTGTGGTATAGATATGTGTTTTACCTGTGGTTTGCGCAAATGTAGTTACATAATAAAGGCCCTTATGGTATTTGATACAACTGGCCCATGAACCACGCCCATAAGTACCTTTTCCGTCTGTAAGGTTTAAAGCTGGAATATTGGCGAGGGTATCGTACACGTAGCCGAGCATTTGCCAGTTAACCAAATCGTTCGATTTCATAATAGGCACGCCCGGGCTCATGTGCATGGTAGTACTACTCATGTAATAATTTTTACCTACCCTAATCATTGACATATCGGGGACATCAGCAAAAATGACAGGATTTTTTGCTTTACCTCCTTGTGCCAGGGCTGTTTGTAGAGCAATTTCGCCAAAAAATATTATTAATACCGCTATTTTTTTCATTTCAACATGGGGTCGTTACCGCTGTACTTCAAAAACTTAAATGAGGCACTATTTGTAGATTTTTCGCCAGACGAAGTTGCATACATGCCATATACACAGCCAATGAAACTGCCTGCCTCTTTGGTACTTAAAAACTTGCCATCCAGTTTTTCTTTCAGTAATTGCCAGTTTTTAGCATCGGTCGAGTAATAAAAACTATATGTTGCCCCTTCTGATTTAATTCTGAAATGAACTCTGGCAGAACCTGACCCAAGTGGCACTTCTGTAAGTAGCTCCATCGACTTTTCTTTGGGCTGGCTTTTAAACAACTGTATTACTTCTTTGCCTTCATTTTTAGATTTTGCTATGAAATAGAAATGTCGTTCGTCCTGAAAAATAACCAAACCTGCTTTCTCACTGGCAGATTCTGGCGTAAAGCTCAGTTCTGTTTCTGCCGTACTGTAAAGATGTTGCTGGCGTTTTCCGACAAATGACGGATTGCCAAATTCTAAAATTGTTTCGGGTTTAAGTTTTAAAGTTAACCCCTGCGCTTTAGATGTTTTGAATGAGGTGCTGTCAACTGTGCGCATAAATAGCAACGAAGGGTCAAGACCTTTATCAAAAGCAAGCGTATACTGGAAATTGCCCGCTTGTGGCAAAGCTCCTTTTGGTTTCATTTCCTTAATATTGGTCTGGTAGCTGTACGCAATAGCTTTTTCGCCATGTTCAATCATAGGCCATTCGTCTTTCCATGTAACAGGAGCTATAAATGTTTCTCGGCCTGTGTTATAATAGTCACCTTCATAAGGGCGTACGGCCAGAAAAATACAATACATTTTACCATCGGGGCCATCAACAAACTGGGCATGGCCAGCCGATGTTATGGGGTCTTTTCTATCGGCAGGCAATTCTCTTTGTGTCAGAATCGGATTGCCTTCATAGGGCACATAAGGCCCCCATACAGATTTACTGCGGAAGATTACTTCAGAATGGTTCACTGATGTGCCACCTTCAGCAGCATATAAATAATACCAGCCAAAGCGTTTCAGAATATGCGGGCCTTCTATCCAGACAGGTTTTTTGGTAATATCTACTCCCCCATTTACCAATTGTTTTTCTTCACCAATCACTTTAAGGTTCTGGTAGTCAAATTCATACATTCTGATAGTTCTATGCCCCGAATATAATGGTTTTCTGTCTGGGGCATCACTATTATAAATAATATAGGCTTTATCGGCTTCTTCATCAAAATAAATTGAGGGGTCAATGCCACGTACTTCTGGAATTTTCACGGGGTTACTCCATGGGCCTGCCGGATTTTTAGCCGTTACTACAAAGTTACCGTCATGGTCTATATCTGTGCAGGTCACATAATATGTTCCTTTGTAGTAACTGATAGCGGGCGCAAAAAGACCACGTGTCATGCGCTCGCCCATAAAGTCAAGCTGTGAGGGGCGGTCTATTACATTTCCGATTTGCTTCCAGTTTTTAAGGTCTTTGCTGTGCATAACTGGCAAACCCGGAAAGTATGAAAACGTTGAGTTTACGATGTAATAATCTGGCCCAACTTTTACGATACTTGGGTCAGGATAAAAACCCGTTAGAATAGGGTTAACTAAAGTTGTTTGTGCATTAGCCACACCAATGGCCAAGCATAAAAGCGTAATGGACAAATATCTGGATATAGTATTTATCATTGCTGATTTTATAGGTTTAGGTTTATACACTAACAAGTTTTTTTGCTTGTTGGCGTATCAGACAAGTTGGTTAAGTTTAAACAATTGGTTTATTATTTTCGACATATTTTTCTGATACTTAAAACTTTTGTTTTGGGTAAAAAAATATGTGTCATTTATACACAAATATAGTTAATATTATATATAGCCCAAATTAATTGTAAGAAAAAAAGAAATAGTTTTAAATTTTCAATCTAAACTCAGTAATGAGCTTACCTAAGTGGCTATAAAACTTTACTCGAAACAACGCTGCATAAGTGTTCAGGGAAGTTTATTTAATGATTACAAGAATGTATCTGGAAGAAAAAATACTATGTTCTGGCAGGATTGCAATAAACATAGGCCGCTTTTCAACGGCCTATGAGTAATATCTGAATTAATAGCCAGGATTCTGGTCTTTCGGGTCAATGTTCGGATTATTGTCTATTTCTGTTTGAGGAAGTGGCAATAATTCGTGTTTATTTACCACAAAATACGAAATTGGCTCTGTGGTTTGTTTTTTATTTTTTCTCCATCTGATAATATCAAAGTTACGAATCTGTTCGGCAGCCAGTTCTACATATCTTTCATGCTGAATTGCTGCAAACACACTTGCTTTTGAGTCACACGGATAGTTTTTGGTTGGGTAAGGCGGCATATTTACTGATGCTCTGGCTCTTACCTGATTCATCAATTGAATAGCTCTGGCCGAGTTTCCAAGTTCATTTTCACATTCGGCTAGCATCAACAAAACGTCTGCATAGCGCATTACTCTCATATTGATACCGCTTGTTGTAAAACCCGAATTTGATTTATAAAGAACCGAGTATTTTCTCCAGCTGATTTTAAATGTTTTACCATCACGTTTTGATGAATTTCCCTGAACATTTTCATCCATCATTACATCAGCTCCATTATTAAATTTATCACCGGCCTTCCAGAAAGACATATCATAACGAGGGTCGTTTTTGGTATCGCCTTTTTCTGTTCTTTCATAGTTATCAATCATTTTGTCAGACGGAATAAGGTTTCTCCAGCCAATAGGTGAGTATTCCTGTGTTCTGATAGTTTCTTCCTGCGCGCTGGTTCCGTCACCGTCGGGGCCACTCCAGTTAAATGCACCGTTAGAAGGGGAAAATACCACCTCAAATATCGATTCTGCATTAAACTCGCCTTCTTCATTGGTAAGGTCAAGGTAGTTATCAACTATTTTATAAAGCCCCGAACTTACAACTTTCTCTAATTCGGTTTTGGCACTGTTATAGTCTCCTAACTGAAGATAAGTACGTGCCATTAGCACCTGCGTAGCTGCTTTGGTGGCTCTTCCGTACTCGCTTGCGGCATACGTAGCAGGCAATAAGCCTTCTGCGGCTTTCAGGTCATCAATTACCTGTTTGTAAACATCCTGCTGGCTTGCTCTTGGTTTTGCTCCTGCAACCGACTTAACGTATTCGGTATAAAGCGGAACTCCACCCCATAAAGTAGCCAGTTCGTAATAGGCCCATGCACGCAAAAATTTCGCTTCGCCGGTTACACGGTTCTTGATATCGTTCGAGAAAGTAACACCTGTTTTATTGGCGCTTTCGAGTACCACATTGGCTCTGTGGATTGTTCTGAACCATCCAGTCCAGACCGAGTTAGCCACCGAATTACCCGGGTCGTTTACCCCAATAAGCAACTGGTTACGAGGCGTTTCAAGCTGCCCACCACCAGTAGCCATTTCATCGCCGCGTAGGTCATGCACAAAGAACCATTCTCTGGCGGCAAGCCCAAACCCTTGTACAGTAGCATATACGGCATTTACCCCTGCAACAAGTTCGTTATCGTTTGTAAAATAAGTCTCAAAAGTTACACCATTCGGATTTACTTTATCCAGCACAGAGTCGTCGCAACTCATAACGGTGGCCAGGCTAAAGAAGCCTGAAAGAAATAATATTTTTTTCATTTCGAAGTCTTTTAAATCTTTTTTTGGCAATTTTTAAATTAAAAACCAAGGTTTAAACCAATCGTAAGCGTGCGTGCTTGTGGATACATACCGTAGTCTACACCATTGGTAAGTAAGTTATTATTTCTGGAAGCAATCTCTGGGTCATAGCCTGTATATTTTGTAATGGTTAACAGGTTTTGGCTTGTCACATAAATTCTTGCTTTAGAAAGCACGTTGTTGGTAAGTCTTGAAATCTTCTCAGTTGGCAAAGTATAGCCAATGGTAAGATTTTTTAATCTCAGGTATGAGCCATCTTCAATAAATCTGTCTGAGGTTCTTGCATTCTGGTTAGGGTCACCACTAACGGCTCTTGGTACATCTGTATTGGTATTGCTTGGTGTCCAGGCATTAAGTACATCGGTAGTTGCATTAAATAATCTTAGCATTCCCTGACCGATAACCTTTGTACCGTTATAGATTTTATTGCCATAAACGCCTTGGAAGAAGATAGCAAAATCGAAATTCTTGAAGGTTCCTGAATAGTTTAAACCATAAGAGAATTTAGGCAGATAGCTACCAAGATAAGTTCTGTCGTTGGCATCAATTTTACCGTCATTGTTCAGGTCTTTGAATTTAATATCACCAGGTTTGGTCATTTCATTCTGATACGGTGTTTTAGAGTCTCCATCAGCAGCATTAGCAGCAGCAATCTCACCTTCGTTCTGGAAGATTTTCTCAACCTGCCAGCCATAGAAAGACTGGAATGGATGGCCAGCTTCTGTACGGGTTATATCAAACCCTCCGAAATCGGCATTATTACCAGCATTGATTGTGGCATTTGGTGTATCCAGACTCAACACTTTGTTTCTTACTAAATCGAAAGTACCCGTAATTGTTGACTTAAAGTCTTTTTTGTTAATATGGTAACCTAACGCTAGCTCAAAACCATTATTTTGCATACTACCTACGTTGGCAAGTGGGCTGTTTGAGTATCCTTCTGAATCTGGCAGAGGAACTCTCAGCAAAAGACCATCTGTTTTACGTGAGTATAGTTCTGTTGAAAGGGTAATTTTGTTATTGAATAACGAAATATCTAACCCGATGTTTTTCATAGTGGTTTCTTCCCAGCTTAAACCTGTATTACCCAGACTATTGAAATATGAGCCTAACTGTGAGGCATTTCCGAACGAGTAATTGGTACTATTGGCCGAAATCAACGGTTGCCAGTCATAATCACCAATTGAGTTATAACCTGTTACCCCTATACTTGCTCTAACTTTTAATTCTGAAACTGCTGTCAGTTCTTTCATGAAGGCTTCTTCGCTGATTCTCCAACCCAACGATACCGAAGGGAAGGTTCCCCATTTTTTGCCGGGAGCAAATTTCGATGAGCCATCGCGACGTACTGAAGCACCTAATAAATATTTGTTGTTGTATTCATAGTTTAAACGGCCAACATACGAAATCAGTGTGTTTTCTGAGCTTGAAGTATTACCATTGATATTAGCAGCACCCTGAATCTCTTTTATGTTATTGTCAGGTCTTTGGCCAGTAAGGTTAATAGATCTGAATCTGGCGTTTTGTCTTTCAATAACTCCCGTAGCGTTAATATAATGTTTGCCAAAGGTTTTGTCAAAAGTTAACTGATTAGTAAAGATTGAAGAGAAATACTGCCCTCTGTTCTGAGAAAGCTCAGCCGTTTGGCGGCTACGGTTTCCATCGTTATAAATAGGTACAAATCCTGTAAAAATTGAACTTGAGTAGTCGCCACCCATAGTAAATTTGTATTTCAGCCAGTTAAATAGCTTTACTTCGGCATATAATGTACCTAACATCTTGAAAGAGCGGTCAATCTGGTCTTTTTGTTCCTGAGCCACAATACGCATAGGGTTTTCGGGGTCAGTTGCATCAAGCCCCTGAGCGGTTGTGCTATAACCACCAAGCTTGGTTGGGTCACTTACAGGCCAGTAAGGCACCATACGCATAATGTTCATTATTAAACTTCTGCCACCTGCATCTCTTTCG
The DNA here is from genome assembly GCF_037153985.1 of Emticicia sp. 17c. Taxonomy (NCBI): domain Bacteria; kingdom Pseudomonadati; phylum Bacteroidota; class Cytophagia; order Cytophagales; family Leadbetterellaceae; genus Emticicia; species Emticicia sp. 17c. The sequence goes on from NZ_JBBAYI010000003.1 coordinate 131,150, forward strand.
GCTATACGTTTATCTGATGATACCATCATGGTCTGGCCGATAGTAATGAATTTTGAAATATTGTGGTCAGAATTTAATCTTATGCTCTGGCGACCATATTCAGTATACGGAAGCACCCCATTCTGCTTGAAGTTTCCTAAAGACAGATAAAATCTTGATTTGTCTGTTCCGCCTGATAAAGACAACTGAGTGTTATAGATAGGTGCACTTCTAAACATTACATCTTGCCAGTCGGTTTGAGTTTGTGCAAAGGTTGTTGAAGCACCATTATAAATGGGCGTATTCATTGCCGAAAAACGGCCAGGGATAGGCTGCCCTGATGCCGTTAATAGGGCTGTTCCGTATTTTATATATTCTTCGCTATTGAGTAGGTCAAGAGTTTTCCATACTGACTGCGTACCTACGTACGAATCAAGATTAACACTTATTTTTCCTGATTTTCCTTTTTTGGTAGTAATGAGTACTACACCGTTAGCCGCACGTGACCCATAAATGGCCGAGGCACTGGCATCTTTCAATACTTCGATTGATTCAATATCGGTTGGCGCAATGGTATTTAACCCTCCTGCCGGAACGCCGTCAATTACATATAATGGGTTAGGGTTCAAACTGATAGAGCCTACGCCTCTGATACGCACCACTGGCTCGGCTCCCGGGCTACTGTTGTTCACAATTGATACCCCAGCCACACGCCCTTGCATGGCTTGTGTAGCACTGATAACAGGCTGGGTAGATAATTCTTTATTTGTAATCGAAGATACTGCCCCTGTAAGCGATGATTTCTTTTGGGTTCCGTATCCAACCACGATAACTTCTTCCATCAAAGCATCATCAACTTCTAAAGAAACGTTTATTTCTTTCTGATTTCTTACTTTAATTTCAAGCGATTTATACCCTAAAAAGCTAAATACTAGGGTTGATTCGCCCGAAGCCGTTAATTCGTAGCGGCCGTTGGCATCGGTTATTGTGCCTTTGGTTTCGCCTTTAATCAAAACGTTCACTCCTTGAAATGCCTCACCATTTTCATTTTTGACTACACCTCTGACCTGTGCCATCAGTGTACCTGCTGAAAATAAAGACAATAAAAAAAACAGCAACAGTCGTATCGACTTGCGTGATAAACCGCGCTGGATGGTCGGTTTGTAATTGTTTACCTTCATTTTTGAAAAGTTAAAATAAATTGTAAGAATAGAACTATTTATTACTTTTTTTTAATAATTTTGATATGTGTCAGATTAACACAAACAATTATGTGTCAAATGTACACATAATAATGTGAAAAAAAACTAAATATGATTTTTTTTTTATTAACTAGTATTATTTTAACAGTAAGCTGAGTTTTTCTTGAAATATTTAATTAAAATCACAGCCTATTTCTATTTTACCTATTATGAAACCTATCCTTATTATTCCAATTTGCCTATTATTTATAGCCGGATGCAAGAAAGATTCCGCAAAACTGTTTGAAAAACTACCTGCTTCCAGTACAGGGGTTGATTTCGTTAATACCCTTAACGCCAACGACTCCTTGAATGCCTTTACCTTTACTAATTTTTATAATGGCGGCGGCGTAGGGGTTGCAGATTTCAATAATGATGGCCTCGAAGATATTTTTCTGACGGGTAATCAGGTCAGTTCCGAACTATATCTCAATAAAGGGCAACTCAGGTTTGAAAAAATTACCACCAAAGCAGGTGTTAACACAGACCGCTGGTGCAACGGTGTTTCGATAGTAGATATTAACAACGACGGTTGGGATGACATTTATGTTTCGGTGGCTTACCATAAATCAATGAGCAAAACACAAAACCTGTTATTTATTAATCAAAAAACAGCCTCTCCAACTTTTAAAGAAGAGGCCGCAGCTTATGGCCTCGACTATGCAGGGTACTCAACCCAAGCAGCTTTTTTTGATTATGACATGGATGGTGACCTCGATATGTTTTTATTGAATACCTCGCCTGACACACAAAATCCCAGTTATCTGAGGCCCTCTATCGATGATGGCTCGCACCCGTCTACCAGTAAATTATTTCAAAACTATGGGCTGGCCAACGGGCATCCGGTTTATAAAGATGTATCGAAAGACGCTGGTATTATTTATGAAGGTCTGGGGCTTGGCGTAGTAGTATCTGATTTCAATAATGATGGCTTACCAGATGTTTACTGCTCGAATGATTTCCTGAGTTCGGATGTACTTTATTTAAATAAAGGTAATGGCAAATTTGAAAATGTGATAAAAACAGCCACCCGCCACACCGCTTTGTCGGGTATGGGCATTGATGCCGCCGATATGAATCAGGATGGGAAAATAGATATTTTTCAACTGGATATGCTACCCGAAGAAAATGCAAGACAAAAACAAATGCTTGGGAAACCCGATTATGATAAAAAGGAAATGAGTATTCATGCACCATATAACTACCAATTACAGTATATGCGAAATATGCTGCAAGTGAATGTTGGCAATGATAACGGTATCCCTCAATTCAGTGAAAATGGCCTGCTGGCTGGTGTGGCTAAAACCGACTGGAGTTGGTCTACCCTGCTTTGTGATTTAGATAACGACAGGCTGAAAGACATTTTTGTATCGAATGGTTACCGGAAAAACGTAACTGACCTTGATTTTATCAATTATTACCGTAACAAAGATATGTTTGGCTCTGATAAATCAAGGGCAGAAAATCGTAGGAATTTAATGGAAAAAGTGCCGGAAATTCCGTTGAAAAATTATGCTTATCGCAATAAAAATAATCTTGAATTTGAAGATGTATCCGAAAAATGGGGTGTAAATGAACTTTCGTACGCCAATGGTGCTGCCTATGCCGACCTTGATAATGATGGTGACCTCGACCTTATTATTAATAACATTGATAGCGAAGCCTCTGTTTTTAAAAATTCTTCAGAAACCCAAACCAAAAACCATAGCTTAAAAGTAAATTTTGAAGGTAGTACCAGCAACAAAGCTGGTTTGGGTGCTAAAATAAGTGCATGGGTAGGCAGCGAATCTCTTGTTTTTGAAAATTACCCTGCCAGAGGTTATCTTTCATCGATGCCTGATGAAATTTTAATTGGCATGGGGCAATCGCCCAAAATTGATTCGCTGATTGTAACATGGCCCGACGGTAAAATCGAGAAAAAATATAGCATTGATAGCCTAACCCATCATTTAACGCTGAAATACTCAGACGCTAACGAAAAAAATGAGCCTGAAAATATGCCTGATAAACTTTTTCAGGCCATTAACGGAACCCTTGATTTTGAACATAAGGAGGCTTACTTTGTTGATTTTAACCAGACGGCTTCATTACATAAGATGCTTTCGAAAGGAAGCCCAGCGGTAGCACAGGCCGATATTAATGCCGACGGGCTTGATGACCTTGCCATTGGAGGGTCGCTGTTGGGCAATGAAACACAGATTTTTATTCAGGAAAAAACAGGCAGGTTCAGAAAAGTGCAAGAGATTGCTACAAGCAAAAATATGGAAGTAGGTGCCATCCATTTTTTTGATGCCGACCAAGATGGCGACCAAGATTTGATTTTTGCTGGCGGAAGTTGCGAGCGGTCTTTAGATGTACCAGAGGCTTTTCAGCCACAACTATGGCTAAACGACGGCAAAGGTCATTTCAAACCTGCAACCAACTTTCCGACACTAAATGTTAGTAGCCAAGTTATTGTAAGTATCGATATTGATAACGATAATGACCTTGATATTTTCATAGGTGGGCGTATTTTACCTAACCAATATCCGTTTGAACCTCGGAGCTATCTTCTCAGGAATGACCACGGTAATTTTACTGATGTTAGTGCTCAGGTAGCACCTTTTCTTCAAAAAACCGGTATGGTTTGCGATGCCGCAGCAACAGATATTAATAAAGATGGGTATCAGGAATTGGTATTGGTCGGAGAATGGATGCCTCTTATCATTATTAAAAACAACAAAGGCAAGTTAAGCCTATATCAAGAATCACATACAGAAGGTTGGTGGAATACTATTCAAACAACCGATATTAATAAAGATGGCTACCCCGACCTTGTGCTTGGCAACGAAGGTTTAAACTCTTTTTATAAAGCTACACTGCAACAACCAATTGTTATGTTAGCCAAAGATTTTGATAACAATAACAGAATAGACCCTATTATGGGGCAGTATATTCAAAAGCAATTGGTGCCTGTGCTCCCCCGCGAAAACCTGAATTTACAAATCAATACTTTCCGCAAAAGATTCACCAATTTCAAAGATTACTCAACTGTGCTGTTTGATGAACTTTTTAGTGATGCTGATAAAAAAGGGGCTATGAGAAAAGAAGCGTACGAACTAAGAAGTTGTCTAGCCCTTAACGATGGCAAGGGAGGGTTTCAGCTTACACCGCTACCGTGGCAAGCGCAACAGTCGCCTGTTTTCTCTATAATACCGGAAGACTATAACCATGACGGAAACATGGATTTACTTTTAGGGGGTAATTTTTTTGCAAACGAAGCACATCAGGGCAGGCAGGATGCCTCGAGAGGAGTTTTGTTACTTGGGAATGGAAAAGGAAACTTCAAATCGATGAGTTTTGAAGAAAGCGGACTAAATTTTACCGGAGATACACGCAAGTGTCTGTTCTTCAAAAACAGTGGCATAATTGAGGTTTTTTCTAACTCTGGCAAGGTGCAAGCCTATCAAATGATAAATCGGGTAAGTAAATTATAAAACCCCTATTCAAATATTACCATAATGTATAATTATTTCATGTTGATAAACTAAGCTTTCTTTTTTTATCAACATGAAATTTTATCTATTAATACAAGCGTATTCGGATAACGCAGCTTTATTAACCTTATTAGTCAATAATCTGTCTGCCTGATTCCTGAATACTAACCGCATGAATGCCTATCATTTCTAACAATGTTGTTTCTATCTTCTGGCACATACTATTAAGCGCAAGGTCGTTTGCTTCCACCCCGAATGGCTCCTCAATTTCGTCGGCTATTGCTTCAAAGGCTACAAAAGTGTAAGCAATAAAAACTACGATAAATGGTGTAAGCCACAACAGGCTATCAACCAGCCCAAACGGTAATAAAAAACAGTATATATAAACAGTACGATGTAATAAAACCTGATAGCTATACGGAATCGGCGTCGATATAATTCTTTCACATCCACCAACAACGTCGGTTAATTTATTTAGGTTTTCTTCAAACTGCAATTGCTGAATAGAATCTATCTTATGCTCGGCCTTTGCCTTTTGAACCCACTCAGACAAAAGGCTGATAAGTATAATTGGCTTATATTGTGTGTCGGCCAATACTTCTAATTGCTTTTGGGTAAGATGGTTTTCCAAGTCTGCCTGTGGGTCTGTGCCTCTTAACTGATGCTTTAGCGCATAGGCTAACGAATTAAGCAGCTGCACAAATTCTATTAGCTCAGGATTACCTGTTTTGAGGTTAACAAGGCTTATGGCTTGCCTAGTTAACGAACGGGCATGATTGAGCAAAGCCCCCCAGAGTTTACGGCCTTCACTAAAACGCTCATAACTTGCATTGTTACGAAACCCCAGAAAAAGTGCCAACACAAAACCAAACAAAGCAAATGGCGTTGAATTGAGTGGCACTTTAAACGAGAAGATGTACCCGTGCAGGTATACAACTGCTAAAGATAAAACGAATAATAAACCTAGCCGTGGCAGTAATTGTGGCAATACCGAGCCGTGCCACACAAAAAGCATCTTAAACCAGTGTTCTTTTTTTCTTATAATCATACAGGGTGGTCTGGTTAATTTACTGTAAATTTAAAAAGAAAAAGTAAGGCTTAAAAAGTTGTAAAGAGTCTATATGAGTTTTTCTTTCATTGCTTTTTCAATGGCCTCGGCTTTTGAATGAACCTCCAGTTTCCAGTAGATATTTTTGATGTGGGTTCTTACGGTTTCCTTATCAATAAATAAACCTTCGGCTATATTAGAATAACTTTTTCCTCTTGATAATAACTCAAGTACTTCTGTTTCTCTCGAAGAAAGCGGCGAATTATGGTTTTTCTGAAAAGAGGCAACCACCAATCGGGCAATATTAGTACTCATGGGTGCTCCGCCATTCATTATTTCCCTGATGGCTTCAACAAGCCGTTGAGAGGGCATATTTTTGGTAAGGTACCCTCCTGCCCCAGCACATAATGCTTTAAACACTAAATCATCGTTTTCATAGACCGTCACTACCATAATCTGTGCATGAGGATATAACTTTTTTGTACGCTCAATGCCTTCAATTCCGTTCATACCGGGCAGTTCGATATCCATCAAGACTACATTAGGCTTATCGTTCTGAACATTCTTCAGGAAATCTTCACAATTATTATAAGCACTTACTACTTTGAAGCCCTGATTTTCGTTCAGAAGCGTTACAAATCCCTCTCGAATAATATTATCATCTTCTACCAGGCAGATTTTGATAAGGTTTGTATTTTGGTAGCTCATATTTTTATTTTGTCGATGATTAATTTCACGGTTGTTCCTTCATTGTTTTTTGAGATAATCTCTACTAATGCTCCAATTTTTTCTGCACGGCTTCTGATATTACCCAATCCGTTGCCATTGTTAGGTTTATTAGCCTGAATACCAATGCCGTTATCCTGCCAACAGATATAGAGTTTTTTGCCATCAATCCTGAAATTAAGTTTTACTTCGGTTGCATTGGCATGTTTCAGGGTATTCATGATTGCTTCTTTGAACAGCATTACCAGATGCCTACTAGCCCCCATAGGCAATTTAATATTGGCAAAAGTCTCCGAAATACCCTCACAAATAAATCGCATATCTCTGTTGTCCAGAATTTCGTCACAAAAATCTTTAATTCTGATGGCAATCTCAAACATATTATCGTGTTCAGGATTAATAGCCCAGATAAAATCTTTGGTTCCTTGATACAACCTACTGGCGTTATCTCCGATTTTTGACAAAAGCACCAATGCTTCTTCGCTTTCGGCTTTTTTCAGTTTGTTTTTAATTAACTCCGTTAGCAGCGAAATCCGCGTTAATGAATTTCCGAACTCGTCGTGCATATCTTGTGCTGCAATTTTGCGTACACGTTCGTTTTCTTCCAGTTTTACCCGTTCTATTTCCAGAATACGATTCACCCTACTCCGATAAATAGTCATGATTATTGTACCTAATACAAATGCTGAAAGCAGGTAAAACCACCATTTTTGCCAGAAAGGCGGTGCTATCGAAATCGGAATAGCTAAAATGTCTTTTTCGTTCCAGAAACCCTGATTATTGGCACTTTTAATTTTGAGTAGATAGTTGCCAGCCCTTAAATTAGTAAAGTTAATATAACGGCGTGTGCCATAATATACCCAGTCTTTATCAAAGTTTTCGAGTTTGTAGGCAATCTGGTTTTTTTCGGGGTTCGTATAATCGAGCGAAGCAAAACGAAAGGCGAAAAAATTCTCATCATAATTCAGATGTATTTTACCATCTTTCATTAGTAAGCTATCCAGATTCTGCTCTTTTTCAAACTTCATAAACGAGGTAATTACAGTCTTGGGCAAGTGCTTGTTACTGGTCATGTGCAAAGGATGAAAACTAACCATTACACCCAAGCCACCAAAGAATATTTCTCCGCTTTTAGTTTGAAAATACGCCCCTGAATTAAATTCCCGATTAGACAGCCCATCGTCAGATGAATAGTTCTGAAAGGTTTTATGGGCTGGGTCAAAACACGAAATCCCATTATTGGTACTCATCCAGATTCTTCCTTTGTCGTCAGCCAGCGTAGCATAAACAAAGCTATTGGGCAGCCCGTCTTTTTCGGTATAATGCACAAAACTTTCCTTCCCGTTCTCGATAACCAGTTTACTGAGTCCTTTGGGGCTTCCTACCCAAAGTTGCCCGTTTTTATCGTAGAGTATCGACAATATCAGGTCGTTAATCAGGCTTTTAGGCTGATTGGGGTCACTTTTATAAGTTTTAAAAGTTTCGGTTTTCAGGTTAAATTTCACTAAGCCATTGTAAGTACCAATCCATAAGTTGCCCTTGTTATCTTCTTCCAGCGCAGCTACCGAAAGCATATCTCCTTCGGGTGTTTTATCGAAAGTCCTGACAGTTTTACCCTTTATGTTCATTAAATAGCCTCCGGTTCCTATCCATAAAGAATGATTTTTATCTTCCAGAAACTTCATTACGGCGGGTTCTCGGTCTTTTATTTTCGGAATAGGAAATTTATAAAACTTGTCGGCTGTTCTGTTATACCTAAATATTCCTTCATTGCTACCCACCCAAAGGTTTTTCTCGGAATCTTCAAAAATTGCCTGATGGGCATTCAGTCGATTATTAATATTACTGAAAAGATATTTCTTATGCTTGTTACTATGTGCATTTATCCTGAAAAGGCCCTCATAGGTGCCTACCCATACATCGCCAAAGCTATCTTTACATATTCCGAAAACCGAAGTTGCTGCGCTCGAATTTTCTTTGGCAAGAATTTTATCCCACTGCTTAAAGCTATTTTTTGAATGACTGAACACATGCACACCTGCTTCGCGGGTACCAATCCAGATAATGTCTTCGTTGGCTTCCTTCCCTTCATAAATTGAAAAGATTGTACTGCTTTTCAAGCCTTTTTTACTAAGTGCATCCTCTGTAATGTGTTCGATGAGTTCAAGTTTTTTACCTTGCAACTGATAACGAAATACCCCTCTGGCAATAGTACCAAGCCATAGAGTGCCAAACCTATCTACAATTACTGACGAAATAAAAGCATTGGTTTCTGCCAATTGTTCTGAAAAATCGGAGAGTTCAGAAGTATTTAGGTTGAGCCTGAACAGTTTTTCCTGTGCGGCTATCCAGAGGTTATTCTGGGCATCACAAAAAATTCTTTGTATCGGAAAATTCAGTTTTTTATAAAACTCTTGTGCAGAATTTTTAACGTGTGTAAAAGTTACGTCCTGCTGTTCGGGTTGCTTGGATGTATCTTTGATAACAATTTTACTCAAACCGTATCGGGTAGTAATCCATAGGTTTCCTTTTTTATCTTTCACTATGTATCCTGCACCATAACTTGGCAAACCATTAATATTGGTCGAATCGTACTTAAAATGAATAGCCTTATAAGTGTTGCCTTTGGGTATTAAACGCCAGAGACCATCATAAGTAGTAACCCATATTGTTTTCTGCTGGTCTTCTGCTATGCCTGTAACTATATAGGTGTAGTCGGGTTTGTTTTTTCCGAACAAGTCGGTATAACGCTCAAAGTCTTTAGAAACCTTGTTAAAACTGTTCAGCCCGTGTTTTGTACCAACCCATATTTTTTGTTTTGAGTCTTCATATAAGAAGGTAACGTCGTCGCTTGAAAGTGTATTTTTTTCAAAAGGATTGTTATAAAAATGTTGTATCTGGGAGCCGTCGTAGCGGTTAAGGCCGTTTTGCGTACCAAACCATATATAGCCCTCTTTGTCTTGCAGAATTGTACGAACCTCACTTTGGCTTAGTCCTTCTTTTAAACCTATCTGGTCTAGGGTCGGAATAGCCATTAATCGGAAACTGAGCAAAAACCCAATAATAAACAGTCGTGATAACATAAGCCAGAATTGAACTGCTAATTTACGAATTTAATAATTTTCGGAATGTCACCCAATATGGGGGTATTTAGGTTATAGTTATTTTAAACAAATCTTGGCTGATTGTTCATTGCTTTCTGAATTAATTAGTTTTCCAGTAATCATTTTGAACAAGTGCTTAAGGTGTAATAATTATCATGACCGATTCGTTAAAAGCTAGTTTTATGAAGAATTAACGAATAAAAGGTTGTAATAATCATTAAATATTGTTCGAATCCGTTAATTTTGTATTAGAAATCAAGTTCAATCAAAAATCGTATTATTTCATTTACCTACGTAGTACTAACACTATTATATATTTAGTTCGGAAATATGAAATGTTGTTGCTGAGTAGCACTAATAAAACAAGCTTAATTTACTTATCGAATGATTTTTAACAACATTTTATTAATTGACGATGACGATGATGACCAGGAAATATTTATGACTGCTATTCAGCAGATTTCCTCTTCTGTTAAATATCATTATATTAATTCAGCCAGAGAAGCATTAGAGAAACTAGCCTCAGGAGAAGTAAAACCTGAAGTGATTTTTCTTGACCTTAATATGCCGCTTATGACTGGGCAAGAGTTTTTGAGTTATATTAAAAAACAAGAAAAACTTTTGCAGATACCCATTATTATCTTTACGACCTCGGCCGACCCCGCCACAATACGTCTGACAAAACAACTCGGGGCTTATGATTTCATTACTAAACCAAGCGATTTCAATGAATTGATAAATTTGCTTAAACCACTAATTATTTAAAGGGGTGTTAACTATTAAAAACAAGTAAGGGCTTTTCTCAACTAGAAAAGCCCTTACTTGTTTAAAGCACCTGTGTTATTGACCCGGATGATATGTTTTTTCAGCGTTCTTTAACACATCTTCTTTATAAAATAGTACATCCTTAAACTGGCCTTTAGTATACATTTCGGCTTGGTCTTTAAAGTGTTTTGAGGCGGGGTCGCCGCTTTCTCCACCAGCTAACAACGATTTAGCCTTAATGCGTGGCCCAAACTCAACGGCACAAATAAAACTATTACCGCTCACACCATATCTTTTTTTAGTATTCGGGTATGTACGGCTATTGTATGATGGCAGCATTCCCCAAAGTGCCGAAGCGTATCCCATCGGAATACTTTCTTGTGCATCATCATATTTGCCTTGAATCTCTCCGCTTATGCGTTGAAAACGGTTAATTTCGCCCCAAGGCTTTTGCCATGTACCAAACTTGTTTTTTAGTTCTTTTATGGTTTGAACCAACGGACTGAGCAACTGCGCTGGAGTGGCCACTTCGGCAAATTTTTTTGTTCGTGTTACTTGGTCGGCTTCACCTTCATCAATATAAATTTTTTGTATTTCACCACCTAATTTCTGCGCCCATTCAATGGCCAACGTAGTAGGAACCGAGCTTTCGGAGGTACGATAATCCCAGTTTTTAAGCACCACAACAGGCTCAGCTAAAATAACATAGAGGGAATCTTGGGTTGAAACATTTTTCTCGAAAGATTTTACCAATGCAGGCACTAATACTTCAAAAGCTGACAAATAGTTATCATAGCCCGCCGCTATGAGTTTATCAACAGTAAGGTCTTTGGTATTTTCTAAAACTCTGGCGGCGTTTACACCCCTGAAATTCTCTCCGTCAGGTGCCATGTAAGCGGGGTAATTCTCTTTTTTAGGACTGTTTATTCCGGCTACGGTAAAAGGTGTAGAATTACAGTTTTGTAACCAGCCATTTACCGGATTATACGAATGTACTGTTTCGTCAACTGTGTGTAAGCCTTTCCATTCGGTGGCACTTGTAGTGCCATCTACTGGTTTCGACCAATTAAGTTTTTTATCTCTTACCGGAATATAATTACCATGCCAGTAAGCAATGTTTCCTTTGTTATCGGCAAAAACGGTATTGTTCGAGGTGTTAGCTTTCAGGTCCATCACTTTCTTGAAGTCGTCGAAACCTTTTGCTTTAGTACGTTTCCAGCTTTGTATAAGGCTTACCATAGAACGATTAAAAGATTTCAGGCTCATCCATTTATCGTCTCTTTTGGCTACTACGGGGCCGTGGTGTGTAAAATAGGTAGTAAAAACTTTGGTTTGTAACTGCCCACCCTGTAAAAACCGAACTGCAATTTTCTTTTCTTTTACGGGCTTTAGTTGTTTATCATATTCATAAAAAAGTTTATCACCTTTTTTTACAATTTTTTCAGCGTATAAATCGGCTACATCTACGGCACTTGAGGTGTGCATCCAGCCACAATAAGGGTTAAAACCCTGATAAACAAAGAATTGCCCCCAAGTAACGGCTCCGTAAGCATTCAGCCCTTCTTGGCTTACAACCTGTACCTCTGGCCTAAAATAGAACGTTACATGCGGATTAATATAAAGCATGGCATTACCCGAGGCCGTTCTGGACGGCGAAACCGCAAAGCCATTTGAGCCTGTCTGCATTTCAGGGTCTTTGGGGGCATCGGTATAGGTTACTTTATCGCCCGAATAAAAGTTCTTTAATTCGCTTATGGTGGCATCGGCCGTACTGATAGCCCCTATACTGCCATCTGTCCATAACAGCGGAAACCACGGTTTAAAACGAGTAATGAGCGCAGGTTTTACTTCTGGATGCTTATATAAATAATAATTAATACCATCGGCATAAGCATTCAGCAATTTCTTTAGCCACGGCTCTGCTTTGTTGTAATCTGCTATGGCTTCGGTGGTATCAATAAGCAAGCGTATCTGCAAATCGTTGTAGAGTTCTGCCTCTCCTTTTATTTCTGCCATACGTCCTAGTTTTTCGATATAATTCATTTCTACACGTTTGAAATCATCTTCACATTGCGCGTACAATAAACCAAAAACGGTATTGGCATCGGTTTTACCATAAATGTGCGGAATCCCCCAGTTATCACGGATAATGGTTACCTGTTGGGCTTGTTGCTCAAAGCGATTTACTTCGGTAGCAGAAAATTTCTGAGAAAATAACGGAATCGAGGTTGATACTAATAACAAGAATACCAGACTCTTCATATACTTTAGTAGTTTGTTTAGATGATTGTATTTTGCTTCACAAAGTACATAAATAATCTGATTATATCAATTCAGGGTAAGTAATATAGATAAAACGGAAAGTTTCAGCGAGTATCATAAAAAACAGCCATGAGTAATCTCATGGCTGTTGCAATATACCTCTAACCTAAAATGGTCAGATTACTTTTCCCATAGCGGGGTCAGTAAAACTTGGTTTTCCGGTTTCGACATGACCGGCATAATGTTTTTCAAATGTTGTATTTCCTTTTACTTTAACGCTGAAATCGTACCAGCCAAAACTTTTACCGAGGTCTAGCACAACGGTTGAGCTTGCTCCTGCTGCTACGGTTTTGGTATGGTTGCCATTTTTATAGGCATGGTCAGTTATTTCGATGGTAACTGGTTTTTGTGTATCAAGATTTTTGATTTTTAGCTCAATATTTCCTGTAAGTTTCTTTTTGTCGGTTTTAAGCCTTTGATATTCACAGGTAATACTAACCGATGGGTCGGCAGCATTTCCGATAAACTCTCTCAAGAAACCATTAGGCCCATATACATTAAGATGGTATTGCTGATTTTCAAAATCATCCAGACTCCAGCTATCTGTCAGGGTATCTCCATTAGCAACGGCATAGTTCCAAGTTCTTACGTCTTCATAGCCAGTTTTTTGGTTATTCTGGTCACGAATAGCAAATTTCTCAGGTGCATACACAATAAATGGTGTTCCTTCTGATTTTTTAGTAAATATTTCATCAGACGCATGGAAATCAATGGTAAATGTTTTTTTGTCGGCCCCTAGTTTTCCGTCTACATACGATTGATAAGGAATAGGGCATGACTTCCTGATTCCGGCCTCCTGTTTAGGTAAAATACCTAAATCATTACCTTGATTTAGCTGCGCTATTTCGGTAGGATTCAGTGCTTTAAAATTAGAAGGCAAATTTTTGAATTTAGCCTTATGAACAGTCTTAATAAAGGCTTCCTTTTGCACAAACACAGGTAGTTTTATTTTTTCGCCATTGTAAGGCTCAAAAACCGACGTAAGGTCACCACAGATGGTTCTTCTCCATTGGCTGATATTTGTTTCTTTTACAGATTTTCCGGTCTTATGGCTCAGGAATTTTTCCAGAAACTGCAAGATAGACGTGTGGTCGAATACTTCTGAGCAAACATTCCCGCCTCTGCTCCATGGAGAGGCAATGACCAAAGGTACACGGAAACCTAAACCAATCGGGCTGGCTCTTGAGTCACGTTCAGGGTTAATGCGTTTACGTTTTAGCTCTTGTGCTAAACTTACTTGCTCAACGCCAGCATCAATACCTTCTGATACCTTTCCGGTGTGTGGTTTATGCGGGTTTGGCGCAACAAACGGAGGAACGTGGTCGAAATAGCCATCGTTTTCGTCATAAGCCAATATAAAAATTGTTTTTTTCCATACCTCAGGATTTTTTGTCAGGATTTCCATCACCTCAGATAAATACCATGCGCCATACCACGGTGCGCCGGGGTGGTCAGAGAAGTTTTCAGGGGCAACAATCCATGATACCTGTGGCAGTTTGCCTGTGTTTACATCTTCCCGAAACTGATAAAGCACATCACCTTTCGGAACAGCCACCTGTCTTTTAGTTCCGTTATCGTCATACTCCAAAGTTGTCAGTTCATGGTAATGTGGGTCTTTTCTGTTGTTAGAAAAAGCCTTTTTGTGAATATTCTTATGAAACTCCGAAAGTTTTTCAAAGTTCTCAGGCGTCCATTCTTGTAAATCTTTTTTTGCTGTTGCTAACTCTTCTTCTTTCTGGCTTAATGTTTTTTTGAGCCTTTCAATGTCTGTTGCTCCGGCAGGCAAAGCAGCTATTTTAGTTTTTAATGCAGCAATTTCATCGGGCAGAACTTTCTCCATTTTCTGGAGATACTGATAATATTCGGGTGCAAATTTCACATGATATTGCTCAAACCATTCAATTGGGTTATCAGTAAAATTAGCGAGCCATGCGTCTTCTTCTCCTTCAAGCCCAGTTGATAAACTGATTTCGTTCTGGTAGATTTTCCATGAAATATTATTTTCTTCCAGACGCTCCGGAAAAGTTTTCCAACGGGCCCATCTGTCATAGTCTACATCTTCGTTCTTGATATTAGCTTTTGAGTTTTCGTTAGGTTCTTCACGCACAGTACCCGTCCAGAGATACAAGCGGTTAGGCGTTGTGCCTGTCAGCGAAGAGCAAAAATTCTGGTCGCAAACCGTAAAAGCATCGGCTAAAGCATAATAAAACGGAATATCTTCACGGTCGTAGTACCCCATAGTTAGAGGCATTCGCTTAAAATCTTTATTGCCCGACTGTTTTACATCAAGCCATTTGTTGTATTTACCTTCGTTGCGTGCGTCGACCTGATTCTCCCATGAGTGTGGCAACGAACTCATCCAAGTTGCTTTTGTATCTTTTAAATCAAGTCTGAAAGGCGCATAAGTTTCACCAGCAGCATTTGACTGCAACCAGACTTTATTCTTATTAGGCAGCGAAATAGCCCGAGGGTCATTAAAACCGCGTACTCCTTGCAAGGTACCATAAGAGTGGTCGAAAGAGCGGTTTTCTTGCATAAGTATTACCACGTGTTCGGCATCCAGATAGGTACTACCAGTTTTAGGGTCAATAGCCAATGCTTTCTGAATAACGGGAGGCAACATTCCGGCTAAACCGGTACCACTTGCCAAAATAGCTGCTTTTTGAATAAATTCTCTTCTTGTCTCCATAACAGTGGTTTAACAATATATCAGGGTGAGTTGGGTATAAAATTCAGGTTGTAAATATAAAAGTAATAATTCCTTTTCTGGCTTTAGAAAAGGAATTATTAACAATATGTTTATTTACCCTTTATACTGCCAACAGCCACAGAAAGGCTATTGGCAATTATTCTTTTAGAAATTCTAGAAGAGGCTGAATGAATGAATCGAATGCTTCGATATGTGGTAAATGGCCGACGCCTTCGATGGGGACTAATCTACTGTTTTTTATATGTGCCTGCGCAAGTTTACCCAACTCAGGATAATTACCCATAGTAGCTCGCAGGGGTTCAGGGGCTGTGTCTTTCCCGATAGCCGTTCTGTCTCTTTGCCCTATAATCAGTAAAGTACGTGCCTGTATCTGCTCAAATTCATACACTACGGGTTGTGTCATAATCATATCGGAAGTAAGGGCGGTATTCCAAGCAATAATCGGATAATTTTTGTTGCGTGTCCAACCTGCTATGGGTTTTAACCATTGCTCGTAAGCTGGCTTCCACTGATTTCCATAATAGTTGGTTATCTGGTATTTTTTCATCGATTCGTAGGTTTGTTTGAGTTCCTTCTGATAGGCTTCATCTAAAGACTGATAAGGCACTTTGAGTTTGTAGTCTTCAAGACCTATCGGATTTACAAGTACTAATTTTTCAGTAAATTCAGGGTACATCAAAGCAAAACGAACGGCCAGCATACCACCCATAGAGTGCCCTAAAACACTAATTTTGGTGATGCCAAGTTTATCCAGAATTAGTCTGGTATTTTTAGCGAGTTCATGAAACGAATACTGGAAATACAAAGGCTTGGATGATTTACCAAAGCCTATCTGGTCAGGCATGATTACCCTATACCCTGCTTTGGTAAGGGCTTCGGCGGTTTGTTGCCAGTATGCTCCGTTAAAATTCTTGCCATGCAGTAATAATATGGCTTTTCCATTGGGTGTTGCAGGTTTTACATCCATATATGCCATTTCGTAGTGTTGTTTCTGCGAGGCAATCTGAATATAACTTACAGGAAAAGGATATTTGTAATTTTCAAGCCTAAGGTCTGACACAGGAACCTGTGCCCGTATGTTGGTAAACAGGCACACTAATGCAACACCAAAAAAAATGTGTATTTTAGTTTTCATAATTTTAGCTTTATTAGATGTGATGACTACCGAATAAAGCTAAAATTATGTGCCACACAGCAAGACAAGTATGCCTGATTTGACTTTAAGAGTTATAACCCTTGATTGATAAGGCTGGTATCAAGCACAAAAAACTCGCCTCTTGTGTTTTTCCGAAGGGCAGTTGCAATAACTTTTGCCATGGTATCGGCTGACTTACTCGAAAACAATACTTTTGCCAGTTGCAATAAATGCGTATTAAAACGATTGCTCTCGGTAGCCTTGAACATGGTTTCATAAACACTATGACAGCTAATTAAATGATATTGCTCGTCTCTGAGGTCGAAAACTACCATCGGGTTGTGCGGATTTACGCCAAAGCAGAACAAAATAACAGGGAAATCGAACAGCCGTAATCCGTTCAGTGTTTGAATTAAGTCGGCGTCAAAAAAATCATAATACTGAAACGCACTATTTATTCCAACTGTTTTTAGCGAATCTTCCAGCCCTTTCAATCTGGAAATCATTATATCCAGCGGAATAGTATCGTAGCTGAATTGGTCTATGGGCAACCATACATCCGTAGCAAGGTCGAGGTACTCCAGCGATTTTTTAGATAAATCCAGTTTATAATCAAACAATGGATAGCCAGGAGCGAAATAACCCAGATAAAAAAAATCAAGCCCTTTTTTCTGAGAAAAATCCATCTTCAAATACATCAGATATTTCCCCAGACTATATTTTTTATATTCAGGGTCATAAAAGCATGAAATACCCGCCGAGGTAGTTTCGCCCAAATCAAAAAAACCACAGGCTATTAGTTTATCTTGGTCATAAATACAGATTTCCAGCGTTTCATAAATATCATTTTGCCCGTTTCCGTAAAGCAGTTGTTGCAGATTCGGAGCGGTATCGAAAGATATATGACTCTGGTATTTTAGAAAAAGTGCTTCTTTGGTATCATCTATATAAGCCTTCCGAATACTGACGCTAAATTTTGCGTTGTTTTTCAGGAGTTTACGCTGTGTTGACGAAGCTTCAAAAGTATTCAAATCAACACGTAACCAGATAGCACTATAAAGTACTTCTTTGAATTTCAGAAAATTGGTCGTAAAAATTGCTTGTCCCATCCTGAACCAGCCATCGGCAAGATATATATCTAATTCTCTGGCCTCTAGCGACGAAGGGTAATATAATTCTGCTAACATCAGGGTAGGTATTACTTTCAGGGTTTAAAATAATATATAAACTAGTATTAGTCAAACGATACAGAAAAAATGTTATCAATTTTTATTTTGTCTTTCAGAGCAAATTGACGAGCCCTGATTTTTTATTTAAATACGAAATAAGCATTAACTTATTAGCCTTGTACCTTAAAAATCAGGTACTTTTTCGGTTCAGGCTATTATTTCCTAACATTTGAAAGTATCCAATATTTAGGAATTTTGTTTAATGACCTGACAAATCAGGAATCCGTGTAAGATTTTACCATACGTATATACACTATATTTTTCATCAAGAACACGTTTTTGGTCAGGATATTCATCGTTGAAATTACCTCATTTATTATTCGTTAATTTTTTTTTAAGCATTATAAATCTGTATTACAGCGGCTTTTATATAGATTTGTACTCCTTTGTAATCACACCAATACATTCAGTATTTATTATACTGGGACTCAAAAATTACTTAAATGGCTTTTCTAAATCAAGAAACTTTACACACGCAAAGGCTTGTCTCTTTCTGGAAGCATCACCCGATTGCTGACCAAAAAGCAGAACTGCTAGCCAAGCAAACCCTGAATTTCCAAAAAAAATTCAACTGTGATTTCATCAAAATTACCCCCGCAGGTAGCTGGCAGGCAGTATGCCATGGCATAACTGATGCTTGGGAAGGTGATTTCCTGGGCCGTCGAATCATTAAAAAGACGGTTATCAACACACCTGACAACTGGCTTACGCTTCCTGATTTTTCTAAAAAACAACCTGCGTTAATGCAGGAAATAGTGGGTGCATGCCAACTTGTATATGAGCAAAAAACCGATAATACGCCTGTGATGTCAACCGTTTTTTGCCCTGTTTCGCAGGCTATACAAATAGCTGGCTTACCTATTTTTCTGGAGCATATACAGCAATATCCCGACAAAGTACTGGCAGGAATTGAGCAAATTACGCAAAATACGCTATATGTTATCGGCCAGTTAATAGAGGCAGGTTCACAAGGTATTTATTTTGTTACACAACACATGAGACACGGAGCCTTAACACCTGAATTATATGAAAAATTCGGTAAAGACTCTGACGAACGGTGTCTTAATGCCTGTAAAAATCTGCTCTACAATATTTTTCATATTCACGGGGCCGATGTTTACCTCTCTTTGGGCAGTATCCCGTCAAATTGTTTTATTCATTATGAATATACCCCTGAAATAACTATTTCGCCAATAGTATTAAAGAAATACGCATCCAGATTATTAGTAGGGCTACCAGCTTCAGAGATGGAAAAATGCCAGCATGACCACGAAATGCACCGTTTAATTGCCCAGACTACACCGGGTAATATGATTACCGCAGGCTGTGTTTTGCCGCTCGATTTCCCCGAAGAAAGTATTTTGAAATGGATGAGTGTCTCTAAAAACTATGTATTAAAATGAAACTAGATTTTCAAGGGCCTGTTAGTATCCGTTTCAGAAAATTTGAAGAATCGTGGCTTAATAAGCCTGTTTTCCAGCTTTTTAGTGAAGTTGTTCAGAGAAACCCTGACAAAATTGCGCTGAAATGTGATAACCAACAGCTTACCTATCAGGAAGTATATCAATGGGCAATAACAATAGCCATTGCCTTGCAAAAAACCAATGCAACTAAAGAACCCGTAGGCATAGCCCTACCTAACAACGTTTTTTTTCCGGTTGCCATGTTGGCTTCGCTGGCTACTGGCTGCCCCTATGTGCCTTTAGACATAGATTTGCCAAT
This sequence comes from Emticicia sp. 17c, assembly GCF_037153985.1. Taxonomy (NCBI): domain Bacteria; kingdom Pseudomonadati; phylum Bacteroidota; class Cytophagia; order Cytophagales; family Leadbetterellaceae; genus Emticicia; species Emticicia sp. 17c. The sequence continues at coordinate 150,607 of NZ_JBBAYI010000003.1, forward strand.
TGCTCGCAATCGTTTAATTATTGAGCAGTCTGGTCTTAAGTGTATTATTACTACTACCGACACCCCAGTATTTGAAACTACGCTTACCAGCATCTATATTGATAATTTAACTATATCTGATACCGCACTTAATAATGTTACGGCCTCAGCCGATAATATAGCTTATATTATTTACACTTCTGGTTCGACGGGTGTTCCCAAAGGTGTTTATCAGAACCAGCGCAATCTGTTACATGATGTAATGCAGTATACCAATTCGGTACATTTATCAGATAACGACCGCCTTACGCTTCTGTACTCTCCGAGTGTTAACGGGGCTATCAGAGATATTTATGGGGCATTATTAAATGGAGCAACGCTAATAATAAAAAACCTGAAAAAGACTGGCTTTTATAACTTAGATGATTTTATAAGTCAGGAAAAAATCACGATTTATCATTCAATACCTAATATTTTCAGAACTTTTCTGAAATTAAACCCTGAAAAAGCTGCTTTTAGCTCTGTGAGGCTTATTTATCTGGCAGGCGACAGAATTTATAATACTGATGTAGACTTATACAAGAGCTTTTTTCAGTCCGACTGCCTACTGTACGTCGGGATAGGAGCCACAGAAATAGCGACCATTTATCGGCAATGGTTTATTAACCATGAAACAGTGATTAATCAGGAATTAATTCCGTTAGGTTATGCAGTTGCCGACCGAACCATGCAATTGCTTGACGAAGCAGGCCAACCTGTACCCGATGGTGAGGCTGGCGAAATAACGGTCAGTAGCCCGTTTATATCACTAGGATATTGGAAAAATCCCGAGCAAACTGCTCTTTCGTTTAGCATTAAGCCTCATGATACCACTCTGAGAACTTTCAGAACGGGTGATTTAGGCAGAATTAATTCTGAAGGACTACTCGAATTTCTGGGACGTAAAGATAATCAGGTTAAAATAAATGGTTATAGGGTTGAACTCAGCGAAATTGAGGGAATACTGATGAACCATCCGTCGATTGAACGTTGCGGAGTAGTACTGCATACCACCGACAAGCATAACTCAATGTTTGCTTTTTACATTAGCCACACACAAATACCTGAAATTATACTCAAAAACTGGCTATCCGAAAAACTACCCGCTTACATGATTCCGCAAAGGTGTATTCAGGTAGATGAAATTCCTTTGTTACATAACTTCAAGAATGATAGCAAAGCATTAAAACTACTGGCCGAAGCACTGGTAAGCACACCCCAAACCGGCTATAAGACAAATAATGCTGAACAAGATTACATTTATACTACTCTTCGGCAAGTATGGAGTAAGTTCTTAGATGAGCATTCTTTTGATAAAAATATCAGGTGGAAAGATGCCGGTGGAGACTCATTAAATGCCGTTAATTTTCTGGTACAGTTAGAGTCTGACCTTAATACTACCTTACCTACCGACTGGATACATGGAGAAATGTCTCCAGAAGAAATTCATACGTTTTTACAGGGTTTAAACCTCCAGAAACAGGCCTCGCACGAAAACATTATTTACATTTTCCCTGCATTGTATGGCACTGCAGAAGCCACAAGGGTATTTCTGAAGAAACTGGCCGAACACGCCACAATACGAATCATTACTTATCCGAAAATAAGCGATACCCACCCCGATAACAGAACCTTAGCTTATGCCACAGATTACATATTACAACAAATACCTCAGTCTGACAAAAGTAATATAGGTATACTTGGTATTTGTTCAGGTGCTATTATTATGAATCATATTATTACTAGCATTTCTGTTGAGCAATATAGTATTATCGGAATTATCGAGGGAAGGGAGAAATACAGAAAAAAGCCGTTTTTTAATGATTTTTTCAGAAAAACTGTTTCTTTTTTCAAAAGAGGCGATTTATTCAATAATACTATCAATTTTTTTTATAATCATTCTGAATTTATCAAGAGAATTATCCATAAAGTTGAGAAGAACAGCAACCAAGCATTAAAAATCAAAAATAATCAAACCTTTTTGTGGCATATATATAACACTCATACTCCTTCATACTTTGCCGGAAAACTCTTATATTTTGGTTGTAACAACTCTACGCTTGATAAAAACGGGGCGCATTGGAAACCCTATTTTAAAGAAGTTGAACCCATAGAGCTTTTTGGTGAGCATTTAGATATGCTTAACGAACAGAACGCCGAAATAGTTCTTGCGAAATTATTAGATGAAATTATTCAGCCAATAGTAGTAGAGTAATTATTACTCTACTACTATTTTCAACTCGTTTACTACGCTTATGATTCCGATATTTTGATGAGTTTAAATATTCATTTCTAAATAAATTTTCTTCATTGGCATATTTCTTCGTAACCTTTTTCAGAGAATAAGTATTAAGCAAATAAATACACTAGCTAAAGCTATTTTCCCTGATTGTTTTTATTATATTTATCAATTCAGAAGCTGGCTAACACTTCAATAGTTACTCCTTGAATAAAATTCAAGTGTAATTTATACCGTTCAAGCAATAAATTGAAAAATTTAAAAGAGATACGTATATCAATCATCAAGTTTTCTCGTTAGTGTAATTAAAATAAAGCAATATTACTGATACCCAATAATGTATCATAAATAAGCAATATTGGCTTGTGGTTCTTTTCATTTTGCTATTACTATAACTTATCCCCGACTTTATTGATAAACTTTGTTTGCTATTGCAGAATTTACATTCCGCGCTATATTACGTAATATACATAACTACTTATTGATATGAGCTTATTTTCAGTGATTAAGGAGAAAATAATTCCTTCCAGTCTGGAAAAAAACCAAAAATCAAAGATTTCAGAAGTAACCAACGAAATGATTCTGAAAGATTTAATTACTAATCTGGAGGCTTCCATCAAGAAAGAATCATTAGGCGAAAGCCTCTTGTTTAATGCCAATTTTATTGTCATTCTACATCCTGACGTGTATCAATCACGCCAACCTACTTTTATTGCCTTAGTGCATGAGGCAGTTAAGGGTTTTTACAAAAAAATTAATGAGTATAAAGCAAAGTATCCGAATGTAATACCGATTGCCTCGAATTGGGTTTTTCAGTTTGCGCCAGGCGTAGAGTTCAACGACGAAATTATAGGTCAGGGAGACGTAATGATTTTAGGTACTATCACGGGGCTTAAAGATGCCATACCAAGCCAGACCAATACCGTTAAAGTAACAATGAAGCCTAAGAAATCGACTAATTATTATGAGAAAATGGATATTAACCTTAACCATTTTCTACATATCGATTTCCGAAATGATGGCAAATTTGCTATGAAAATTGACATCGATAGTCCGCCTGTAAATAAGGCTAACGGAAACAAGGTAATTACCTACAACCACGATACTGTTTATGCTGAAATTCATGTTCATATCAGCCATAACGATATGGAAGATAATTATTCAATGAAGGAAAAAGAGATTGTAATTGCCCGAAAAGAACCAGAAAATGCTCAGTTTGACAATTATTTTCTCATTGACTCTCCGTATGTGTCTAACCCTCATGCCCGCATTAAGTATAACGAAACCAGACAGGTTTTCCAGATTACGAATTTTAGCCGACACGAAACCCGCCTGAACGAAGAACTCCTTCCGCAGTCAGACTTGAGCAATCCGGTATGGCATGATTTACCCCTTGTAAAAACCAAACTGCTTCTGAACGGCGATGTTACGCTTACATTCAACAGCAGAAAATAGCCTACCTATTAAAGTTCAACAATCCTATAAACTCATGATTGATTTTGTTATCTCGCTTGCACTTTTGGTATTTACAGGTATCGTCGTATATGCTCATTTTAAAAAACTGCCCAGATAAGCTATGGAAAAACTCAGGATTGTTGGCAATACTGACACCGGAAAAAACAGAAAAGATAATCAGGATAAGTTTATCTGTAAGTATATATGGGCTAATAAAAACATAGCCCTGTTGGCAGCTATTGATGGGGTTGGCGGTTACTACGGTGGCGAAACTGCTGCCGACATTGCCCGTGCAAGTATTGAAACTTACATGGAGAAACAGAATGGCGAGCCTCTGAAAATGCTTGAAGAGGCCGTAGTTCAGGCCAATAATAGTATTTACCGAGAAAGACAAAAAGATTTCAAGTTTTCGAATATGTGCTGTGTGTTAACAACAGCCATTGTTGACACCGAAAAGCAGAAATTGCATATTGTTCATGTAGGCGACTCACGGCTTTATCGTTTCAGAGCCGGAGTTTTGGAAAAACTCACAAAAGACCATTCGCTGGTGGGTATCAGAGAAGATGAAAACATGATTTCGGAAGAAGAAGCCATGAATCACCCACGTAGAAATGAAATTCTGAGAGATGTAGGTTCACAGATTCATAAAGTAGATGATATTGACTTCCTTGATTCGGCTACTACTGATTTTCTGCCGCAAGATATTGTTTTATTATGTAGCGATGGGCTTACCGATATGCTCATGCAAAAGCAAATCAGTGAAGTTCTGGCAGAACATTCTGATTTAGAGATAAAAGTACTTAAACTGATTCAGCTTGCAAACGAAGCCGGAGGAAAAGATAATATAACAATCGTACTGGCTAAAAACGAAAGTCTTGTATCCGCTACGGCTTCTAAGAAAATAACAGACGCATTCTCAGTGAAAGTCTTATACCCTGAAACAGAAAAGACTTCTGCACGCAAACAAACCAACGAAAAACCTGTATCTGAACCTGAATCTAGAAAATCTAAGAAGAATGTCTGGCGGCTTCCGCTCATTATCATGCTTGTAGCCATTATAGCAGCAGCGGTATATGTGTGGTCGCTTAATAACCCACCAAAAGTTACTAATTCTGCGCAGGCAGTTGCTGTTACCACAACAGTAGGTTCTGATACTTTAAGCGCAAAAAAAACATTGATAAACCTAGATTCGCTCATAGTCAATGCAATAAAAAACAAAAATAAACAACTGATACTATCAGCCAATGAGTTGGGCGACACCCTTTATTTAGCTCAGCCCGTTGTCATTAAAGATACCTTTGAACTGATTGCAAAAGACAAACCAATTGTAATATTGCCTGTAACGGTCAAAGCTGATGTTGCTTTTGTGTTAGAAGAAAACACCAGATTTTTTTTAAAAAACCTGATAATAAGTCGTTTCAGTACAGGTTTTAGCACCAAAAAGAATACAGAAATCCGCTTTCAGGATGTAATATTCAGTCAGGTAAATGAAAAAGTAAGCATTTTAGTACCTAAAGACACGCTTAAGAATGAGAGTTTCATTTTTAAGTAAACCAGTAGCTATTCAGCATTAGGCATTAAAAATATAGATTTATAGATTAAACAACTAAACCGTATACTATGCTGGTAACAGCATTCAATAAACACTTACCCTTATGGCAACAGAAAACTTTAATCAGTATTTTCCTGGCTATGAAATATTAAGCGAACTTGGCAAAAGTAATGCAAGAGTTCTGAAAGCCCGTAATAAAAATACGGGAGAACTGGTTGCCATTAAACATTTTTCATTTAATGCCGATGCCGACACTATTCGTCGTTTTCAACAGGAGTCAGCTATCATGACTGACCTTAACCATAAGAATATTGTTAAACTGAAAGAAGTACATTTTGATGCCGACCTGCCTTATATAGTTATGGAACTCATTGAAGGAGGCGACTTAGACAGCCTTCTGAAAAAACAAAAAACGCTTGATGTTCCTACAATTATCCGTCTGGGCTTGCAGATAGCCGATGCCCTCAAAGAAATCCATGCTAAAGGCATTATTCACCGCGACATAAAGCCTGCCAACATCATGTACAGGAAATTACAGAATGATGAACTTCATTTCCTGTTAACTGATTTTGGTATTGCCAAATTACGTGAACAACCTTCGACGGTTACGGGGCAGTCGCCGATGACCTATGAATATGCTTCTCCTGAACAGTTTCATGACCTTGAGAATCTTTCAGGTGCAACCGATTTCTATTCATTAGGGGTAGTATTGTACCAATGCCTGAGTGGCCAAGTGCCTTTTCCGTTAGGCTCAAAGGGCATCGGGGCTTTAAGTAAAAGTATTGAAACCTTAGCTCCTCCCCCATTAAATATTGAAGGTTTCTTTCCGAAAAGCCTGAAAACAGTCATTAATGGTTTGCTTGAAAAACAGGCTACCAAGAGAATTAATAACCCTCAGACCCTGAAAAGGTTACTTAAAAACGCAGATATTGAATGGGATGAATATGATGGCAGTGACACTGGCAAAACTGAGGTGTTTATCTTTGATGATATTTCTAGTAAAGATGACACACCTCATACAGAAAGATATATACCACCTAAAGACAAAATTACGCCACCACCTCCCAAGCCTAACCAGCAAACGGTGATTAACGACGATAAAAATGAGAAAAAGAACAAAGACCTGTTGCTTTTTTTAGGTATAGCCATCGTAATTATTATTGCAGGCTTCACTATTATTTCATTGGTTCCTGACAAAAACAGTGAATACGCAGACTCTACCGCTGTTGACTCTACGATGATGGCTGCAGCCGACACTACTGCTACGCCTATCGATACCGTTGCTGCCGTAGACTATTACGCATTAGCAGACCAGTACTATAAAGAAAAAAATTATGCGCAGGCACTGGAATATTTTAAATATGCTGCTGACCAGTCCTCTGATGGCTATGCAGAAAATTACGTGGGTTATATGTATGATATTGGTGAAGGGGTTAGTAAAGATTATCTGGAAGCCAAAAACTGGTTTGAAAAAGGTGCTATCAAAGGCAATTCCATTGCAGAATACAACCTAGGGGTATTTTATGACTACGGTCGGTCGATAGATAATAACGTAATAATTGCACAGGACATGACAAAAGCTCTCCGCTATTACAAGCGTTCTGCCGAACAAGGCTATCAGTCGGCCATCGACAGACTTAAAGAGTTAGGGTATGATTATTCCCAGTATTCAAAAAAATAAAATAGTTTATGCCAACTGATAGTTTCAATACAAATTTTGTCGGATACCAAATCATTAGTAATCTGGGTAAAGGAAATGCTCAGGTGCGTAAGGCACGTCATATAAAAACCGGTGATTTAGTAGCTATCAAACATTTTACTATTGAAACCAACGCCGATACCCTCAGACGCTTCCAGCAGGAGTCCAGAATAATGACCGATATTAAACACCCTAATATTGTGGCTATCAGGGAAGTGTGCTTAAATGCAAAACTACCTTACATTGTAATGGATTTGGTTGAGGGCGGCGATTTACGCAAAGTACTTAACGAAAAAGGCGTTTTATCTATTGATATTATTATCAGTTTAGGATTACAGATAGCCGACGCACTAAAAACCATTCACGAGAAAGGCGTGGTACATCGGGATATTAAGCCTGAAAATATTCTCTACCGCTCTCTTCCAGACGGGCAGTTGCATTTCTTGTTAACCGATTTTGGCATTGCCAAAATCAGAGAACAACCTAAAACCATTACGGGGCAATCATTAATGACGTTTGATTATGCCTCACCCGAGCAGTTTGATACACCAGAACTGGTAAACAAAGCCTCTGATTTTTATTCATTAGGCGTAGTTTTATATGAATGTATGACCGGGCGCGTTCCTTTTGAGAGCGACAAAGTGAGTTTCCGTAAGTTTCTGGACCAAATTATGGCTTCTCCTCCGCCACCTATTGAAGCAGACTTTCCGGTCAGGTTAAAAGAACTGGTTTATAAGCTATTAAGTAAAAAAGCCGATGAACGCCTTAGCGATGTTAGTGATTTAAAACACGAACTAACGGAATCGTTCGTTGATTTTCAGAAGTCAGACGCCGGACAGGCTCAGGCAAACCCCTCTACGGCTTCGTCGCATAAACAAACAATGCCTTCGCCAAAGAGAAAAATAACCGAAGACAAACCTAATAAATCGACGCTTAAAGGAGAGCCTATCAAGAAAACTATTTACAGAAATGTCAATATTTTAAAAGAGTATTATCTGGTATGGGTACTTTTTGCAGCCGTATTTGCGTTTATTGTTTTTTCTGTATATCAGAAAATAACTGCCAATGCTCCCAAACCCGCCAGCACCTCCACACAAACAACACCCCTTGTTACCGACAATTTAGCTGCGGGCATTGAGGCATATAAAAACCGTGACTTCACTAAAGCATTCAGATACTATTTAGCCTCGGCTAAAGAAGGCAATGCCGAAGGCAAAAACAAACTGGGTTTAATGTATAAAAATGGCTATGGCGTAAAGAAGAATTATGAAAAAGCGATTAAATGGCTACGAGAGTCGGCAGACGAAGGCAACTCTGACGGGCAGGTGAACATGGGCTTAATGTATAAATATGGCAATGGCATCGAAAAAAGTTACGAAAAGGCTGTTGAGTTATTCCGCTTATCAGCCGATCAGGGAAATTCCAACGGAATGAATAATCTGGGCTTAATGTACGAAAAAGGATTAGGCGTAGAACTTAATTACGACGAAGCCGCAAACCTTTATAAAAAAGCAGTAAAAAAAGGCAATATGTATGCCCAGAACAATCTTGGGCAACTTTATGAAAAAGGACTTGGCGTAGAGCAAGACCTTGACGAAGCTATCAGGCTCTACAAATTATCCGACGAACAAGGATTTGATTTTGCTACCCGAAACCTGAAAAGGCTACAAGCTGAACAGTAATTTTTCTCACATACCACGGCTAACTCACCTGAAATATTCATGAATCAAACTGAAAAAGCTAACAGAATCAATAATATACTTATTATAGGTGCTATCGGTATTTTATTTGTTCTGTTTATTCGCTTACATTTTAATTTGCAGCCTAACCTTGCCAAAACACAACAAGATTATGCCGAAGGGCGCGCAATCAATCTGGCAGAGGGATTAGATAGCGAGGCTCTGAAAAAAATTCTACGGAATTATTACCCCGACGACAAAGATATTACGCTCATTGCAGATTCATTATCGGCTAAGGTTGCTGAACATAAACAACTTGAAAACCTCGGAGCTATTAACAAACGTGATTTCCAGATTCTGGCACCTACCGCTATAAAAAGCCCCATAGGTGGGAAGGATTTTCAGAGTCGTTTGGAGGTTTCTCGGCAAAGAATGGGCTTTGATGAGAAACTCTACGAACAAGAGTTATTGTCCCCAAAGCATTATCCGTCTGAAGTTGGTCAGGCCGGAAGCCTAAGTATTAGTGGAACAGTACACCAGAAAGAGGATGGCCAGCCAATGACAGGTATTCTTGTACAACTAAGGAAACACAGCCAGAGCCTGACCGACGAAATTGCCCCTGAAGAAAATATATATGCCCGAACCGATGCCAATGGCAAGTTTATTTTTCGAGGTTTATCTCAGGATTCTTCTTACAGTGTTATTCCTCTTAAACCCGGTCTGGAGTTTGGCACTCGGCAAGGAACTATCGACGGCGGCCTTACCAAAGACCTTGACTTTAGTTTTATTGGGCAGCCTCATAAAATCAGGCTTATTGGCTCAACTGTTTACAGCCAGCTTAAAGACGACAAAGTTTTAACTGTACGTACCCCAAAGGCTTTTAATCAGGCATACCTTAACCTTATTATTATCTTTTTCAGTCTGTTCGGAGGCTTATATATCTTCTGGAGCTATACCCGTTTTTTTCAAGATGCTACCCTACTAGCTATTCTGATGCTCTTGACGGGTATTTCGCTGGTGATACTGTTCAGCATTCAAAACCCTTTACAAGACACCCTCTATGGGTATCATACTCTGTGGGGTATTGGCTTGGGTTTAGTAGGTATGGTGATGGTTTCTTATTTACCAATCAGCAAATGGTATACCCGCTTATGGTATTTTGATATACTAAGCAATGTCAGGTATAAATCTCTTTTTAAAGGCCAATTGGGCAATACTATTGACAAGAACACCTATCAGCTACAAGGCTTTACATGGTTGGCTCTGGGCCTTATAATGGCCTTAACAGTCATGATTTGGGGCAGAGGCCCCGAAGGAAGTGGCGTAAAAGTTAACTTGTCGATTGCAGGAGTTGATGTTCAGCCAAGCGAATTAACCAAGTATTTTCTACTGGTATTTTTTGCCTGCTTTTTTGCTGCTAACGAAAAAAACATCCGAAGCCTAAGCGATGCCCGATGGCGTTTCTGGGCCAATATAGGTGTGTTGGCCGGAACACTGGCTTTGATTCTGATTTATTTAAAAATGGGTGATATGGGCCCTGCTCTGGTCGTTTGTTTCACTTTTCTGTTTTTTTACAGCATTGCTCGAGGTAATTTAATTGTTACACTCTGCACTGGGCTGATATACGCTCTTTTATTGAAGTTTCTGCCTAGCCCACTATTGGCTACTATTATTACGCTTGTGATAGCCATAGGTTGGCTAATAGGCAAAAAGCTTTTTCAGACCACGCGGCTGTTATGGTGGTGGTCAATCTTTGCCGAAGCTCCTGTTATTCTTATGATTATCATTGCAGCTTTTACCTTTGGTGACAAGATTCCATCAGTAGGCGAACGTCTTGCTCAACGGAAAGAGATGTGGCTTAACCCGTGGAATAACAATGTAGAAGGTGGCGGTGGCGACCATCTGGCCCATGCTTACTGGACACTCTCATCGGGTGGTATTGCAGGTCAAGGGCCAGGAAAAGGATTTGCCAATACTATGCCCGCCGCACATACCGATATGATATTGCCGAGTATTGGCGAAGAACTAGGCTTTTTTGGTCTTTTATCTATATTTTTATTGTTTGGTATATTAATACACCGTATTATTTTATATGCCCGTCGGGCAGGACAGCCCTTTGCTTTTTACCTCTGTACAGGCATTGCTTTATCATTGGGTATACAGTTTTTCATTATAGCTTGTGGCTCCATAGGTTTATTACCTCTAACAGGTATCAGCGTCCCGTTCCTGAGTTACGGAAAAGTCTCTCTGATTGTAAATCTTGCCGCTATGGGTATTGTAATAGGCGTTTCCCGACTAGAAGCAACAGAGGTTCAGCAAAAGCACATCCATGCAAACTATGACCCAGTTATTTTTGCCACAATTGTTAGTTGTTTTGTCGGAGTTATCATTTTAACGATACAACTTTTAAACATTCAGCTTATTTCTTCCAGAAAATATATTGTTCAGCCAGCCAGAGTCTTGAACCGTAATGGTTTACCTATATACAGTTATAATCCTCGCATCGAAATTTTCACAAAAGCACTGGCGGCAGGCAACATTTATGACCGTAATAATCTGGTTTTAGCTACCAGTTCGTTAGAAACCATCAAAGCTAATCAGGACTCTTTGCTTAATTCGGGGCTGAGTTCAGACCAGTTAGCGCAAGTGATGCGAAAAAAGGCGAGCAGATATTATCCGTTTGAAGCCCACACATTCTTCTGGACGGGCGACTTTAACACCAAATTGCTGTGGTCGCAGGCAGGCGGATACTTTGCCGAGGCAAGGCATTTGTCCGAACTACGTGGCTTTGATACCAAACCCGAAAAATCTGCAATTATTACAACCCGTTTCAGACCAAACCGTTTCTCAAAACCTATCAGTAAAGAAGTAACCGTTGTAGCCTACGATTATTCGGTATTAGCCGATATGATGAAAGAAGGGCTGGAAAGTGAACAGATAGCTTCTTTACGTGCCAAAAACCGCGATATACAACTGAGCATTGATGCCTCCTTGCAGGTGGCAATACAAGCAGCTATTGAAAGCTCTGAATTTAAAAATAAAAGAGTATCGGTAGTTGTTTTAGATGCCAGTACGGGGGATGTGCTTGCTTCGGCTATTAACCCTCTGCCTAACCTGAAAGCCCCTGACGAAATGGTGTTGTCAGAAAAAGAAATTTATCACCTGAATCATCTTATTGCTGAACGAGATTTAGGAATGACCTACGCCACAGCCCCGGGCTCTACGGCTAAAATATTAACGGCAATGGCAGCCTTTAATAAACTGGGTAGTAAAGCCTCGGATATTCGTTATGATAGATTCGATTATATTATTCGGGCTGACGAACCTAAAGCAAATATTGACATGAGAAAAGCTATTGTGGAATCAAGCAATATTTATTTCATACAGCTAGCTAATGATAATAAACTTGATAATGAAATGGCCGATTTATACCTCTCCACAGGTATGAATATCGACTACGTGGGCGGATATTATTTTCATGACACACATACGCCACAAAATCGGGAAAGTTTCTTGAAACATTGGACTGACTCTTCTTTTGTAAAAAACAGAGACTTTTACACGAAGTTTCAGGGAAAGAAAAAATACAGCAGCGAGTTTTCGGGTTTATCTTGGGGGCAAGGCCAACTTACGGCTACGCCTGTTTCGTTGGCACGTATGGCAGGGACTATTGCCAATAATGGCATTTTTCAGCCTTCAAGATACATACTACAAAAAGGGGGCATAAAGCAAAAAATAGCCACTGGCATTGCCTTAGCAAAAGAAACCGATTATGCCGAACAACTAACATCATTTATGATAGACCAATCGAATGGAGAAGGGAAAGCCCCCAAAATAAGCATCAGCAAGGTAGCTGGTAAATCTGGTACACCCGAAAGGCGAATCAATGGTCGTAAACGATATGACGGATGGTATGTATTTTTTGCCCCTACTCCTTCGGGCGACTCTCATACTGTAACCTGTGTCAGAATCGAGCTTGGAGAATCATCAGCTAAGGCTATTAAACTAGCTAACGAACATATAGCCCCCATTTTAAAACAAAAAGGATACTTAGGAACATTTTAATAAACCTACCATGAAACTTCTGAGCCAGCTAAAAAAAATCCTTAATATTGTTCCTGAAAATGAGCAGGAAGCATCTTTTGGCATCGAAACACCACCCCGTCAGGAACCAACCCCTAACGCCAAAAAAGGTATTGAACCACCGGCTATGCCCCCTGCCCCACAAAAACGCAATGAAATATGCAGGTTTATTCTGAAATCTCTCAAACCATACATTGATGAAAAAGAAAGTATAGGCACAGGCTTAAAACTCTATGTTTTATGTAAAACTACCGAAGAACTGGAAATTACACGTGTAGCATTATTTGAGGAATTACCAAGTAAGTTTAAAAATGATATACTACAAAAAGAATTAGCCGATAACTATATTCGGCTTAGCTCTGACTGGACTTTTGAATTTGTGATTGTTCAGGATACACTGCCTGCTTGCAGGTTTTCGGAAGGCAACTTTGGTCTTGATATTCTGAAAAACCAGTCGGCATTAAAAGATACTGCCAAAGCCTACCTTGCTAGCATTATTGTACTTGATGGGCAAGCCTCGCAACAAACGTATGTTCTAAACCCAGACCAGAAGATAGAGTTCAGGATTGGGCGCGGATACCGACCCAGACTCAATTCGGGCCGTACAAGAATCAATGATATTGTTTTTCTGGAGAAAGACGACACTCAGTATGACGAAACCAAAGGAGATAAAAGCCTTTCGGTGAGCCGGAATCATGCTACTATTAAATTTGACAAATCGGCTAGAAAATACTTTTTATATGTTGATGAAGGAGGCTTGCCTCAAAGCCATAACCGAACAAAAATTTTAAAAGAAAACAATACGACCTTAAAATTACAGGTTTTGGGAATGCCTTATGAGCTAATGTTCGGGGACGAAATTGAACTAGGCGACGGCGCCTTAATTGCCTTTTCGGCTTATGAAGGAGAGCTATAATTCTCTTTTACTACATATAGTGCAAAAGCCTAAATGAGTGGCTACAATATACGTAAAAGCCTGATAAAAAATATGTTAGCCTAATTGAGTTTGGATAGAAATTTGCTATAAGATAAAGATAGATTCATGGAAAGCATGCCAGTTTTTCATGAAAAATTAAAATTATACGAGTATGGATTCGCAGATATATTATAACTGCCTGTGTGTAGGTTCTATCTTTATTAACTAAAATAACTTTTGCATGAAAATTTCCATCCAACCTCCAAATCGGTCGTTAAGTCTGGCCGACGGGCTTCTTGCCGAAATTAATCGCGTCCAGAGCCTTATAAATCTTTATGAGTCTTTACCCGATAATATCGGCCTTTCGGGTGCGCTGAAATTACAGAACCATATCCAGAATGCCGAAAAGGCTATTCAAGATAATGATATTTTTCAGATGCTTCAGTTTTATTCCATTCTCAAAGACTGCCATTAACGTATGTCTGGTTTTTGTTATATTTGTTCATAACCATACTATTACAAATGAACGACGAGATAACCATCTGGCTTGATTTTGATGGGACTATTGTTGAGCACGCGTATCCGCATATAGGTATGCTCAACCCACACGCCATTGAAGTTATCAGTAAACTTCATGAGAAGGGGCATCATATTATATTGAATACCAAACGGATTGAACTTGCGAATAATAGCTTTACAGAAGCAACCGATTTTTTAATACACCATCATGTACCTGTAAGAGAATATTCTCCGCAAAAATATTACCCTACGGCATTTAATCCGAAAACCTTTGCCCTGAACAACGAAGTATTTATTGATGATATAGCTACGGGGATTCCGCTCATACCTTGCCGAGAAATTAATGGTCAGATGGTTGACTGGCTAACGCTGGAAAAAATATTCCTGAATTATGGCCTACTTTAAGCCTTAAAAACGAATGATTTGGGGTCTTTCATGGGGCAATATAACCCAATGAAAGACCAATCATGTTTATTATTCAACTATCTGTAAGATTACGCGCTGATAACGAATCAACGAGGGTATTCCGTTATCTTTTCCTTCCACAATTATATGAATAGTATCACCAGCTTTTGCAGTAGCCGGCACTTCAATATGAGCTATATGTTGCTTTTGTATAATGCTTACTTTTTCGGGTGACGTACCTGCTTCGGCATATTGCCAGAAACTGAAAGCCACAGTGTTAGCATCAGGGTCAGTGTAGGAAGCCGTTATCATTAATTTTTCACCTGCTTTTACTTTCCTTATGTTTCCTTCTCTGGTAGTAATTTTAGGAGCGTGGTTTGCTTCTTTATAAGATTTTATGCACCAGTCGGCACGAGCGGCAAAATCTAGTTGCAGAGCTTCAATCCAGCGTGTTTGCGGAAATGACGCATCTTGTTTTTTGGTAAAGTAGTTATAATCTGTCAGGTTAGCGTTATCTTCCCAACGATTCGGATTAGTGGTTGATTGCACCATTCTGCCTCCCCAACCACCATATTCAGGGTTATTAAGGTTCATAAGCCCAACATCCAGTAGTTGAAAATAAGCAGGCGAGTCTCCTTCCGAAATAAAATCAAACTGCGTCATTTTATTTTTATTCATATCCTCGAGCGTTCCTTGTGTATGTTCGGGGTCACCTACAATTTTTTTTCCATCTCCCCAAGAGTAATATTTAGCTAGTAATGGCCCGTGGTTATGAATAATATTCTTACTCATAA
Organism: Emticicia sp. 17c; assembly: GCF_037153985.1. NCBI lineage: Bacteria > Pseudomonadati > Bacteroidota > Cytophagia > Cytophagales > Leadbetterellaceae > Emticicia > Emticicia sp. 17c. The sequence continues at coordinate 165,966 of NZ_JBBAYI010000003.1, forward strand.
AACCACCCCTAAGGAATGGCTGTAATTCGGTAGGCACGACGAATGTCCACGGGTAGGCCAGACACCAGAACTGGTTGGCATTATAAAAAACCCTTATGTTGGGCCAATGAGGTTCCACATACTTTTTGTAGGTGGCATCTTGGTCAAGAACAGTATATATAATTGCTTTTTTTGATACCTTTTCATAAATCTGCGACCAGTTGGCCTTCCCTTTATATGTTTCTTCGATTGATTTCAAGGCACGGGCAATTGTGTTGGTGCCTCCCCATACCTGCAAATACACAGGCTGAGGATTATTATCTAACAATACATCCTTAATTAACTCTGAGCCCTCGGTTACTTTAATCATTTCTCCTTCAAAGTCAATATTACCCACTTTAACCAGTTGCTTTAAAGCCTCAGCGGTGGGGTATCCTTGTGCGTGTCTGGCAAGATTAGGCTGCACTTTGGCATACTCCTGCAATAACTCTTGCATCCATGTGGTACCGGGCCAACGGAGTTCGGTTCTTTCTCCATAACGTTTAGCCGTAGACTCCATTTCAGATGTAAATCTGGTACCTTTTTCGTCACCTTTATAATGCCATTGAGAACTACTATAAATCAGCCCTTCCAGCTTAAATTCATTAGCATATAACAGCATCCTTATAAAGGAGTCCACATCATCCAGTTCGCCATCAGTTGTCACAATCGTCCGCGGCTTTACTGGAGTCTGCGCGAGAACCATTTGTACTGACCCTAAAATACCTAAACTCACAACAAAAGCAACAAATGTTTTTATTTTCATATTCTGGTTGGGTTTATTAAACATATCAGGCCGCTGACTACTAACTAAGTATTTACAGGCAGCTTTTTAGGCAAACTTATCATAAATTATGCTGATATTTAATAAATTACTACTAGAAAATCTGTCTTTATCTTTATTGATTCTCAAGCAATACATCTTTTCATTAAGCCCATTATAATGAGCAAAGAAAACTGGTTTATTTGAAATACCTGTATTAGCTTTGATACCTGAAAGAAGCATAGCTTTAGCGCGTACGCCCCTAATCTGAATTTTATTATGAACATTACCTCTTACTTCTCCATGAAATACGTATCCTTCTTGCTTTTTATTTTATTTCTACAAACTGGATTAATGGCCCAGAATCAGACAAAATTAAGAGTGGTAGTCTTGACTGACATTGAAGCCGACCCCGATGACTCACAGTCGATGGTTCGTTTTCTGACTTATGCCAATCAATGGGATATTGAAGGCTTAATAGCAACTACCTCTATTCACCAGAAAAACTGGGCTGCCGTAGAAAGCATTCATGCTATTATTGATGCTTACGGAAAGGTACAACCCAATTTACTTAAACATGAAAGGGGGTATCCGACTGCCGCAGAATTAAAAACAAGAATAAAAAAAGGGCTTGAGAAATATGGCATGGAAGGTGTAGGTGAAGGTAAAGACTCAGAAGGCTCGGAATGGATTATCAGGGTATTAGAAAAAAACGATTCCCGCCCTGTATGGTTTTGTGTGTGGGGTGGCAGTAATTGTCTGGCACAGGCACTCTGGAAAATAAAGCAGACCAAATCTACTACCGAAGCGCAGAAACTCTACGATAAGATACGTGTCAATACGATTTCAGACCAAGACGATTCAAATCCGTGGATTCGGAAGACTTTTCCTACTATATTTTTTACTGTTACTCCTGGTTATACTTACGAGAAAGCGACATGGAGGGGTATTAATGCGCAGTCGGCAGGGTTTAATAATGCGGTTTTCTCGAATCAATGGTTAACTGAACATATTCAACAAGGGCATAGCGTATTAGGAACCATGTACCCTGATGTAGCCTATGGCATGGAAGGAGACACCCCTACTTTTTTAGGGTTAATTTCTAATGGACTTAATAACCCCGAACATCCGAATTATGGTGGCTGGGGAGGTAGGTATGAATTTTATACCCCCGTATTTGAAAAACCCAAGCCCAACCCGTACTTTAAAGTTCCGCATCAGGAAGAACCCGAAAGCCACCCTATATGGACCAACGCTAATGATTCGTTGGTGTCGTCTGTTGATAAAAAAACTTATGTTGGCAATCTTGAAACAATTATGCGCTGGCGTGAAGATTTTCAAAATGATTTTGCCGCACGTATGGACTGGACCTACCAACCTTATACGGCGGCTAATCATCCGCCTGTTCCTAAACTAAATCATGCTGAAAATATCACAGTAAAATCGGGTGAGCAGTTTTTTCTGGATGCCAAAGGAACCACTGACCCCGACGGCGATGCGTTGAGCTATTTCTGGTTTCAGTATCGGGAAGCAGGTACTTATCAGGGCAATATCAGTTTTCGCCCGTATGCCCCCAATATGTATCGTGTACCATTTACAGCCCCTAAGGTTGAAACTCCGCAAACTATCCATTTCATTTTAAAAGTAAGCGACAAAGGCCAACCTGCATTAAGCAGATACAAAAGAGTGATTGCAACCATCATTCCGTAACGAAATCCTGTTCGCACTTTTACACGTGCGAACAGTTTCAGCCATTAGCCAACGAAGCATAACGCTCCTGAATAATATTGAAGTGCCAACGTTGATGCCCCGCAATAATAAACCCAATGGCCAGCACTGAATATGTTCCTTTAAATGAAAGTCCTGTCTGGAGCAACATTTCATCCGTAAATGAATGAAACATGGCTATGGCAGAAGCCCTGATTATTTTTAATTCTTCAATCAGGTCATCTAATGAGCGATTTACTCCGGCAGCATTTCGGGCATATTCGTCTTCTTCAAAGGATGGCATTCGAGCGGTTTCGCCTCTGGCAAAGCACAAAGCTCGATACATAAAAACTCTTTCAGTATCGATTATATGCTGAAGAATATCCTTGATTGTCCATTTGGCAGGGGCATAAACCTTGTCGCCTATTTGCCTCCATTGGTCCAAAGGCAGGTAATTCAGTTCATCCAGACTTATTTTTAAAGCCTCTTGCAAATCAGTATCTTCGGCCAGATTAATGTACCTGTCGAAGTATTCCGGCATAGGAAAAATATCAGTGCGTTTCATGCTGTTATCTGTTTAAGAATAATATGTATAGTGTAGCCTGCCCTATTTTGGGCAATAGCTTTTTCATAATTTACAGAATCTTTGTAATAACATTACAGGCTAGAGTTGTTTCATTAGCCTTATTACCTGCCTTTCGCTTTTTAAACCACAATGACGGGCTATCTGGCTTTGGGTCATGTCAGGGTTTTTAACGAGTGCTTTTATTTTTTCTTTTCTGATTAGCGTAGTAAAATCATTAATTGAAATACCTGTTTCCTTTTTAAAAACCCTCGTCAGGTTTCTTGTACTCATGCAGGCAATTTCGGCTAATTCGGGCAATGATGATTTCTGACTGATGTTGTCCTGAAGCCAGTCTTGCACTTTATGGATACCCGAATGAATATGATTACGGTATTGCAAAAATATACTTTGCTGCGCGTGTGTACCTTGCCGCCGCATATAAATCACTAACTCACGTGCCACCTTATACGCAAAAGCATCGTCTTCAAGTTTACTGATGATATGCAAAGCCAAATCAATACCCGACGTTACACCGGCACTTGTCAGAATACGTTCGTCTTCAATAAACAAGATATTTTCAACTACTTCTGTTTTCGGAAAAAGTGTTTGTAAGTGTGCAGTACGTTTCCAGTGGGTCGTACATTTTCGCCCGTCTAGCAACCCAGCCAATGCTAAAACAAAAGCACCCGTACAAATTGAGCAAAGGATTATCTTTTGCATATATGCCATTTTGAGCCACTCAAACAACTCTTTCTTTACCCGAAAACCGTCTGATAACAGATAGGACGTTTCAGCTCCGGGTATAATCAGGTAATCTCCCTCCTGAAAAACAATTTCGGTAAACCTTTTTACCTGACCAATAGGTAATAAGGTAGAAGTACTGATTGAATTTTCAATAGAGCAATATTCAATTTTGAGGTCAGAACCATAACAAATAGCTTCATAAAATACTTGGTCAGCTCCTGCCAAATCAAGGAGTTGAATCTCAGGTAAAAGCATAAATACTATTTTTTTTGCGGCCATTCTGTTTAGATTTCTGCTACAAAATTAGCAGAAATCATGTAATACCGGCAGACAATAAAATGACATTTTGGGCCATACTGTTATTTTGTTGTCTGATTAATGGTTTCATAAAATACCTGCCTGTAACTATCCGAAATAGGGATAAGTATATTATTAATACGAATACGGTCTTTTTCAATAGAATCGATTCTGGCAATAGCTACCATATATGATTTATGCACACGACAAATAACCGAAGGTGGAATTTCCTGTTCAAACTCGGTAAAAGTCTGAAGGGTCATGATTTTCTTTGTAAGTGTATGAATCCGCCTGTAATCTCCTTTGCCTTCAATAAAAAGAACCTCGTCAAAAAAAACTTTTTCAAGCCGATATTCAGTTCTGATAAACATAAAATTCATGACTGGCTTAACTACTTCTATTTTAGAGAAGTGTTGTTGTACTCGCTCAACGGCCTGTACAAAGCGTTCAAACGTAAAAGGTTTTAACAGATAGTCGGTTACTTTTAAATCAAACCCTTTAATGGCATATTCATGATAGGCTGTTGTGAGTATTACCTGACTTTTAATATTACTGGTTTCGAGTAGTTTAATGCCAGAAAAATCGCCCAGATTAATATCAAGAAAAAGCAGGTCAACCTGCTGGGTTTTCAGAAAAATCAGTGCATCAATGGCATTGTCGAATGTAGCCAGTAAGTTCAGAAATGGTAGTTTCTGAACATAATTTTCAAGCCGCTCTAATGCTAAAGGCTCGTCTTCTACAAGAATACAACTAATTTTCATCAATATGTATTATTAATTTCACGTAATAAATCTCAGCATTTTTATTTATCAGCAAAGTATGCTTATCAGGATAAAGCAATGCCAGACGCCTTTTAATAAGTTCATTACCAAGACCACTGAACTCTTGTTTCAAAGCCGAATCTGAATATTTGTTTTCACACTCAAATACAAGTAAGTGGGTATCTGTTTCAATTCTGATTCTGATAATATGCTCATTCTTTTTATTATCGGCATGTTTAAAGGCATTTTCGATAAAAGGTAACAGAATCATAGGCGAAATTTGTTTACCACCTGTTTCACCTGCCATAATAAACTCAACAAAATTAGGGTTAGCCCTTCTGATTCGCTGTAAATCGATATATTTTTCAATGTAAGCTATTTCTTTTTCCAAATCTACCTTTTCTGACTTGGTTTCGTAAAGCATAAACCGCATAATATCAGACAGTTTATTGAGATATACCGATGCCTTTGCCGCATTTTTTGTAATAAGTACATCAATATTATTAAGTGTATTAAACAAAAAATGCGGGCTAATCTGCGACTTAATCAAGGCCAGTTCCATCTCAAAGTTTTTTGTGAGCAGTTCTTCTTTCAGTTTCAAATCGCCGTACCACCTGATAAAACCTTTAACCAATAAGCCCATACCACCGTTTAATACTGCAATAATGGCAATTATTGTCATTATTGATACCACTGCGCTCAGTTTATTACCAAATATACTGGGGCCAATATTAAATATATGCAATACAGAGATAAGCGCAGCACTGATAAAACTGATTATGTACGAAAAAGTAATACCCAAGACAAATAGTAAAAGGATATTCCGCCGAAGCAAAAATCTATCAAAAAGAAAATTATAGAACGAATAAAAGCCTAATACGGCAGGAAATATAGCAAAGGCTGAGAAAAAAATTTCAAATCGGATGTCTAAAAAAAACGGTGATGTTCTGAATTGGCTTCCTATGTACAGGCACATCATAATAATAAATAACAATATCAGATATAATAGCCAGTAGCCTATATGCAAAAAAACAATAACCATTTTTTTCATATCATTCTCTAAAGTTTAGTTATCAGCCCTTTTCGCGTTTTGTAATATACAATAAATAACTAACAATTGTAAAGCCCACAAAATAAGCCAATGCCATATAATGAATATTTACGGCCGGAAATGCCCCTCCGTTAGATGGCCTTAATGCGAGAAAATTATAGGGGCAATATGTATACGGAATTGTATAACCGTATTTCCATTGTACGGCTATGAGCGAAGCAATAAGTAAACCAATACCAGCACCTAAGGGAACAAGAAAATTTTTGAATTGTAAACTAACCAGATATTGAAAAGCAACAATAGGTAAACAATCTATAAAAAACAACGCGGTTACCTTCAGAAAATCTTTAAACGGAAAGGCTTGTTGCGGATAATCAATGTCGGTATAAACAAGGCTTGGAATTACCCCCGAAAGATATATCCCTACATTGAAAAGCAGGAAAAATTGCAGTAACATTACAATTATAACCGAAAGTTTGCTCAGAAAAACAACCGGATAGCTTTGTGGGCTTGTGTGCAGTTGTTTCCATGTGTTGTTTCTGAACTCGATTTGTGTAATAAGGCTTGTAGCCATAACTACTCCCATAGGTAGCAGGAAAAATGCCATTAACTGCCAGTTCCGGTTCATACCAGCCTGCCAGAAAAACGAGCTTTTGGCTTCGGCTGCAAAAGTTTCGGGGTAAAACAAGCCGCGGGCGGTCATGATTAAAGGAATAAAAAAACTACCTATAATAACAAGCCAGAATGCCACTGTACCTTTTTTTTTGAGCCATTCGCTCTTAAAACTATTAATAAAGCTTATCATAATCAGTTATTGGTTAAATTCATAAAAATGCTTTCAAGGTCATTATCCAGAGGTCTGATACCATACACATCTATACTATTCGCTACGAGGTCGCGGTTAAGCTCGGCTATCACCTCTTTAGCAAGTTGAGGCACCACAATTCTTTCTTTTTCAATTCTGGCATCAACTTTTTTATTGTGCATCAGTTGCAGTGCCGCTTGGTTATTAGCGGTGTCGAAGTATACGGCTGAGGTCTGATACTGGCGTTTCAATAGCTCGTCAAGGGTATCTTCAAAGAGCATTTTTCCTTTATTAATAATGCCAACATTAGTCACCAGTTTTTCTATTTCGGCCAGTAGGTGGCTTGAAATAATAATAGTGATACCGTGGTTCTTGTTGAGCTTTTTCAGGAGTTCCCGAATCTCGACAATACCACTTGGGTCGAGGCCATTGGTGGGTTCGTCCAGAATCAGTAACGACGGACTATGCAACAAGGCCACGGCAATACCTAAACGTTGTTTCATACCTAGCGAAAACTGGCCGGCTTTTTTCCGTCCGGTATCTGACAGCTCAACCATTTTAAGTACTTCTGGTAAACGATTGTCGGGAGCTTGGTAAATCTTTTGCCAGACTTGCAGGTTTTCAATGGCCGATAAATGCCCGTAAAGAGAGGGGCTTTCGATTAAAGAGCCTATTTTTTGCAGGATTTCAATTCGGTTTTCTTCGAATGGTTTTCCAAAAATTTCTATGCTTCCTCTCTGTTTTTTCAGAAGCCCTAGAATAAGTCGCAAAGTAGTAGTTTTTCCGGCTCCGTTTGGGCCAAGAAACCCATAGATGCTTCCTTCCGGCACACTCAGGTTGATATGGTTCAGCACATATTCCTGATTAGAAAACTGATGTGATACATCGGTGACTTTAACAGATATCATAAAGTTTTTATTTTATTCGTTCAAAGTTACCTATACTACATACGTTAGTAAACTATATTAGGTCAACTAGTGGCTTTTATCGGTTAAACGGACAATTTTTAAGGTAAGTTTAAGGCACACATTCTGTTTATTGGCTGTTACTAAATAAATCTGCTGGGGTTCCCAACCTTTTGCTTGCATGGAGCATCCTGTTTTTTACAGGTATTTTCCTTTTTACCTCAACACATTTATGAAAAACTATTCTATTAGTACACTACAAAACTTTATGTTTATTTTTTTGCTGGGCGCAGGCAGTCTTTTCAATGCAGCCGATACACTGGCTCAGCAAACTACTTTCAGTTATGGCGTAAAAACAGGCATTAATTTATCTGGCTCCTCATACAGGCCCGACTTTCATTCTCGCGTTAATCTTAAAAAAGGTTTCATGGTTGGGTTTTCTGCCGAATATGCCATGAACACTTCGTGTTTTCTGCAATCGGGTTTATATTTTTCTAACAAAGGGGCTGAATATAAAGGGAGCGATATATGGCTTGGCTCGTCTAAACCGCCAGTAACTTTTTGGGTGAATACGATTCATCAATTATATATGCAAATACCTCTGGCACTGGCCTTTAAGAAATCGCTCAGAAATAAAATTAAAATAACAGGTAATGCAGGGCCGTATGTTGCTTATGGTATAGGCGGTAGAAATATCACTAAAAAAAATCATACAGGTGTAAATTTACCTGATGAAAAAGTCTGGACTAATACTTTTGGAAAAAAAGGGGTTAAGAGATTCGACGTGGGCCTGACTGTTGGCGGCGGAATTGAACTCAAGCAAATTCAGTTAGGCATTAATTATGAACCCAGTTTTAAAGATGTTAATTACAAATACTCTGACAACATTGAGTATGAATACCGGAATAGGAACCTGACATTTTGGGTAGCCTATAAGCTATGATATGGTTGCTAGAAATGTTAATTTTTATTAAAATTTCAAGTGCCTTACAACTATTTTCAGCCAAAAAGCATCCTAGTCAGAAAAACACTGTACTGATTTATGAAAAACCTATTCTTGGGTACTGCTTTTATTACTTTATTGGGTTTAAGTGCCTGTGAAAAACCCGACGAGGCAGCTCCCGCTACTAATTCCATCAAAGCAGAATCGATTCTAGATTTTGCGTGCTTATATAATTCTGCCGATGTACCGCTCAAAGTAAGCGATGCCAAAAAAAATATTTATGGCTTATGGCAATTGAAAGGTACTATAACCATGTCGCCACCAGCCGAAGAAGTGCCTAATCTTAAAATAGCTATTTCGGCAGTTTCTGAAAATAAGAATCTGGCTGAAATCTATGAAAACGATAAAAAGAAATATTCGGTAAATTTTAGTCTTGTGCAAAAAGAATACGAAAAACATTTATGGGTAGAAATAGTACCAGAAAAAGAAACTTTAGACGACGGCACCTATAATTTCATTAAAGGTACAATCAGGATTTGCGAAGGAGAACTAATGATTGATAACGGTATGGCTTTTGATGCGCCTGCATTTCTGTTCAGAAAAACCCAATAACAAGTTTAATCATAATATAACAAACGAGGGAGGCTTTCTGAAAAGCTCCCTCGTTTGTTGTTTCTGGCTTATTTTAATACTCTTCCAATACCAAACTGGTCGCCTGCACGTATGGGTTTCGTACCAGAAAAGTGTATTTCTATCATTTTCTCACTTTGCACACTATTATAGTTTTGGTCTTCAAGGCTGGCTATAATCTTACGTGTTTTTACATCAATTACATCTCCGGTCGAAGGGTATGCATATTTACCATCGAGGCTAAAGGTAATCCAGCCGGGCATATCTTTTACAGTAATAGTTGTTACTTGCTTAGGAGGTATCTGGGTGTTATCAAATACATGCAGGCGGTTGTTGGCACCATCACAAATCCAGAGTTCTTTCTCATCCGGTGTCAGCCCGATACCGTGTGTGGGGCATCCATGACGTTTTACTTCGCCTTTATTAAACCCTTGTACCTCAACTCTGTGTAGCTTCTTTCCTGTTTTGAGGTCGCCCACTTCAAAGCCCAGCAAACCATTGATATTTACATAAGCTAGGGTTTCGGCACCATTAATGGTAAAAGGCCGCACTTCAGCATTGAATGGCCCTACCTGCTTGCTGATAGTATGAGTTTTAGCATCTGTGACCGTGAGGTACGGCGACTTAAGCCCAGCCAAATAAACATACTTACCCGACAACCCATACAAAGTGTTATGAGAACCCGAATTGGTTACAATTTTCTGTATAAGATTACCCGTTCTGGCATCAATTACATTCCAGAATTCTTTTTCAAAAGAAGGCAGATAAATTATTTTCCCGTCGGGAGACACCGACATTCTGTCGGCTCCACCCTCAAATTGCTTTTCCCATACCAGTTTTTCGGTTGTCAGGTCAATACATTGCAGGGCCTCAACTGTACTTATATAAATACAATTTGTAGCCAGACTTACACATACACCTTTTACATTTGAAGGCTTGCCGTCGGGGTGTAGGCCAGCAGTAGGGATAAACTTCACAAACTGATGCTTATTGTCGATGTCGAACACCTGAATACCATGCCCACCATAGCCCAGATAGTCGCGTACACCCGGGGTAGCTACATATAAATACCTTTTAACCTTAGGGGTAGGTTGTACGTTCTCAACTGCGGGTTTCCATCCTGCCAACAGGAGGAGTACCAGCAAAAAAGGCAATATTCTCATACTTACGAATTTCATAGTCATTTAATTTCAAGGGTAAAATATATTTTCAAGGCAAAGCAAAGGCAATATAGCGGTCGCCGGATTTACTTTTCAGTTTACCCCCACCACAAGCAATTACTACATATTGTTTTCCATTAACAGCATATACGCTTGGCGAAGCGTATCCGGCAGCAGGTAGTTTAAACTTCCACAGGGTTTTTCCTGTATTGCGGTCAATAGCTCTGAAATACTCATCTTTTGATGCAGCAATAAACAACAGCCCGCCGGCAGTTACGGCAGCACTACCGTAATTATCGGTTCCGGTAGGTGAGATTCCCTTAGCTGTCAGCTCAGGATACTCGCCCAAAGGCACTTGCCATTGGCGTTTACCTGTATTCATGTTAATAGCCGTGAGGGTTCCCCACGGAGGTGTACTTACCGGATACCCGTTGCTATCATACCAGCGGTTATATCCGGTATGTGTATAAGGTACAGTCGATAACTTGGCTTTGGTATTATTTTGCGTAGAAGTGTTTTTGCCTGCCAGAAAATCAATAATTGTTTGCCTATCCTGTTCTTTTATCTTGGTAAAGGCGGGCATCATTCCCCTACCCTTTGCCAGAATCTGCTGAATAGCTGCATTGTTGTATTTGCTGGTTACATTTAGTAAACCCGGAATTGTGCCATCATGGTTTCCTTCTCTATCAGCACCATGGCAAGCCGCACAATAAGACTGATACAATTGTTTACCCGAAATCATGGCTTTGCTAGTAGTGTAATCGGGTGCATCAATGATAGAACTAAAAACCGGATTTTCTTTGGCAGGCACATACATCACGCTGTTTTCATCAACGGCTGCCCCACCCCATTGCGCACCGCCATCGCTCCCCGGGAAAAAAATGGTTCGTTCTCGACCCAAAGGAATAAAAGGTGAGCCGGTTCTGGTTTTCTTTAATGTTTCGAGTATTTCTGCTTTATTAGAGGCAAATGGATTTATATCGTTTGCCGTAAAACTCTGGCGCGTAAATGGTTCAGGCAAAACAGGTATAGGTTGGGTAAGTGCTGCTTTTTCGCCAGGAATATCTGAAGCTGGAAACTGGCGTTCTTCAATCGGAAAAATAGGCTTACCTGTTACTCTGTTAAATACAAAGGTAAACCCTTGTTTACTTACCACCGATACAACGTCAGTTTTCTTTCCGTTTTGGGTAATGGTATACAAATTAGGAGGCGCAGGAATATCTCTATCCCAGATATCGTGGTGTACAGTCTGAAAATGCCAGAGTCTTTTACCTGTATTGGCATCAAGCGCAATCAGGCAATTAGCAAAAAGATTATCACCTTTCCGATTCCCTCCATAAAAATCGAATGCAGCCGAGCCAGTAGGCACATACACAATTCCGCGTTGGCGGTCAATGGCCATGCCCATCCAGCTATTGGCCCCGCCCACGTTCTGATAATTTTGCTTTTCCCATGTATTGTACCCGTATTCGCCCGGGCGGGGTATGGTACGGAATGTCCAGCGTAGATGTCCCGTTCTGACATCATACGCACGAATATCCCCTAAAAGTGCCGATGCACTCTCAGAAACCCTTGTGCCTACAATAAGCGTATTTTTAAAAACAGTGGCTGGAGTATTAGACACCACGTAGTCGTCAGCACCGGGACGGGTGATTCCTTCTTTGAGGTCAATTTTTCCGTTCTTGCCAAATGTCTCTATGGGTTGTCCGTTTTCAGCGTTTAAGGCATACATAAAAGCCCCGTAAGCAAAAAATATTCTGGCCTCTTTTCCGTCTGTCCAGTAGCTTACTCCCCTGCTGGTCATGTTAAAAGTATCATCATTTAATCGGGTCTTCCAGATTTCTTTTCCGTTGGCAGCATCCATTGCAAAAACCTGTGACCCAGCCGATACACCATAAAGTATTCCTTTAATTATAATCGGATTACACTGTATCTGTGTAGTTTGTTTAATTGTGTCGGCTCCTCCAGAAGCATACTCCCATGCAGGTTTTAACTGGCTTACGTTATCGACATTAATTTGTGTAAGCGATGAAAAATGATTCCGGTCTGGGCCACCGTTATACTCAGTCCAGTCTGTATCTGCTGGTTTTTCGAGTGTAGTACTGGCTGCTATACCCAAAGCCAATAAAGCCGCGGCAAACAGTTTTACTTTTGTGTGGTAATGCCTAAGTTGTTGGTTGTAGGGAGTAATTTTATTCATAGATTAATCAGTTGTTGTTAACCAGCATTAGCTCTTTTAACCAATTGGCTAAAGAGATATACTGGCAGGAGTTAATTTTTCGGTTGAATAGCGTTTGTCAAAATTAGTAAAATTTCTTCTCAAAAACAGGCCATTATTTATAAACCCCTTAAAGGCTGATTACCAAACAAATGCCCCCTGAATACGGAAAACAGAATAATAAAAAATTAAAATTCCTTTATTTTGGAATGGTATCTTTTGCTTGATATTGAGTATTGTTAACGTGAGTAAAAATTGATTCAATTACGCCATACAAAAACTATAATCTGTTGGAAACGGCTTGTTATGGCTAGACCAATGGACTGATAAAATCTAAATACTTATGAATATAGGGGTTGACTTGGGAGGAACTAAAATTAAAGCAGGAATCGAGCTGAATGGGTCGGTTATTAAGCAAGACACTATTTTGCTGAAACAGAAAGATTCTCTTACATCCACATTACAACAATTAATTGATTTAATTAAGCCTTTTATGGCTTATTCGGTAAACAGCATTGGCATTGGCGTACCTTCGGTAGTTGATATCGAAAAGGGTATCGTTTACAACGTAACCAATATTCCGTCGTGGCAGGAAGTAGCCCTGCGGGATATTCTGCAAGATGAATTTAACATTCCGGTTTTTGTCAATAACGATGTAAACTGTTTTACTTTAGGCGAACACCGTTTTGGTGTTGCTAAAGGTTTTAGCTCAGTAGTGGGTGTTACTACTGGCACAGGTTTGGGGTCGGGTATAATTATTGAAGATGAGTTGTATACAGGTATTAACTGCGGAGCGGGCGAAATTGGCCTGCTGCCGTATCTGGATAAAAACTTTGAGTATTATGCCAGCAACAATTTCTTCGAAGCCATACATGGCATTACGGCTTTAGAAGCCAACATAGCTGCCGCTGCCGGCGACAAGAAATCAATTATGCTTTGGAAAGAATTTGGCGCACACCTCGGCACAGCCCTGAAAGCGGTCATGTATGTATATGACCCCGAAGCCATTGTTTTAGGTGGCTCTCTGGCAAAGGCTTATCCGTTTTTTAAAGATGGTATGTATGCGGCATTGAGTGATTTTTCTTTTCCTGAGTCGTTGAAACGCTTAAAGATTTTTCAATCAACCGACGATAACATCGCGCTTCTTGGGGCTGCGGCATTAATTCCGCAAGGTTTAAAAAATTATGTATTAAAAGACTGATACTGTGTCAGTCTTTTAATACCAACATAGCTTTTGGCTCATAGCTGCCCGACATTAGATTTTTGATTTTAGAAATCTAATGTTTACCTTTAAAACACCTCAACCGAACAAATCTACGTTTCTATGAAAAGAAATACTTTTATTGTTATTCTTATTTTCTTCATTTTCTTTGTTATATCCTTTTTAAGTAATATCCTTTCTGCTATTACTCCCGACTTGTCGGATGGTTTTCATTTAGGTATCGGGCTTACAGGCTTTTTGCCCTTTGCCTTTTTTGTGGCTTATGGTGTTGCCTCTATTCCGTCGGGTATACTGGTAGAGAAATACCGCGAAAAACGCGTTTTATTCTGGGCCTTTTTACTGGCTTTTGCAGGAGCTTTACTATTTGCTGTTATTCCTACCTTTACGGTTGCACTGGTTTCTTTATTCATTATTGGCGTGGGTATGGCTATGCTACAAGTAGTGATTAACCCGCTTTTAAGAGTTGCAGGAGGCGAAGCAAACTTTGCCTTTAATTCTGTAATGGCTCAGTTATTCTTCGGAGGAGCTTCTTTTTTAAGCCCCATGCTATATACCTATTTTGTAAAGAATGTTCATACGAGTGCGAATCCGAACTTTATTATTTCAATGCTCAACAAGGTTGTGCCACCAGACCTTAAATGGGTGTCGTTATATTGGGCTTTCGCCTTGATTTCCCTTGTAATGATAATTATTGTTCAAGTAGTGAAATTTCCGGTTGTAGTATTAAAAGACGACGAACGAATCGATACTGGCAAATCTTTTAAAGAACTATTAGCCAACAAATACGTATGGTTGTTTTTTCTGGGGATATTCTGCTATGTAGGTACAGAACAGGGCATTGCCAACTGGATTTCTAAATTCCTGCAAATATACCATAAAGTTGACCCTACTACCTTAGGGGCTTCGGTTGTTTCGTATTTCTGGGGTTTGTTAACTATCGGGTGTATATTAGGTTTGTTCTTATTGAAACTGTTTGATAGCCGCCGCGTATTGATGTCGTTTACGCTTGGCGCTATTGTTTCGTTACTGGCTGGGTTATTCGGCCCGCTTGAAATAGCTCTTTATGCATTTCCTGCTGCGGGTTTCTTTGCGTCGGTTATGTGGTCTATTGTAGTTTCACTGGCACTTAATTCTGTGCGGTTACACCACGGCACTTTGTCGGGTATATTATGCACAGGTATTGCCGGAGGTGCCATTGTTCCCTTGATTATCGGAGGGCTTGGCGAATTATTCGAACTACGCTTTGCCATGCTATTTTTATTGGTTACCTTAGGGTATTTATTTAGTATTGGTATCTGGGCAAAACCACTGGTTAACAACGCAACCGTTAAAAGCTGGAGAGACTTGTTTAATTAACAGTTACCTCTGATACGGCAAAACAAGCTAACGCTAACAATATGTATAAGATTATTCTTTTAATTGACTTTGCTGAAGAATATAGCAAGGCTCTGTTGAAAGGGATTGCCAAATATTCGAAAGAGCATGGCCCATGGATTTTCTGCCGGATGCCCCTTTTTCAGCGTGAAACCATCGGGATGGAGGGTATTCTGGAATGGGCTTTGGAATGGGGTGCTGACGGCATTATCGGACAGCTATATAATGACCCCGCCGTTGAGAAATTTATTGAAGCAGGTATACCAGTTATTGCTCAAGACTTTAAAGAACGTTTCAGGGATATTCCGAATATTACGGGTGCGCACAAAGAGGCCGGAGAAATGGGTGCAGAATATTTTCTGCGCAAGGGTTTCAAGAATTTTGCTTTTTATGGGTTCAAAGATATCGTGTGGTCACGCGAGAGAGCCGAAGGCTACGAAGAGCGTATTACAAGGGCCGGCTATAAAGTACACTATTTTGAACACGCCATGGCGCGCTCAACTGAAATCTGGTATTATAAGCCTAGTTCTTTGAGCCAATGGCTTAAGTCGTTACCCAAACCCATAGCTCTGATGGCTTGTGACGATAATCAGGGACAACACATTACAGAAGCCTGCCGGCATTCACAAATCAGAATACCTGAGGAAGTGGCCGTGTTAGGTGTTGATAATGATGAAATGATTTGTGAGTTCTCAGACCCACCACTTTCTAGTATCGGGCAAGATGCCGAAAAAGGAGGCTACGATGCCGCCAGATTGCTTGAACACATGATTAAAAACGGCACTGCAAATTATTATGACATCATTGTAAAACCTACACAGGTAGTTACCAGACACTCGACAGATATTTATGCTACTAATGACGATTATATTGCTGCATCGTTAAAATTTATTCACCAGAATATTGATAAAAATCTGCAAGTTGACGATGTAGTGAAACAGGTTCCTTTGTCAAGAAGAGCACTCGAAAAACGTTTTCAGTACATTACAGGGTATCCTATTTACAAATATATTTTTAATCTTCGGATTGAGAAACTTACCCAGAAGCTCCGTGAAACGGATATGACTGTTTTTGAAATTGCACTTGATATGGGGCTTACAGATAGTAAAAACATTGCCCGACAGTTCAGGCAAGTCAAGGGTTGTACTCCTATTGAATACAGAAACCAATATCTGGCAGGGAAATAATCAGGCAGGGGTGTAATTCTCCAACGTTATTACTTTTTCTATCAAAGTGTCAGCTATTTGTTGATGTATTTCATCGAAAGGTAATAAAGCCGCTCTCACAGCAGGTGTCTTGTAGATACCTTGCTTATGTAATAATCTTTTAAAAAAATGAATAGATATATCGAGATGCTGGTTTGAAAAAGCCAGTACAGGCAATAGCTGATAAAACAACTGCTCGGCTTTTTGTAGCTCTCCGGCCTGAAAATACTCGTAAATACGGCAATAAGTTTTGTGCATAGCTGTGGGCATAAAAGCATGCACTCCTCTTTTTAAGCCTTCTATCATCTGGGTTACGGCCCAACCTCCACTTAAATGTAATTTACCTTCGGTTAAAGCTAATAACCGGCTATATTTTACGCCCGCAGGTACGGTTTCAACCTTTAAACATCGGAATGCTTCTACCTCCTGAAACAACTCCAGAATCAGTTCGTCTGGCAAACCATAGCCGCTTGCATCCCAATCCTGAATCATGATTGTTTCTACTCCGGTAGCTGCCACCTCATGTATCTGAGCTTTAAAACCCTTTATGTCTGTAAAAGGGAGCTGGAGTAGTATATTTTTATGGCCCGCTTGCAGGTATTCAGCAATAAGCTTTTTGCGTTTTAGCACATCTAGCTCTCCTGCTCCGGCAAATATCGGTACGCGTCCGGCCACCTCTTCTAATACAGCATTTACAATGCTGAGGCGTTCTGTCAAATTTAGGGTCGCTACTTCTGAAGCTAACGCAGGTACCAGAAAACCACTTACTCCCGCTTGCAGGGCATATTGCACATTTTTTCGGAGAGACGGAATATCAACGTCTCCCGATGTATTAAAGGGAGTATTTAATACCGTGACAATCCCGACAAGCGGAAATAATTCTTTCATGGCTGTTTATTGTTTAAGTAGCCAGATATCAGAAATTTTGGAATGTTTACGCCAGTTCAGATGAGATTCCTCTGGTTCATCAAAAGTAACTGTGATGCGCCCATCCTGAGTAAGATTGAAAGGCACAATCCATTCTTTAAAAGTTTCGGTCTCACGATTATACAGAATCGGGTCAAGCCTCTTGCCATCTACACGTAACAACGCTTCTCCTGACCCTGCAACCCTGATAATATATCGTGCATCAGCTTGTAGGTTATCATACACTAATTCGGGGCATTTCTGAAACGTCTGAGACGATAAGCGTGTGCGACTAAAGCCGTTGTCCCACCATGCAATATCGGTGGCATCATCAATAATTGTTTTTACTCTTGGCCCTTTACTCACGCTAGACACATCGTCATAGAAACTACCTGCACCGGGGTTTTCCCATGTACTAATTAACTTTAGCCTTTCTAATACAGCCTCTTTGCTGGTAGCTACCATTGGTATAAGTTTTTTGAACTCATCCTGTAACCACCACCGATTATTAAGCGGGTAATCTATGAAATCGAGCAAGCAGCCTCTTTCATAGCCTTTAGCTTTGTGTTTAGGCACACTTGTCTGTAAACCAATAGAGGCATAAAGCATCTGGCACAATTGCTCAATTTTTTTTCTTAAATCATAACCAACAGGCATTTTATCTGCTCTTTCCATGATTTCGGCAGCCGAGGCCATAGCTTTTTCTGCGCCTAGTTGCGAAGCATTTGCCAGAACCTGATTCGCTTGCTTTTCAAGGTCTTGCTCATAAATCAGGCGTCTTCTGGTATAGGTATCATAATACGCCCTCAGGAGCAACATCTGCCAACGCCAGTTTTCGGTTAATTGCGGCGTAGCCGATGACTCCATACCCTTCCAGAATGTAAAAGTAGCTTCCACCCCACCATTACGAGCCAAAGGCCCTTTCCAGTTATTTTCTAAAGCTGCAATACCGTCTGCTACGTTATCGGCCAGATTTCTGCCGAAGAAAAAGTTTCCATAATCAACCAGTATTTCTCTCACATCGGTTTGGGTATTCCATGCCCTCATGCTCCAAGTAACTTTGTTGATGTCATCATGACACCCGTCCGAGTAAGAAACAAAACCATCAGTAAAAGGGGCGTAAGTCTGATGAATTGCCGCAAATTCGTAAGGGCGTGGATTACTGGCCTCTCTTCCTAAAGTTAAAGCATAGGCTTGGTCCCACTCCCGTACCGGAAATTCACACCTGACGTTATGCGTAAGGTCGGGGTACTCGCGATGCTGATAATTTTTAGGAAGTCGGTAACGTGTTTCTGCCATTGGCGGGCTACCCGGCCCTGAAACCACCCCTTGCAACCATGTGGGTTTGTTTTCTTTCAGGTACTGATAGAAATAATCGACCTGTTCAACACTAAAGCCTTGTAACGACAACCATATTTTACTGTTCGGATGATACTTTACCAGCCGTTCGTGGAGTTCTTTCAGAAATGGCATTACCTCACGTGGGTGATTATCGCCCGGGTCGCCGCCCGGAACAAAAATGTGGTCTAAACGTGGGCATTTCTTGTATAAATCTTCATGAAGATTTAATTCGGCTGTTCGTTTCTGGTTATCTTTCAGGTCGAAGGTTACGGGTGTCCAGACCCAATAGTCCATGTCATAAGCCTGACATATCTCGCTTATCTTTACGCGCATATCAGCCGCCGACATTTTAAAATGAGGGCTTGGGTTTTCGTCTTCATGAAAAGGAATGCCTTCTACTGCATTTGACCCAAAAATAGCCAGTTCCCTGATATACTGGTCGAATTGTGCTACCGTCCAAGCATCATAGGAATTGGCCGTATGCCGGTACCCTAACTGATGCCCCCTGATAGGATATTCAGGCGAGGAAGCTATATTGATTTTTGTTTCTAATTGTATTGCTTTAGGGTTTAATGTTGCTTTGCGAAGCACCCATCCGGCACCAAATAACACACCACGGGCATCGGCTCC
The DNA here is from genome assembly GCF_037153985.1 of Emticicia sp. 17c. Classification (NCBI taxonomy): domain Bacteria; kingdom Pseudomonadati; phylum Bacteroidota; class Cytophagia; order Cytophagales; family Leadbetterellaceae; genus Emticicia; species Emticicia sp. 17c. The sequence goes on from NZ_JBBAYI010000003.1 coordinate 185,211, forward strand.
TATTATCCATAAAATCCCCCCTTTATCTGTCAGTTCTGATACAACCCTGAAACCTTCAGGCTTAAACTCGGCACTGTTTTTATCGGCACTAACCGGAATGGCTTTACCAAACAGGTCTTTCTCGTTTGATAATACCAACGCAATGGCATATTCGCCAGTTTTGGGCTGGCTGCTGATAGGTTTAAGTACAATGCCCGTACGCTTCTGAATTTCTTCTGTTAGCATTTTAACGGTTGTCTCTTTCACGGGAGAAGGCACATTGGCCGAAGCAATAATATTTGCGCTTTTTATTGTAATCTGTTGAGCTTTAGCAAAAACAAAAGTCAGGAATAAAAAAACGGTCAGGTGAATAGATTTAAGTCTCATTGGTTTACAAAGTCATTGGTTTTAATAGATTATACCCTTTCAGTCTGATACTTGGGCTAGCACCATCCAGATTTTTCTTAAAACATTTCACGGTCAGTATTTTAGTTTCATTGGGTGCTAGCGAAATGTAGTTGTCTGACCAGAATACAGGTAATACAGCCGAGCCATTAGCCCCTTTTGCTAATTCGGCTTCTACAAAGAAGGCCAGTTTATCAGACGTATTAGTGAGTTTCAGACTTATTTCATATTCGTCGTTCCCTGACTCCTTGATACTCTTCTCAGCTTTTAGGCTCACCTTTGGCAAGTTGTTGAGAGGGGTAAAATCGGCATATTGTTTTTGTGGCGTATAAAACCAGAAATATTTCGACCAGTCGAGTTTATCTTGATGTGTTGCCAGCCAATAGAAGTTATCAGCTATCAGTTCGTTACTGGCATTTTTTAATTTTACATCCAGAAAATATACTTCGTGTGTACCTTCCAGAGCCGGAACTTTAAGCCATTCTTTAGTCGAATTTTCTCCTAAATTCACGTTTTCAGTCTTTTCAAAAATCAACTTTGAATCTTTATTATAGATTTTTACCTCAGCCTTGTAATTGCTAAGAGCATTGCGTGTGTCGTTGCTCAAATGCAGCGTATGGGCAAAATAATTATAGATAATATTTACAGGCTGAGATGCCTTTTTGGTGCCATAATAAGCACCTGTGGGCATGAGGTAATAATCATACAACTGCCAGTAGAACTCAGGCCACGGAGAGTTTAACATCCATTGCACAACACCAGTGGCAACAGGTCGGTTAATAACAAACGCTTCAAACATGGGGCGGATGGCCTCATAGTTCATAACCTGCGCTTTTAAAGCTAGTTCGTCCAGATTCTGTGATGCACCATATTTATTATTTAAGGCTTTCAGAAACACCCCTAGTGTATTAAAGTCTTTACGACCTGAGTGGTAATTCCAGACTTTATTATCAGGCGGCCAGAGGTCGGCCTCTGGCATCATTTTCTTGATGCTTTCAACAGGCGGAATCTGAGGGCCGGGGCCTGTTTCGCTATTGAAACCAAAGGCACCTCCCAGCTTTTTATCTTCAAACCAATACACTGGCGGAACATACTCATAAGGACCGTTCATTTTCATACCCGATTTACCTGTAAGTGTACTGGTAAACTCGCCGGAAGAAATCAGGAAAGGGCGTGTGGGGTCGTATTGTTGCAATATTTGAAGATAACGTTTTTCGAGTGATGGTTTAGGCATAGCGTCGCTTCCACCTGCCCATGTAAAAATACTCGGATGGTTCCGTAACCATTTTACTTGGTCTCTAAGGTAATTGGCCAAAAGGGTTTCTTCATCGGATGTTAGTTTAACCGCATACAAATCGACCCCTTCATTAATAGGCAGATTTTCATCGCCAGGCTTAATTTTCAACTCCATTCCCAGATAATCAGGCCATTCCCATTGACAACTCCAGCCAACCATCAATAAAATTCCGTTTTCATCGCACAAATCATATAAATGGTGATTATTACCCCAAATTCCTTCCAGCCTCAGCGAATTCAAATTCATTTCTTTTACGTATCTGATTTGGGCAGCGTCTTTTTCGGGCATATATCTTAAAAACAGGTCATCGACCCATCCGGCACTTTTTATTAATACTTCTCTGCCATTTACTTTATAACCGCGTACGTCTTTTGCATTCAGGTAGGTTTCAATCTTACGTATACCAAAGCGGGTACTTTGTTTATCAAGTAGGGTTGAATTTTCTTTCACTTCCAGTTGCAGGGTATATAGTTCTGGTTTTCCTAAGCCATTAGGCCACCATAAACGAGGTTTTTTGATAGTAAGCTCTTTTGTATCAGCAGGTGTAAACTTTATTTCTTTACGCTGACGCGGCTGTAAAGTAACCGTTTTTTTAAAAACTATTTCTTCTATATGGCCAGTTACTTCAACTGTTTTTGATACATCGCTATGATTGGTGAGTTCTGTACTGACGGTCAATGTTGCCTTTGATAAATCTTTAGGGTCGAGGTCGGGTGCAACAAAACTGGCATTCATCGATACCTTTCCAGACCGTTTCAGCCTTATTTCACGATAAATACCCATATAGTGGTCGGGCGGTGTAGGTGCCCAATCAACAAAACCCATATAGAAGTTTCTGACCTGCGGCGGAAAAACCTCTACCAGCAACACATTTTCTCCCGATTTGGTGGCTTTAGTAATATCAAGCGCAAACTGCCTGAAAGCACCAAAAAGGGTATCTTGTGTTGCTACTTGTGTGCCATTAAGCCAGAAATTAGCTCGGTAATTGACCCCATCAATGAGTAAGGTTAATTGCTCTTCGTTTGTGTCGAGGTCGTTAATCTGAAAAGTATTTCTGAACCACCAGCTATTTTCAAAAGGAGCTCTTGGAATATTTTCGAGGTTTTTACCCATAAAGGGGTCTTTATAAACTCCGGCTTCTACCAATGCTCCGAGTACGGTGGTAGGTATGGTGGTCTTCACCCACTTCTCAGGATTGATTAATTGTGTTGAAATTGTTTTGGCATCTGCCTTTGTGTCTTTAGTAGAGGCTATTGCCCAGTTGTCGTTTAAAATACGTTCTTCCACTTTTACTTTCGGGCCGCAAGCACTTAAATATATACCACTGAGCAGGCTTAAAAGTAAATACCATCTTTTTTTCATACTTTATGTGTTCTTGATTGCTGTTCTTTCTAATACTTGTAAAAATAAATTTCGGACTATCAGCCTGCAAAATATCTGAAAGATAATAGCCTTTTTCTGAAAGCCCGACGTATACTATTAAATTTTCATTCACCCTCTTGACATCCCTAAACAAATGAAAAACAGACAATTATATTTAAGTATGCTGGTGGTGGGCCTTTCGTTAGGCACTGCATGGGCTATTCGTGGGCAATTCGGGCATGAGCATGGTGCCTCTTGGGCTGGTGCTATTGGTTGCCTGAGTGTTTTGCTGGTAGCAAAACGAACCGACTGGTACACCAAGCTATTTAGTGCCACTATGGCTGGTGCGTTGGGTTGGGGTATTGGAGGCATTATGAGTTATGGAATAGTAGTAGGCTACGGCAGGGCATCCGACTTTATTAATGTATATTATGGTTTGATGATGCTCTTTGTGATTGGTGGATTATATGGATTCATCGGTGGGGGGTTATTCGGGTTATCGCTGGCAAGTAATGCTAAAAATCCGGTTAAATGGGTTAACCTCATTGTCGAAATGGTTATCGGAGGGGTAATGTTCTACTTCTTTATTATCATGGAGTTTGAATGGTTTATGACTCCACCCCGTTCTGAATTATGGGCTGCCTGTTTGGGTATGGCTGCTGCACTTACATGGTTTATGGTACGCCATAAGCAATATTCTGCTTTAAGATTGGCTGCTTTTTCAGGTTTGGGGGCAGGCTTTGGTTTTGCGTTCGGGAACTTTCTGCAAGTGCTTGGGGGCGTATCGGGCATTAAATTCAATTTCTGGAATGTAATGGAGTATTCGATTGGTTTTTTTGGCGGTTTGGGCATGGCCTATGGTACTTTTACGTCCTCGTGGGAGGTTTCGGAAAGTGAACCAAAAAAATCATCTCAATTATTTCCGCTACTTATGCTCGTACTGATTATTCCGTTTGTTGTATGGCAACAATCGTTCGACACCAAACGCATTTACGAAACGCTCATCAACATTAATGTGCCCGACGGTAGTAATTTGTTTGCAATAACCGAGTGGAGCGGCTTAGTGTTGATTTTAATTATGAGTGTGGTATGGCTATATAAGTATTATTTCGGTCGAGCTAATACTGTAAATTACAGTTATCAGGATTTAGCAACCTTCTTTATAGGACAATTGGCACTATATACTATCTTTAGCTTAATTATTACAGGCGCATTTATAAGTACTTATCGGATTGAACAATATCTTTATATTCTAAACCTGATAGCAATTATTGCATTAATGAAGCAAACACAGCCTATCTTCAGCGACAGGCCCATTCAGGAGCGTAAATGGCTCATAAATACCATGGGGGTTTGTATTATTATTGCTGTTTTAGCTTTTATTGCTATGCAATCGCACGGAGAACTTAAAGGGAGTCACAAAAGGTTTGGAGAAGAAGTAATTGAAGAAACCAGTAAATAATTATAACTGCCATGCTGATGAAGAAGTATTTACACACAATTGTTACAGGTGCAAGCCTGAGCATACTATTATTCGGGATATTTCTTTATTTTAACTACCAACAACCCACTAATGAGTTGTTGGTAGCTGGCATTTATCTATTGGTATTGTATTTTTTACTTTTTACGACAGGCCATCCTCTTACAACTGAGTGGATTAAGAAAAACACACATAGCCTAGCAGAGAAATCATTAATTTTTCCTGTTATACTCATTGCCTTGCTTTATAGTTATATGTGGGCTCATGGGTTTTCGCCGTTTCAGGGAACAGCGGCTTTATTTCCTTTCTTTTTTCTGTTTCCTGTACTGGGGTTTCTGGCATTCAAAAAGACTCAGGTTGTCTGGTCTGATTTCATTATTCTATTGTTTTTCCTGATACCTGCCACACTTATTTCTTTTAAAAATGGCACAGGCTTACCCGTTAATGGAGTTAATTTTGGGTCTGTATATAAGATAATTATTGTGCTGATGGGCGTATATGCCTTTGGTGTTATCAGAGGTATTAAAGATATTGGATTTTACCCAGAATTTAACTTAAAGTATCTTGGAACAGCCATTCTTTGTTGGGTTGGCTTCATCGGGCTGGTATTTCTGGTTGCCTATACCGGAGGGTTTGTCAGACTTGCAGCGACTGACAGTCTGATTTCTAAAAATTTGCCTGAGGTCTTTCGGAATTTTACCAGAATTTTTATTGGTACCGCCCTCTTTGAAGAATTATATTTCAGAGGGCTGATACAAAACATGCTCAAACAAAAAATAGGACGTTATACAAGCTGGCATAAATCGTGGCAATGGGGTTTTGGTATTTTTCTGGTATTAGCCCTTATAACTGGTTACCTGATGAATAAGCCGTTATTCTGGTTTCCGGTGCTTATTACAATTTTGCTATTTTTAGCGGCTTTTATATTTGAAAAAAGGCAAATACAGCCACAGGGCACCTATGTTGCCCTTGCCATTACAAGTATTTTTTTCGGTTTGGTACATTTCCATGCGGGCTCAGTAATTTTTGTGGGGCTGGCTAGTGTAGCCGGATGGGCCTACGGATATACCTACCTGAAAACTAACAATGTTTTTTATGCCGCTCTGGTACACACATTGGTTAACTCTTCTGAATTTCTGTTTGCTTTAGATGGCTTAAAGTGAGTAGCTGTGTTTTCAATCAGGTTTAAGATTGACGATAATCATAAAATAACCTGCACAGTTTATTGAATTTTGATACGTGATTTATCCGAATCAATAATTCTTTATTATCTAATGAAATCTTTCTTGTCTCGAATTGCTTCTATACTCTTGCTATTTAATGGCATAAGTGCCTTATATGGTGGCTGGAACCTGATGGTATATCCTGACGGGAGCAGTCTGGAATTATCTACTGAGTGGCTACAAAAAAGCCCCTTCAATAATTACTTTATTCCGGGGCTGATTCTCTTTCTTTTCAATGGAGTGTCAAGTATTGGTATCTATGCAAGCATCATAGCTAAGCCAAGAAAATACCTGTGGCTGGTAATGGTGCAGGGAGCTATACTTTTTAGCTGGATTGTGATTCAGATAATTTTAATACAACAGTTACACCCACTTCAATTTATTTTTGGGGCTGTTGGCTTCGCACTTATATTGCTAGGCCGACAATTAATGCTGAAAACACAAGACCTTTAATTCAGGAGTGAACTATATACTTTTCTTACGAAATCTGTCTGAATAATGTCTACACCCATGTCGGTAGCTTTTTTATAATTGACCGGATTATCTAAAATACCCAGAACATCTGAAAAAACTTTTACTTTTTTCTGATGAATCTGATTAACCAGCGAGTCGGTCAGGATTGTCCAGCGTACATCAAAAGCATAAGGATGTAGACGATTTACTTTTTCTTCAATTTCCTCAGGTTTGTCTAACGAAGGCATTAACCTTGCTTGTGGGTATATTTTCTTTAGCGAAAGCAAAAACTCGTCAGATCCATAAAAAACAGCCTCTTTCAGTAGTTTTTTTGCAGCAAGTTCCTTTACTAAGGGTTCAGGCGCAACATCTTTGCAATCGACATAAAGATTTGTAGAAGTTTTATGAGTTTTGTTCCAGTCAGCTACTAGCTGCGTAGTTTCCTGCAAAGTTGGAATACGCTCATTCTGGAATGTTTCATGGAACCCTTTTCCTGCCGACAACTTTTTGAGTTCGTCAAACGTAAAGTTTTTCATAGGCCCTTCTCCATTTGTTGTACGGTTTAAAGTTCCGTCATGTAAAATCATGAGTTGGCCATCTTTAGTAGTACGTACATCTATTTCGATATAATCAACTCCCATCGCCAAGACCGATTTAAACGTAGCTAATGTATTTTCAGGGGCTAGTTTTGAGTTTCCACGATGAGCCGACACCCCCAGATGAAACCTTTTTTTTAATGTTTGTAGAGAATCCAGACCTTTATTGTTCGCATTATTATCTGCAACCCGATAGGCGGTAGCAGAAAAGAAAACAGGCAAAGAAAAAAGCAAAATCTGGAGAGATTTAGTACGGAAGTTCATAATAAAAGATACTTTTGAAGGATTTTTTCAGTTATCGAAACACGTTTTGTAGTAGTTATTTTTGAATCTGTTTTGGTATTTTTTCAATCGGTACCAGTATTTTTAGTGATACTGTTTTCTAACAGAAGTTGATTAAAATACTCTTCGAGAAAGGCAGAATATTCCGGCGACATCTCGTTTTCTCCAATACCCGCCAATAGCTCCTCCAGCTCTTCTTTCGAGAGTTTGCTGTTAATGAGTCTATCCATTAAATAATCTGAACGAGTACGTTCCATCTTATTGCAGGTTGGTATTAAAAGTCACAAGGGCAATACGGGATTTTGTTTAAAGCAGGCATCTGAGCTAATGACTTTCAGATGCCTGCTACAAGCCATTGGCTTTTTATAATATTTTATTGTTATCTGTAACAAATACCCGCGTACTTACGGTGTAAGTTCCGCCGTTAGGGTCTTTGTATTTTAAATCTACATAAAAAGCGGCATAACCCTTTGCAGGATAAGGCACAGTTACTTTAAGCGGGGTTTCCTTGTTTAGTTTAAGGTTGTGGCTCAACCATAGATTATTACGAAAATCACGGTCTGACGACGTTGTAGCCCAAAGCGTTAAACCTACCAAATCGGTTTGAGGTGTGTTAATAGTTAGTTCCACTCCTTCTTTTCCGTTAGTGGTTGTCCAAGTACTAAAAGGATATTCTTTATTCATCAAGGTTAGACCAAAGAAAGCAGTCAATGATTCAAAGGCTTGTTTGCCACCCGCTAAATCGTGTCCGGCATTAGGGGTATAATGAATCATATTTTTGCCCGGTATCTGGTCATAATAATGCTTAATGGCGTCTACTGTCCAGTATTCATCGTTGGTTCCGATAAAAATAATTTTCGGAATCGTTAGTTTAGCTCTGTAAGAATACGGGTCAACCATCGTTGTAATGGCTTGTCCTTCTTTAGAGCCAGCACTTTGCGGAATACCTAATTTTGTATAATCTTCAATCTGGATACTATATTCACCATACGTTTTAAACTGGTAGTCGAGCGTAGCAGGCATATTAAGCATATCAATTACCATTGGCCCGATACCTACAACACGTTGGTCATCAATTGCGCTTGATAACCACGTTGTCCAGCCGCGTTTAGAAGCACCTGAAATCACAAATCTGTTTACTGCAAAATTATTATTTTTTCTGGCAAATTCCTGCACGGCATCCATCGCTTTTACGGCCGACTTAACCATCGGAAACAGCAAAGGCCACGTGTAATCGTTATCTTGCTTAAAATTGTGAAGGGTGTATGAAATGAGGGCATCTTCGGTCAGGTCTCCATAAAGTGGCTGATTAGGCACTTGTTTAATTAAAGCTACAATAGCTTTTGTTTTTTCTGCCATACCTGCCAATGAAGGCCACAGTTTATCGTCTTTACTCCAGTTGGGTTGCTCTTCCTTGTTTGAACCTCCTGTAATAAATAAGAGCGCGCCATCATACTGCTTGTTTTTAGGCACAAAAATGGTTAGCTGGTGTCTCCAGACGTATTGTCTCCATTTCTGCGAAGTCAATAAAAGGTTATACATCGTTACATTATCTTTCGTCAACGAATCCTTTATTTCCCATTTAAAATTTTTATCGCCGTTGTTAATGTAGCTTTTCAAGGCGGTTTCGGGAGTAACCTTCTGAGCATACATACAAGCCGATGTAAAAACAAAAGCCGTACAAATGGTAATAAACTTTATCAGCGTGCTTTTCATAGATGAGGTCTTTAATTATGTTAATAAAAAGAGATGGTTTTAAATACTTACTGTGGTTTGGGGCTATCTTTTACCAGTTTGAGAGCCTGTTCAATATAAATTTCGCCCGTCATTTCGCCCAAACTAGTCCGGCTAACGTACTCGTATCTTTTAAAGCTATTGAAATCGACCTTCGTTAACATATAGCCAAAGGCATCGTTCGTAAGACCAAATAAGAACGGGTATTTGGTCGACATATTACGTTTTACATAATAACCAATGTTAGGCAGGGCCTCGCCGGGAATCGTCAGAATTTGTGCAGGGCCTATATTCAGGAGGTTTAATTGAGTACTTACAACGTTATTTTTGTTAAGCTCATGTTTTAAAGGTGAGTTTTTAAGAATAAACCGCATTATTTCTGAATCAACCGGAAATTCTATTTTACGTGCCACACAATAAATATTCGGATTTTCGAGTACTGGTGCTTTTTCAACAATGCGTAAGGCTTCGTCGGCCAATAGTTCACCAATTCTGATACATTCTTCCCAAGTATTGGCTTCTTTCTGCCCCTCTCCTTCTTTTCCGTATTCCAGACGCGTATCAGCAGTTACCATTCCTCCCTGTGCGCCATTCATAAACAAGGCAACACCACCTACTTTAGATTCGATACGGTCATAAAGCGGCCCGCAGAGGTCTGGACTCAAGATTCCACGACCTGAACCTATTACTTCAGGATGCACGGCATAATTAACCAACGTAGCAATTGGTTTGCCCTGCCGGTTACCTGTGGTAGCAATGGCCTGAATAATACCGCAGCGGGGGTCATATAAAGCTGGGGCATAATAGTTATAAGCTATTTTCCCCTTAGCTTCATCAACAGCAATTTTTAAAGAGGCAGGTTCTAGTTTACTGATAGCTTCATTTACTGCATCGGCAATCTGTTGCACACACCAGTCAAGATATTTCAAATCAGCCGAGGCTTTGCCACTGGCATCAGGAAACGCGTAAGCATCGGGCGCACTATGGGTATGTGTTGCGCCAATGAGAATGTTTTCAGGCGGAATGCCTTTAATTAAAGCTCTTGATTTATTACCCAGTATAGATGTCCAGCCCAGATTATCTACATTTACAATAGCAATGCGCGTAGTACCTTTCTCAAAAACCATTGCCCGCGCAAATAAATCTCCTTTTTTCTGGGTTGTTGGTTTAGGTGTCCCTATTCCACCGGATACTGGTAATAAAGGATTAGGGGTAATTACACGTACTGCTGCCCCAACCTTTAGGGTCTGAGCATAACCGACAGAGGCATTTAAGAGGCAGTAAATAAGCAGGATACTTGTAAAGTAATACTTTCTCATTGTAAAATAGGTAGTTTAAATGCTAAGCTCGCACTTTTATAGGTTAAAATTCGGTGGTTTATCAAGTAAAACTCTTATTGTTACCTCAACCACCTGCTTTTTCTATACTACTTGTTTACAAGAAAGTACTATTGCCGCTAAAACATTTTTTATGTGCCTTGAAGTATCCTAGTCAGATATAACAAAAAAAGACAAGAGTTACCTCTTGTCTCAAGTGATGTAAAACTGCAAAAAACTAGTTTTTCTCGGCAGTTTTAGGAATCTTGTTAATAAGCAAATTGGTTTTATTTGCCCGTTTTTTTAATTGAAATGAGTCGTATAATTCGCCTGTGGCAGTAAATGCTTTATATAGAAGCTCGTCTCCCTGAACGGTCAGCAACTGAAATAACTGTGTATTACTTGCCTTACGGCTCATCCATGGGTCGTTTGAAACATCATACATTTTAGGGCCAGACACCGACACCACATAGACTGTGCCTGAATTCTGGTTTTTATTATTAGCTCCATTAACCGAATTACTCACTACTCCACGGCCATAGGCGTGGTCGTGGCCTTGCAATACTATATCTACTTTATGCTTATCAATAATTGGTTTGAAACGATTCCGAAGTTCGATGTTATCACGGTTAGGTTTGGTTGAATAAAACGGATAATGAAGTGTAATGGCGGTCCATTTTCTTGGATTATGTGTCAGAACAGAATCCAGCCATTTAGCCTGTGCCGTAGCAAAATGCTCTGACTCATCGATTTCTTCGGCATTTAACGAAATAATTTTTAAATCATTATAATTTACTTCATAGCAGGTTTCCTCCAAGCCTTTCGGGCCATTTACAGGTAGGTTAAACTGTGGTCTCCATTGTGGCGATAATTTCCCTTTGCCATACTCGTGGTTTCCGGGTGTCATTACACTTGGTACTGTTGCATGTATATACGAGCCAGCATAAAACCACTCACCCCATTCAACATCATGGTCGTGGCGATTAATGAGGTCTCCGGCGTGTAACATAAATGAAACTTCGGGCATGGTTTTGTAGGCTTCTCTGACAACCCTTGACCATTGAGATTTTACGTCGTTCTGAGCATCGCCAAAATATAAAAATGAAATAGGTCTATCGGGTGTATTTTTGGGTACACGAAACTGAAACCACTCGCTCCAATGTTTGTCGTACCCTACACGGTATACATAAAGGCTACCGGGAGTAAGGTTATCCATAATGCCAGCGTGGTAGAATGCCTTTACTTCTGGCTCATTCTGGTATTTTGTTTGCAGAAATTCAGTATTAGCATTGATGGTACGCACATTTTTTAGAAATTGTGTTCCGTCTGTTGCCAATGCTAGCTGTATTTCACCTTTGGTGATGGTGGTATCTGTACGCCAGTTAACAGCCATTGAGGTTTCAGGCGTAGCTGTGAGGTTTAAGATGATACGGTCGGGAAATGCTGATGGAAACAGCACTTTTACATCCATGTTTAATGATACAGCGTGGTCGTGCGGGTGGTGATGTGATTGAGAAAAAGCTGTGTGGATACTACTACAAATAAAAAAACAAAAAATCTTAAATATCTTTTTTTTGCTGATAGGATTCATATTTCAGTAAGTTGGGGTCGAATATTCAGGGATTAAATTCAGAGGCGGCTTTTAATGCCGCCTCTGAATTTTGTACTTTTGTTTATTACCATGGTTTACCAGTACCTTGTACTAACCAAGGCTTAGACCATGCACTATTTTTACCGTCAGCTTGTGAGAAACTAGTTATTTCAAGTTTATCTAAGGCTGCGTTAGCGTTTTGCTTATTAATGTTCAGTTCATCCTGCATATAGTAGAATCTAAGTGGCAATGCCTGACGTTTAGCGGCAGGGCCAGCTTTTAAAGCAGGAAAACCTGTTCTTCTGAAATCGAACCACGCTTCGGTAGCGGCTGTCCAGCTAGCAATCCATTTTTGCTCAATGATTTGTTTTAATGTACCATCATAAGCCACACCCGGGTTAGTAAGGTATGTATTAGCGGTACCACCTACACCCCATGTAGTTAATGATGCTCTTACACCTGCTTCATAGCGTGATTTGGCATCACCTGCTGCCCAGCCTTTTAAAGCTGCCTCGGCAAGAATAAAGTTCACCTCTGCGGCAGAAATCAAACGGGCTTTTAATAATGAGCCAGTAGCTGCTTTGTAAATGTCGTTCAGGAACGAAACATGAGGGTTGAACGATGTCTGGCCGGGTGTTGGGTTCAGGTTATAAGCCGATGGCAACGCCGAGAAACTTGTAGGAAGCCCTACATACTCAGGGTCAGTGTCAACTACGGTATTACCTACTTTATCGGGCGATAAATATCTTTTACCTCCTTCAATTTTATCGGTTCCGGCAGGAAGTTTAGGGTCAACAACTAATGGAATTTCCACTTTGTTTGCCCATATAGCCAAACGAGGGTCTTTCAATGACTGTAATGATTTTACTAACGTAGCAGCCATTTTAATACGACGGTAGTTACTACCAGACACATCATATACTGCATTAGCAGGCCATGAAGTAGCATCACTTGTACCCGGGAAACCCATAGTGGCATCATCAGTATTAGCAGTAATGATTGGATATTGAGCCGAATTACCTGCAATTTTTTCGATACCTGCTTTCGCTACGTCTGGTTTTTTGGCTGAAATTCTCATGTAATAACGTAGTGCAAGTGAGTTAGCCATTTTTCTCCATTTGGTTGGGTCACCGCTGTAATAAACATCAACGTTATCAACAATGCTTGAATACTCAGCTTTTGATTTTGATAAAAGCGTGTTAGCTTTTTCCAAATCAGCAAGAATACCTGTATAGATAGTTTCCTGACTATCAAAAGCCGGAAGAATATCTTCTGTTTTACCTAATTCACCTTTAAGGGCAGTATTATAAGGTGCATCGCCCCACAAATCGGTTATCAAACCAAACATAAAGGCTCTCATTACCAACGCTACGCCCTGATGATACTCTAGGCCAAGAGCTACTGCTCTGTCATATACAAGTTGGTTATTACGCAAAATATCATAATAAGAAGTCCAGCTTTGGTTACCACCCCAGTCGTAATCGTTATGACCAGACGACCAAGCGTCTTTTTGCGTGTGTTGCACCACACCTGCGATATCCTGATACCCAAGGTTTACATAAAGCTTTGCAGCTTCTGTCAGTACGGTTGGCAATACTAGGTTAGGGTTAACCAAATCTGGCTGTACCCCGTTAGGGTTTTCGTTCACTTTTGATAGGTCCTGACATGAGAAGAAACCAGCGAACAGAAAAACAAATGCAATAATTTTTTTATAACTGCTTTTCATTAGATTTCAGAGTTTAAGATTTTTTAGAAGGTTACACCCAGCTTAAAGCCCACCGGAATAACCCATGGTGTAACGTTGTATCTTTCTATACCTTGTTTAAATTGAGTACCTGCTTGTGCGCCGGTTTGTGGTTGGAATGCTGTTTCAGGGTCGATACCGATTTTAGCGGCTGTCCATAACATAATGTTACGGCTATATACTGAAACGTTTGCATTTTGTAAACCTAGTTTTTTCACAAAGCCACTTGGTAAATCATAACCTAATGAAATCTCTCTTAGTTTAATGAAAGAGGCATCAAATAAAGCGGCTCTTGTGAAGTCCCATGGATAGTTATCACCATAAGGAATAATTTTAGTACCAGGGCCACCAAGGTTTTCAGTATAACCAATTATTTTTCCGCTTTCGTCATATTGAGCAATTACACCAGGGTTAAATACGCCATACATATAAGTTTTACCACCATATTGGAATGGGAATCCGCCATATTCGGCAGTAGGGCCACCCACAATGTTAAATCTGTTGCCGTTTACTACTACAAGGTTGTTATCAATCAGGTAATTACGAAGCGCATCACCAGTTAAACCATTAGGGTTAATCAGGTTATCAAGGAAACGTTGTGACTTAAGGTCAGACTCACTATAACGATAAGTTTGAGAAACGAAATCACCACCTTGTCTCCAGTCGAACGTCATGTTCAGGCTAAAGTTTTTATATGACAATGACGCTTGTAAACCCATGATAAAGTCAGGGTTGAAGTTACCGATTTTGTTACGCGAATTACTTGCACTTACAGACTGCCAAGAACCGTCCGAGTCAAGGATTGGGTAACCGTAATAAGGAGACGATTTGTCTTTTACTGTTACTAACTCTGAATCATAAATATCACCGATTTTCTCGCCTACGTAAGTCCAAGCACCACCTTTGGCATCTGTCCATAAAGTATAGAAGTCAAGACCGGGCGACAATTCTTTGATAGTAGTTGCATTTTTGTAGAAGTTAGCAGTCAGGTCAAGTCTCCAGCCGTTTTTCTCGAACGGAGTACCACCGATAGTGATTTCAGTACCTTTACTTACTAACAAACCAGCATTAATGTTTTTAGAGATATAACCTGTTGAAGGAGGCAATTTGGTTGGGATAATCTGGTTTCTGTTTTCTACCACATAGTAAGTACCCGAAATTCTCAGTTTGTTTTTAAACATGGTCAGGTCAACTCCTAAATCATACGAAGTAGAAATTTCAGGTTTCAGGTCTGGCAACAGAATAGTACTTGATTTAGACAAACGAGTAATACCATTCCATGCTTCGTTACTAGCCAAAGTATTTAATAAGCTGTAAGGGTTGGTATCGTTACCTACCTGAGCAACACCGGCTCTTACCTTCAACATATTAAGATTAGGCGACGAAGTTGTAAATAATTCGTTTACCAATAAGCTCAATGAAGCTGATGGGTAGAAATAAGAACGGTTTTCGACAGGTAGTGTGCTCGACCAGTCATTACGGCCTGTCAAATCCAGATATACCATATCTTTAAAGCCAATATTAGCCATTCCGTAAGCACTATAAACTACTTTTCTTGAAAGATAGCTTGTGTAGTCAAGGTTAGCAGGGGCAATATTTTGTAAAGTAAACAAGCCCGGAATAATTAACCCTGTACCGTTGCGGCTTTTGCTTGTTACATCGCCATATCTGGTATTACGTGCGTTAGCACCAGCAGAAACCGAGAAAGAGAAATCTTTCAGGCTTTTGTTATAAGTAGCTAACATATCAATGTTTTGTTCATAACGGGCAAGGTTACTGATACCATAAGCACCTCTTGGTTCGGCAGTGTAGCTGCTCGAGATTTTTGTTTCTCTTTTCTCACCGTAGGTATCAAGAGCATAACGACCAAATACGCTTAGTTCAGGAGTAATTTGCCAGTCTAACTTCATGTTACCGAATACACGGTTTCTTTCAAAAGCATTTTTAACCTCATGCGCAAGAAACCAAGGGTTGTTGAAGTTCTTAGCCGACTGTGATTTTTGTTGCAACCCTTCTTGGCCGGGTACCCAGTAATCTTTCAGTTCGTTAATATCAATATGTGGAGATACCGCATAAGCCCATTGTAATGGGTTAGCACCTCTTTCACCCGCAGGACGGTTGTTTGAGTTGTTACGGCTCAGGTCAATGTTAGAGCTTAGTCTTATCTTATTGCTCAATTTAACAGCAGTAGCAATAGCCAACGAGTTCTTGAAAAGGTCTGCCCCGGGAATAATACCACGGTTAGTCATATTCGAGTAGGCAATGCGGTAGTTCATGAAATCGTTGCTGTTAGCAATTGAAATACCATTGGTAGTAGTAATACCAGTTTGTACGAAATCTCTTACGTTGTTAGGGTGAGAAATCAAATCAGTAGGTATTTGTTTACCGTTTGCATCTTTAGGGCTATTCCATTGAATGGCTTTATAGCCTTTGTTCAATTCAGGGCCTACACCACCGGCCGAGCCTTCATCAATTACCAATACACCACCCGGATATGGGTTGTTGTCTGGTGTAAATGGTAAAATACCAGTAGCAAATTTAGAGTGCATATCAAGGAATCTGTACGGCATATCAAAAACTGTATTTGTCGACAGATTCACAGTCATTTTCTTTGCTTTTGAACCGTTTTTGGTAGTGATAATCACAACCCCATTACCTGCTCTTGAACCATAAAGTGCAGCAGCACTTGGTCCTTTCAGGATTGATACACTCTCAACGTTATCAGGGTTAAGGTCAGCTATTGCGTTACCGTAGTCAACGCGGTTATCGCCACCAATTTGCCCTACGTTATTAAGTGTGTTAATAATCGGTACACCATCTATTACAAACAATGGTTGGTTGTCGTTGCTCAAAGATTTTGCTCCTCTGATAACCATACTTACCGAAGAACCCGTTGCACCAGTAGAGTTAATAGCAACCCCTGCAACTTTGCCCGACATGGCATTCAATACGTTTTCGTTAGTAATACGGCTTAAATCTTTACCGTCAACTTTGCCGACAGAATACCCTAACGATTTTTCTTCACGTTTAATACCTAAGGCTGTTACAACTACTTCTTTCAGGCTTTCAGAACTTACGTTCATTTCTACATCAACAATGCTTCTGTTGCCTACGGCAATTTCAGTAGCATCATAACCTACAAAAGAAAGTACAAGTACTGCATTGCTACCACTTACTTCAATAGAGTAGTTACCATTAGCATTTGTACTTGTTCCTTTTTGTGTACCTTTTAATACAATGTTTACACCGGGCATGGCCGAACCATCCTCTTTGGAGGTTACCTTACCTGTCACCGTCCGGGTCTGAGCCCAGGCGGAAGGAGCGCAAACTCCTAGCAGGAATCC
This sequence comes from Emticicia sp. 17c, assembly GCF_037153985.1. Classification (NCBI taxonomy): domain Bacteria; kingdom Pseudomonadati; phylum Bacteroidota; class Cytophagia; order Cytophagales; family Leadbetterellaceae; genus Emticicia; species Emticicia sp. 17c. Next base: position 202,017 of record NZ_JBBAYI010000003.1, read on the forward strand.
ATAAAAAACCAAACCCCTAAGCATGCTTCGGAGAGTAAAGTTTAACTTCATAATATGTTTTTTTAAAAGTGAAGATTGAATTGTAACTCTAGTTTTTAATTTTTACAGAATTACTCTTGAATTGGCAAAATGTACTACTCTGTTTATATAATGATTATATAATATTTATTGATAGAGGAAATTATTTCAGAGGGCTAGTGCCAGGTCTACACTGCCTCTTAAAAATTGCTTGGCTTTAACTAACTGGTTTTTAACAGTGTTTTTCGAGATTCGCATCATTTCTGCAATTTCCTGATACGATTTCCCGTCTTCAACATTTAGCTTTAAAATCATTTTACGTTTAGCCGGTAAGCTATTCATCGCATTGCGTAACAAAACTATCTTAGCCTCTTCGGTGTCTGAGTTCCCTGAATGGTCTTCTTCCATTAACTGCATATATTGCTGTTGCATAAGCTGGTTTCTTTCCATTTTTTTCAGGTAGTCGAAAGCCATATTCCGCAAACAAGTGAAGATATAAGAATTGAAATTCAATTCAGGGTTAATCTGGTCTCTTCGATTCCATATCTTAATAAAAACTTCATGCAGCATATTTTCGGCCTCTTCTTCATCTTTCACAATGGCCATCGAAAACCGGATACCCGGCTCTTTATAGTAATTGTATAGTTTTGTAAAAGCCGTGCTATCTCCTTCGGCGACTTTAGTAATGATGTTATCTAATGCTTCCATGATGTAAGCTTAAAGTAAGGATAGTGGGTCAAAAAAAATATATAAAAAGAGTATGCTTGTAATCGTCAATAAATGCAAAATATTCTCTCAATAATACCAATTCAAAATTCTTATAATTATATCGTTACAGTAAAAAATGCTGCCAGTTTTTATTCTTTAAAAAGTAAAATGATTAATTAAAATGGCACCCAAATGCAGTCAAAAATCAGCAAAGTTTTATAGGAATTTTACAGCTGGTTGAATTATGAAATAAATATACAAGGATTTTTACAGAGTATATTCGCATATTACGTAAAATAATCCTCAAAAAACGCACACCCCTGAATTATTAACTTTAAGCTAAAATTGCCCCCCTTTTTAATAACAGTTTCATAAAATTATGGGTGTTGTTACGCCTTACAAAGCAATGTTTTTAACCTAATAACATTTGTGCTATTTTTAGAGCAGAATCCTCATTTTCCGTATGAAAAAAATATTTATTATCCTGTCTGTATTATCATTTCAGGCAATGGCACAAAAACCCCGCGCCAGAGATTTAGGCATTCCTTTTGATGGCATAACAGGCATCAACAATACTATTACTGACGTGCCGGGTGTAGAAGTAGGTTACCATACGCTTATCAGCGGTTCGGGTGAGTTAAAAACGGGCAAAGGCCCCGTACGAACAGGCGTAACTGTAATTCTCCCTAAAGGCAAAACAGATACCAGCTATCCGGCAGCTTGGTTTTCGCTCAATGGGGATGGGGAGTTAACGGGCCTTCCATCAATCGATGACTTTGGCATGGGCTATGGCCCCATTGGCATTACAAACACTAATAGTGTAGGTATAGTAAAGGATGCAATCGGAGAATGGTGTTTTAAAAAATTCTCGAAGGGAGATTTTGTCGATTATTCTTTCGGGCTTCCGGTGGTTGGAGAAACATGGGATGGCGCTCTGAACGACATTAATGGTTTTCATGTAAAAAAAGAACACGTGTGGGATGCCTTAAACCACGCCAAAAGCGGCAAAATACCTGAGGGCAATGTGGGCGGTGGTACAGGCATGGCACTGTATAGTTTCAAAGGTGGTAGCGGCACTGCTTCGAGAGTATTTATGATTGACTCGGTACAATATACCGTCGGAGTATTTGTGCAGGCTAATTTCGGCCGGCGTACCGAACTAACCATTGCAGGCGTGCCTGTGGGCAAAGAAATTCAGGACCTGATGCCCCTTATAAATAAGGATAAAAGAAAAGATGGTTCCATCATTGCTATTGTAGCAACCAATGCCCCCTTATTAGCCAACCAACTGAAACTAGTTACGAAACGAGTAACCCATGGTATTGCCCGTACAGGCACGTTTTCGCATCATGGCTCAGGCGAGATTTTTCTGGCATTTTCGACAGCCTTGCCTATATATAATAAGGATAATACAGAGGAAGTCTGGCGGGTACTTCCGAAGTGGCATCTTGACCCCGTTTTTAAAGCTACCGTTGAAGCTACCGAAGAAGCTATTATCAATGCTTTAGTAGCTGCCGACGACATGGAAGGTATTAATGGCAATAAATACTTCGGTATTCCACATGACAGGTTAAAGGCCATCATGAAAAAATATAACCGCCTTACCGAAAAATAACGTTAAATACTTATTGAGCCGGATACACTTTCTGCAACCAGATACCAAGTTTGGTATAAATATTCAGAAGGCTTTTTTTCATTTCATGGGTTTCGTTAGGATATAGTTCCAGTTGTGACAGAATACCGAACGATTGTAATTTTTTATATAATTCCTTAGCCTGACCCACATGTACCAGTTCATCGCTTTCACCATGAAACAGAATAGTAGGTACGGCGGTATCTTTATTTATATAATAAATAGGGCTAGCATCTTTGGCAATCTGAGCTTTAGGGTCAGTATCGCCCAGAAACTGATTAATAATATTTCCTGCCGATGGGTTTTCTCTGAAAGCCTTGTCTGTGAGGTCTGTGGGGCCAACAATATCGATAATAGTTTTTATCTGTTTCCCCTTATCATATTTATAAGTATATAATAAGGATAAGTGCGCACCAGCACTCACCCCTAATAGTGCAAACTCGTTTCCGTTATACCCATAACTGGCAGCATTGGCTGTCAGGAAAGCACAAGCATTTTTCAGGTCTTCTATTTGTACAGGAAAACGGTTGTTACCCTCACGCAACAGACGATAATTGAGCGACACAAGCCCATAACCTTTTGCAGTAAGTGTGTTAATGAGCATTTTCGGAAAATCGTTTTTACTACCCCATTTCCACGACCCACCGTGTACATAAACAATCAGACGCGTATTAGTTGAATGATTAACAGGTAGATATAAGTCTAACAGGTTGCCATTGCCCTCGGCAGGGCCATAGGTCAAATTAAGGTGCTGCTTATAGGTTGAATCCTGTAAAAAAGGCTCTATACTCCAAGCCTGAACCGACATCAGGCATACAAAGGCAAAGATTGATAAGAATGTGCGCATGAGGTTATTCATCGTTTAAAATGAGATATATTCTTTAATACGTAAAGAATCATCAATTGTACCAACAGAAAAAACAGCAAATTATTGTTTTTTTTAACTCCGCAATAGTCTTGAAACGCTTTCTTGAAGTACTTATTTCATAATTATATTATAAAACCAATCTGAGTTTTGCTGCTTTGTATGAATACGCGTTCATTAAAATATTCAACCCTGAAAAAAACTTGTAGTTTCTGCTTATGTGCTGTTGCTATCATCGGTACTTTAAGCATACAGTCATGCTCACGTGGTAAAGATAAAGACCCCGCAGATTACGTTGACCCATTTCTGGGTACTGATTTTTTCGGACATACTTTTCCGGGAGCAGTAGTGCCCTATGGCTTGATTCAGCTTAGCCCTGACCATGACACCAAAGGCTGGACATACAGCAGCGGTTATAGCTATGCCGATAGTTCAATTGCCGGATTCAGCCATACGCATTTCAGTGGCGTTGGTATGACATCAGGCGGCGACATTCTGTTAATGCCTACTGTAACCGATAAATTACAAACTAGCCCCGGAACAAAAGAAAACCCAGACTCGGGCTACCGCTCAAGATACAACAAAGCTGACGAAAAGGCTATGCCCGGGTATTACAGTGTATTACTCAAAGATGGTAATATTAAAGCCGAACTTACTGCCACCAAGCGTGTTGGAATGCACCGCTATACCTTCCCGAAAGCCAGACGCGCCAATATACTTCTCGACTTAGGGCATGAAATAGGCAACGATGACAAAAGTGGTAATTCCATCTTGAAAATAGCAGGTGATTCAACCATTGAAGGCTATAAAGATGCCAATGGAACTATGGTATATTTTGTAGCTAAATTCAGCCGCCCGTTCGATTATTATGGTACTTGGGATGCTGACTATATTACACCCGAGTCGGCAGAGGGCTATTGGCCTTACAAAAATGAAGAAAAAGGCAAAAACGTAGGCGCATTTGTAAGCTACTCAACCAAAGAAGCCGAACAAATACTGGTAAAAGTAGGGATTTCGTTCGTAAGCATTGAAGGGGCCCGAAAGAACCTGCAAGCAGAAGTTCCGAACTGGGATTTTGATAAAGTAAAAACCGATGCGTACCATACATGGAATGAAGAATTGAAAAAAATAAATGTCAGCAGCGATAACGAAGCACAAAAACAAACTTTTTATACAGCGGTTTATCACAGCCTGTTGGCTCAATATATTGGGCAGGATACGGATGGCCAGTATATGGGTATGGATAATAAAATCCACACGGCTAAAGGATTTGATTTTTATCCAAACTTTTCATGCTGGGATACCTACCGAAGCCAACACCCTTTGCTTACGCTTATTGCGCCTGCACATGTAAATGATATTGTGAAATCTATTGCAGCCAAAACGTCGGAGTATGGCTGGCTACCTGCACAACATTTCAGAAATGTATTCGGGCAAGGTATGGTAGGCGACCATCTGGTGCCTGTAATTGTTGATGCTTATATAAAAGGATATAGAGACTGGAACATTGAAGGCTTATATGCCGCCATGCGCCGCAAAGCTCTTGAGCAACCCCCTGCCCCTTTTCCTGCTTCGGCAGGCCGTTCAGGGTTGGCCGATTATATGAGTCTGGGTTATGCTCCTTGCGACGTAGTAACAGAATCAGTGCCAAATACGCTCGAACTAGCCTATAACGATTGGTGTATTGCCCAACTTGCCGATGCTCTCGGTAAAAAAGACGATGCTGCCTTGTTTTATAAACGCGCTCAGAACTACCACAACGTATATGACCCAACTACACAATTTATGCGCCCACGCATGAAAAATGGCACATGGCTACCTGAAAAGGGTAATAATCAACAAGCCATAGATTCGGTTGGCAAACATCATTATTATCGTTATTTCGACCCTCTGCTGGTGGGTCGTCGTCCGAATCGCCATTATACAGAATCAAACGCATGGCAATATTTATGGTCGGTTCAGCATGATGCCAAAGGACTGGTTAACCTCTTAGGGGGCAACGAGGCTTTCAATAAACGGCTGGACACCTTCTTTGCCATGGATGCCTCTATCAGCGAACCTAAATATGTAGGCGTAGTAGGCACCATAGGGCAATATGTACATGGCAATCAACCTTCGCACCATGTAGCCTATTTGTATAACTATGCCTCAAGCCCATGGAAAACCCAGTACTGGACACGCGAAATTATGCAAAGATTTTACAGAACAGGGGCAGGTGGTCTTTGTGGTAACGAAGATATGGGGTCGTTGTCGTCGTGGTTTGTTTTAAGTAGCATGGGTATTTATGCCGTTACACCCGGTAGCAGCCAATATGCTATTGGAAGCCCTTTATTTGATAAGGTTGAATTAGAGGTAAAAAATGACAAAACATTCAGCATTATCGCCCATAATAATAAGGCACAAAACAGATACATACAGTCGGCTACATTAAACGGTAAGCCATTTAACCGCTGTTACATAGACCAGTCAGAAATAATGGCCGGAGGCGAACTGGTTTTTGAAATGGGGCCAAACCCTAATAAAAACTGGGGAGTGGGTAAAGATGCCCTGCCGTATTCATTTAGTAAGTAAAATGTTATTCAGAACAAAATAATTTTATACGCTGATTTAAAGCAATACTATGAGCGTTACAACCCCATTTGGCCCATTATTCAAAAACTGGTTACGTTTATCAGGGAGCATTCTGGTGGTTTGCTTTGTATGTACCTGTAAATCAACTCAAACGCAAGATTCTTCCGCTGTCTATAAAGACACCCCTTTCTGGCAGGAATACCACGAAGCTTACCCAATAAGTGCCAACCCCGAAGAAAACGAAGTAAGAAGCATTGCAGTTGATAAGGCTCAGAATGTATGGGTAGCTACTGCTTCGGGCATTTTCATAAAAAAAGCCAATGAAGCTAACTGGACATCAATGCTGAACGGAGAAAGCAAAGGCCCTGCTTTCTCAGTAGCGGCTGACACCACAACAAACGATGTATGGCTAGGCAACTGGGATGGTATTTATCGTTATAAAAATGCTACATTAGAAAAAATAACAGGTGTAACCGGCCCTATATCGGCCATTTGTATAGCCAAAGAAGGGGTATATGCACTAGGACCAAACGGAATATGGCTATTTAATGGGCAAACATTCAGTAAACCACAGGCTACTAAAGAAGGTTACCAGTTGCCCCGCTCTATCAGAGATGTTATTTCAGATAATGAAGGCGGGCTTTGGATTGCCAGCGATGTAGGTTTGTATCATACCTCACCTAAAGCAACCCAGTTTTACAGAAATAAAGAGTATGTCATAAGTGGCTACATAAAGGGAATTGCGCTTGATAGTAACCAAAATCTTTGGGCAGGGGGCTTGGGAGGCGTAAGTGTCCTTAAAAAAGAACTTAAACTACGAGAAATTACACCAAAACAAGGGTTGCCTACGGTTTTTGTTACCTGTGTTGAAAATGCCCCCGATGGCAAATTATGGATTGGCACCGAACAGGGCGTTGTACGTTACCCGCCTTATGGAAACCCACCCGATAGCACTTATTCAATGCTATTCAGCCGCCGCTGGCTGCTCGACGACCATGTAAACGATATTGCCTTTGATAACGCCGGAAATGCTTGGGTAGCAACTCCTAAAGGGGTAAGTGCCATTAAAAAAAGACAAATAACGCTGGCTCAGAAGAACGATTTCTTTATGGATGTGCTCATGAAACGCCATATACGCGCCCCTTGGATTGCCGGACAATGCCATTTACGCATAGCTGGGGATATCACTTCATGGCAACCCGAAGATGACGACAACGACGGCGAGTATACAGGTAATTATCTGGCAATGGAATCTTTCAGGTATGCCGCTACCAAAAACCCCGTAGCAAAAGAAAATGCCCGTAAAGCATTTGGTTTTTTGAAACAATTACAGGAAGTAACCGATACCGAAGGTTTTTTTGCCCGCACCATTGTGCCATCGTCATGGAGTTTTGTACATGACGGCAACCGAGCTTTTACTGCCCGACAACTGGCCGACGAGCAGGTAAAAGAACCACGTTTTAAGCCTGTTGAAATACGCTGGCGGAAATCGAAAGACGGAAAATGGTTGTGGAAAGGCGATACCAGCAGCGACGAAATGTGTGGGCATATCTTTGGGTATTTCTTTTACTACGAACTAGTAGCCGATGAGGCCGAGAGAGTCATTATCAGAAAACACGTAAGCCGTATTGTTGATTATCTGATAAAACATAATTTCAATTTTATAGATATTGATGGCAAACCAACACGGTGGTCGGTGTGGTCGCCGGAACAACTGAACCGCGACCCTGAATGGGCTCCAGACCAAAGTCAGAATTCAATGGAAATGCTGGCTTTTCTGAAATTTGCCCACCACATAACCAAAGACGAAAAATATCAGAAACAGTATTTAAGGCTTATCAAGGAAGAGCATTACCTCGATAACATGGCTCAGGTGCCTAACCAGAATCGGGCGTGGTTTATTTATTTTGATACCATGCTGCAAGCGTACCTCTACCCTATTTTATTAAAATGCGAAACCGACCCTGAAAAACTAGCTTTTTATCAGAAACACATTGATGATTGGTTTCTGAAACGCAAAGACGACCATAACCCGCTTATCAATTTTATTTATTGCTATTCGCGCCAAAAACAGGCAGCAATTACTAACTCAGTCGATTTCCTGAAAGATACACCTCTTGATTTAGTCGACTGGCACATTGACCACACCAAACGCGAAGATATACAACTTGTACGGAGCATTGTGTTGGACGAGCAACAGGTATCCAAACTTCCTCCTGCCAGTATCCGAAAAACTGTACGCTGGGACAAAAACCCATGGGATGCCAAAGGCGGCGACCCACAGGTAGAAAGAGAGCCTGTTTTCTGGCTTCTACCGTATTGGATGGGCCGGTATTTAAATATGATTCAATAAAACTTTTATACAATGTTAAAGCTAAGAATACAACTATTAACAACGTTTCTGATTGGCACAAGCCTTTTTGCACAGGCTCAGGAAACGTATGCCGAAAAACTGGGCTTCCCGAAAGGCAAAAAAGTGGTTATTTTCCATGTTGATGATTGCGGGATGTCGTACTCCTCTAATCAGGGGGCAATCAAATCACTTGAGCAGGGCGTTGCTACGTCTTGCAGCATCATGATGCCCTGCCCGTGGGCACCTAGTTTTATCAAAAACTATATTCAGAAAAAAAATCCAAACCTCGACGCAGGTCTGCATCTTACACTTACGTCTGAATGGAAAGATTATCGCTGGGCTCCAGTAGCTGGCTTCCAGAATGCCCCGGGTCTGGTAGATGACGAAGCCTGTATGTGGCATACTGTTGAGCAGGTAGTAAAAAATGCTTCAGCCGACGAAGTTGAAAAAGAAATAAGAGCACAACTTGCCCGCGCACAAAAAATAGGCTTAAAACCTACCCACCTCGATTCGCACATGGGTACACTCTTTGCACATCAACCTTTTCTTGAAAGATACATCAAAGTAGGCATTGAAAACGGTATCCCTGTCATGTTTCCGGGCGGTAATAATAAATTACTGGTCGAATGCCTGAATGCTCCGGTCATTAAGAGCCTGAAAGCTAAAGGACAATGGAAAGAAGGAATGCAACTTCCTGAACCAGCTATTACTAAACAAGCCAAAGCAGTAGGCGAAATGCTCTGGAAAGCAGGTTTACCAGTCTTAGACGACTTACACACCATTAGCGGCGACTGGAAACCGGAAGGCAACAACATTACACCCGAAGCATGGGGGAAATATAAAGCACAAAAATTTATAGAAACCCTGAAAAATATGCAACCGGGTGTAGCCATGATGATTGTCCATAGCAGCGATATAACCGATGCCTTCCAGTACATTAGTGGGTCAGGGGGTTCAAGATATGCCGATATGTTATCGATGATGAGCCCTGAGTTAAAAGCCTATATCGAATCAGAAGGTATCATTCTGACTACTTTCCGTGATTTGATGGAAAGACGAAAAAAAGTAAAGTAATGCCTTAGGAAATCCAAACAATTAGTAATTATTTGTTCAAATCATAAAACTTTAATGAAAAAAGTATTTGTAGCTACACTACTGTTCTTCTTAAATATTCAGCTTATATATGCCCAGCATCCGGCTATATTACAAACCAGTCTGATTTTTCCGGTACAGGAAAAGCACGTACATGGCAGCAGTATTGTGAGTTTACCTAATGGTGATTTTCTGGCAGTATGGTTTCAGGGAAGTGGCGAACGCACAGCCGACGACGTAAAAATAATGGGGGCACGCTTAAAAAAAGGCACAAAAATATGGAGTGAACCTTTTCTGATGGCAGATACTCCGAATTTGCCCGACTGTAATCCGGTATTATTTCTGAATCAGGATAATAAACTTTTTCTGGTCTGGATAGCCGTACAAGCTAATAAGTGGGAGCAATCAATTTTAAGGGTCAGAACCTCTGTTGATTATAACACCGACGCGGCTCCTGTATGGAACTGGCAGGATAACATCTTGTTAAAGCCGAGCGATGAATTTGCAAAAGAGGTAGCTTCAAAATTCAAAACACTGACTGAAAATCATGCTGGTTGGGCTGGCTATGCCCCTAAATATGACGACATGATTATTAACGCCAGTACCGATGCTACCAAACGTAGTATAGGTTGGATGACCCGAATAAAACCTCTGCTTATGGAAAACGGCCGTATTGTATTACCGCTCTATTCTGATGGCTTCAATATGTCAATGATGGCTATTTCGGACGATAAAGGTACCACCTGGCACCCAAGCTTACCCCTTGTAGGCCGTGGCCCTATTCAGCCCGCAGTAGTTCAGAAAAAAAATGGTAATCTGGTTGCTTATATGCGTGACAGCGGCGACAGCCCCACACGTGTGCATATCAGTGAATCAAGCGATAAAGGCGAAAGTTGGTTAGGCTCTGTTAAAACAGATATCCCTAATACGGCCAGTGTTGAATTGCTGGTGCTGAATGATGGTAAATGGGCATTTCTGGGTAATGATATTTACGACGGCCGTTATCGTTTGAGCTTGTACCTATCTGACGACGAAGGTAAAAACTGGAAATGGAAAATACATTTGGAAGATGCCGAACCCAAAAAAGGAGGCTTTTCTTACCCTTCGCTCATTCAAACCAAAGATGGCTTACTGCATCTTACGTATTCATATCATTTAGAAAACAATAGAAAATCAATCAAATACGCGGTGGTTGACCCGCAAAAAATCAAGTAAAAATCCTGTTAACACACAAAATACTAATCAATTACCTTACATTCTTATGAGAGTATCTTCTTACATTTTTATTTGTCTTGCTTTTATAGGACTAGCCTCCTATGCGCAAAAGCCAACAACTACTAAAGCACAACCTGTGTATCATGACAAACCCTATTGGCAAGATTACAGCATTAAGTATTATGCAAAATCAGGCAATGCTAAACTTATTGAGGCCGCCAGCGATAGAAACGGCAATATTAAAATCTTTTCATCGGCAGGATTATTACACGCACATGATGGGCAATTTTTATACCCCGGCTCTTTAGAAGCCGATAAAACTTACCGGACTATCGGAAGCAAAAACATTCAGGGTTTAAGCAGCTACCAGAATCAGTTCGTGTTGCTTGACGACAAAGCCGTTTTAAGCAATGCATGGGCAGGTAAATTGTTTAACAAACACGATTTAACCAAAGCCAGTTCATTTGTCGGTGGCAAAGACTTCGCTTTTCTTGTATCAGACGGCAAGTCTTTGCAGTTGGTTAAAGACTCTAAAACTATCTGGAAAGGCAACCTTGACGGCGACGAGGTTATTTCTTTACGTTACCAACCAAGCAACGATACCTTCTGGATTTTGGGCAAAAAGTCATTATCTTCGCTATCAGGCTCAAAATTTACAAAAGTTTTTGAAGGCACTGATTTCACTGCATTTGATACAAACGGTAAACAAATAATTATAGGAACCAAAGATGGCATTATTACTCTTGACGCCACTACTAAAAAACAAATAGGCAGTAAAAACCAGAAATTACCTGTAACCGAAATCACAGATGTAAAAGTAATTGGTGATAAATTCTGGTTTGGGTCTGTTAATGGTGCTTTTGCCTTACGTGCCGATGGTAAGTTTGACTACTATAATGGCGAACGCTGGCTGCCGGGCAATACCGTGACAAACATTGCAGAAGGCCCTGAAAACTCTGTTCTGGTACTAACTACCGAAGGGCTTGGCCAAATCTGTTTCAAGAAAATGACCTTGCATGATAAAGCTGTTTTCTACGACAAACAAGTGCGCAGCCGCCATATTCGTAATGGATTTAACGCCTCTGTGAGCCGCATGGAAAAAGGAAACCTAAGCACTGGTTATCTGTCTGACTCTGATAATGACGGTTTGTGGACATCGATGTATCTGGGAGGAGAAATATTCAGATATGCCGTAACCAAAGACCCTGAAGCACTTCAGAATTGTGTTGAATCGCTTGATGCTATGGAGCGTTTATATACCGTAAATGGTATTCCGGGGTTTCCGTCACGGTCTTTTGAAAGAAGTGGTTATATCGACCAACTTTCTGACCCTGAACGCTGGCAACATTCGGCCGACCCTGAGTGGGACTGGAAAGCCACTACCAGTAGTGACGAGGTAATCGGGCATATATTTGCCTTTGGTGCAATGGCTGAGTTAATACAGGAGCCAGTTATCAAGAAACGTGCTATTACATTGATTGATACCCTAATGAGCCATATCATCAAAAACGATATGTATCTGATTGATTATAATGGCAAACCTACACAGTGGGGTCGTTGGAATCCTGAATATGTGAATGCCTTCCCGATTAATGTCGGTGACCGAAAGCTCAATTCGTCAAATATCGTAGCTATGCTTCAAACAGCTTACCATTTCACTAAAAAAGAGAAGTATAAGCAAAAGGCATTTGAACTAATGACAAAACACGGGTATTATGAAAACCTGATGCGCCCGATGAGTATTATTGGTAAAGCACCAGAAGATGCCGATGACCACAGCAAGCACATGTCGGACGGTTGGAACCACTCTGATGACGAAATGTATTTTGTAGGCTATTGGGGTTTATATCGTTATGCCCTTAACGATACACTGAAAGCCGCTTACAAAAAAGCAATTATTGACCACTGGCAAGCCGAACGCCCCGAAAAAGAGGGTGCTTGGAATATTTTCACAGCATTAACAGGTACAAAAGAGTTCGATTTAAACGAGGCAGCATGGTATTTACGTGAGCATCCGCTTGACCTAGTTGACTGGGTAATTATGAACAGCCACAGAAAAGATATTGAAAAGATTGCACCAAACTTCCGTAATCAGACAACTAAAGAGGTACTTCCACCCGACGAACGCCCGATTCAACGCCACAATGGCAATATGTTCAGTCTGGACCGCAAAGGAGGGAATGGTACTTCTGAACATAGTGCCGGAGACATCTGGCTATTACCTTATTGGTTAGGAAGATATTTGGGTGTAATTAGTGCGCCTGAGAAGTAGAATCAAAAAAAATCAGCAGCAAGCCAATGAAATATTTACTTTTGACCTTTGTTTTATCCTTATCAGCTTGTACCAAAATGGCGTATATGAACGAGAAGCAGCTTACAAATGACCCGAATTATCATCATGACTTGGATAACAATGATAATTTCTCGCCATATAACCAATGGCTGGTATACGATACCCGAACCGACGAAGGCGGCATTGCGGCCTCAGCCCGCATCGAAAAGGTAAATATTTCATCTGGCGAAAAAAAGATTGTTTATGAAGTAACAAACAACCAACCTTGGGGGCCGGGTGCAGGGGCTGTCAGTTATTCGCCGGTAGCCAATGCAGTAGTATTTATTCATGGTTTGCCAAGTGTTACAGAGGCAAATCCATATCAGCAATGGCGACGCACGGGTGTAATTATTGACGAGAATCTCGCAGGCAGACGTATTTTTATGGATGCTCGCGATATAACCCCACCCTACACGAAAGGAGCCTTACGCGGAGGCACTCACCGCCACGAATGGAGCGGAGATGGCCAATGGATTGGTTATACATATAACGATGCCGTTATGAAGGCCCTCGAAGACTCGACAGGTCAGAAACATAATCTTCGTACAATTGGCGTGTCGAAGAAAACTACTCCCGTAATTTTGGAAAAAGATGCCACAGGTGAAAACATTTCAGGCGAATGGTTCAGTGCGCTGGTAGTAAAAGTTACTCCTACCCCACAAGCTGGCTCAGATGAAATTAGCCACGCCGCAGGCGATAGTTGGGTAGGTGCTAAGGGCTATGAAAAACCTGATGGCTCACGCCAGATAGCCCGTGCTTTTATTGGAACCGTAAAAGATAAAAATGGCAAAAATGTAGATGAAGTTTTTATAGTAGATATTCCTGACGACATAAGCATTGCCGGAGAATCAGGCCCATTAGAAGGTACTGCCACCACCATGCCCATGCCTCCGAAAGGAACTGTTCAAAGACGTTTAACTTTTACGGCCGATAGTAATCAGCCGGGCTGTGTAGGTATTGTCAGAACATCTCCTGACGGGCAATCATTAGCTTTTCTGGCAAAAGACAACAAAGGCATTCTGCAGATATTTACTATCAATCCTGAGGGTAAAAACCTTACACAGGTTACTTATCATGAAAGTGCGGTTGAAGGCAACGTGCGTTGGCATCCATCAGGCAAAACCCTTTATTATGTTCATAATGGTAGTATTGTAAGTTGTACAACAACAAACGAAACATTTGAGAAACGGCACAAGGTCTTAACAGCTCCTACGGCCCCATCTCCGACTAATCTTGTTATTTCACACGATGGTAAAACAATTGCGTTTAATCGTCTGATAGGAAAAGCCAAACAAATATTTATCGGAAAGCTCTGAAAGGTACCTTTCGGGCTTTCTTTTTCATCACATATTTGATATTCACTTTTCCATTTTCTTCAATGGCTTTCAAAAAGATATTTGACCCAATGGTATCGGGGTCATATTCTTTAAACTGATAAGTAGAATCTCTTTTGCGCAGATTACTCAATGGAATCTGAATATTAAGGTCGGTTTTATCTCCGAGGCTATAAATTCCATCCAGAAAGAAAGTTAGTACGTTACTTTCAATCTGCATTTTCTTTACTTCTACTTCTTTACCCTTAATCACGAAATCGTTAACAATAGGAGCAAATTGAACGTGTTCTAACTGGCGGTTTCTGAATATAAACCTTTTCATTTTCAGAAAAGGGTCAAAATCAATAATCTCAGCATCTGTTAATTCAACCGATAGTTTTCCGTCCACAGAATTAGGCACCAGCGACACATCATTTTTTAGGTCGGCCGTAAATTTAAATGTACTATTGAGTTTCCCTTTAATATTACGGTCGGTAAGCGTATACTGTCCAAAATTATTGAAGGAAGAAAAAACCGACTTCACGTCTGTATTAGTTAGTTGGGCATTTACATTCAGTTTGATGGGCCTAGCCGAGCGAAGTTGATTCATGGTTCCTACAAGCTGGAATTTCCCACCAAAAGCATCCATCGAAAAATTATTGAGTTGTATTTTGTCGGCACTCAGGGTCATTTTCCCTTTCAGATTCTGAGCCGAAAAACGGTTATATCTGAAACGATTTGCCTCAAGCGTTGCTTCTATTCCGATATTATCTATGGCTTTATCGAGTAAGGCCGAAAGCGCAAATTTAGAATTTTTATTTCCCTTAGGGCGTGAGTGGTCAAGGTTCAATAACACTTTCAACCAGTTCAGTTGCCAATCAGGAATTTTGATATTCACCATAGCTTTTAACGGATAGTTTTCCATATATAAATACGGAAACAGCCCCGTAATGCGCCCGTTTATGTACAGCTTGTTGAGTCCATCATATAACTGAATATTAGGAATACTCACTTCTTCTCCATTAAAGGCCACATCGCCGTGTATCTGATTTATACTTACTTTTTGTGGTAAATACATAATACCCAGATTCTGTAAAGAAACATTACCGTATAAAAGGCCATTAAGTTTTTTTGTATTGGTATCAAAAAAGTTCTTGATATTGCCCTTATAAGTCATTTTCATTATTGCCTTGCCTTGCTTTACCTGATAACGGTCAGGGTCCAGAAGTGCATTTAGCGATGCAACATCGGCCTGCAAGGTACAATTAATTTCTGCCAGTGCCTGTTCTAAGTCATTGATAACGATATTTCCCTGCACAGGAATTGACTCAAAAAAGCCCTTGATATTGTTCCCGATAATTCTGGTATTAGCATCGCCCACAGGCTTGGTGGTATCGGCATGGTTAGTAAAAGTACCCGTTGTGCTTAGTTCTCGCAAAAGCCCCACACGCAGGCGGTACTGAAATGCTTTGGCATCGAAATTAATATCCACCTTTGGTATACGCTCACCAAATTTTCCATTCAGATGCACTTCAGCCGTTACTAATGGGTCAATCCTGATTCGTCCGACAACTTTTTCGAGATGTTGGGTCAATAATTTCAGGGCGTTACTAAGCTGAATATCCTGCGTAGCAAAGTTTAATTGCAAGTTCCGTTTATCTTCGGCGAAGTTAAATTGTCCCCAGAGCTTAATTTTGTCTTTTGTAGAAACTTCGAGTTGTGAGGGTAATATGCTTAATGTTTTATCTTTTTCGTTGTAATTCGCTTTTAATTGTAGTTCGGCCTCCTGATTAATCAGGAAACCACCTTTGGCCGGATTAAAAATTAGTCCTTTAAAATATAAGTCCCCTTTGCTTTCGGTTTCCCAGACACCGTTTGCATACGAAACATCTATTTCAAACTTGTGGAAATCTGCCCCATAAAATTTTTCAAGTAGAGAATCGGCATACTGAATCTGAAAATCCTTAAACGATATTTCTTCCAGTTCTTTTAAAGCATTGGTATTGTTTTTTCCTGTTGATACGCTAGAGCTATCCTTTTTTGAAGAAAAGATGGAAAGATTTGTGAATCCATCTTTTCTTTTAAAAACGTTAAGTCTGCCATTGGCAAATTTCAGGCTATGAATCTGTAACTTACCTCTTATTAATGCTTGTGTTTCTAAGGTAACATTAATTACCCCTGCTTCAATGAGGTTGGTCTTATGAGTGTCAAAATATTTGTCATTCAGCTTAACTCCCAAAAGCGAGAAGGTAAATCCGACGCCATTCTGAAAAGGGGTAAATTTAAAGTCACGTATTTCGAGAGTGCCGTCAATACGTTCGTTAACGAGGCTTTTTAAACGCCCGAAGAGTTCGCCCTGATGATAATACACCCACCCCGCTACTCCTGCCAGAAGCAAAATAAAAGCACCCAATAGTATTAAAGCTACTCGAACGATTTTAGGCATCATAATAGGAAATTTTAACGAACGTGTGAATCATGTAGTTTCACAGACAAAAGCACACATTGATGGACCGAAATTACTCAACAATCTTTAGTTCTGGCTAAGAAAACGCTATTTTTAATTAAAAACTAATCTACAACTTCACATTCTGATTTGACAATTATTTTATATAATTTTTATTTAACGACAACTTTTAGCCGTTTTACCCCTATTATAATACGCTAAAAAATTATGCCACTGCTTTTAAGTTAAACGCCTCGGCCAGTAGCTCAAAAGAGCGTTTCCGGTTTTCTGCATTATTAGCCATTGTTGAAACAATGATTTCGTCAACTCCAAAATCGTTGGCAAGTACCTGTAATTTTTCTTTTACTTCTTCTTTAGTTCCTGAAATAACCCTGCCTCTGTTTCTATGAATACGTTCTTGCTCGGCTAACGAAAACTGGTAATTATCAATAAACTTTTCATCGCCGAAGTTATCGAATTTGCCTTGCTCAAACTGTACCAGTACGTAATCAAGAAATTTACGCATTTTCAGGGCTTCAGCTTCTGTTTCTCCACAAAGAACTGAAATGGATAAAACGGCATGGGGTGCTGATAATTGTGCCGAAGGCTCAAAGTGTTTGCGATACGTATCTACAATATCTGGCTGAGCAAAGCCATTAATGAATCGGGCAACAGCCAGCCCCATCCCAAATTGTGCGGCTATCTTGCTGCTTCCCCCACTCGAACTCAATATCCACTGTTCAGGTGTTGAGGTTGCTTGTGGCACGGCCAGAACAGGCCCATATTTTGTTGCGGCGGTATCGCTAAAAAAATGTTGCAGATAGGCCAGTTGTTGGAGGTAGCTTTCTTCACTGAAATCGTTGGCAGGATTTAAAAATGCGGCGGTTATTCTGTCGCCACCCGGCGCTCTGCCTATCCCTAAATCAATACGACCCGGAAAGAGCGTTTCCAGCATCCGAAAGTTTTCGGCCACTTTTAAGGCACTATGGTTAGGTAACATAACACCACCAGAACCAATTCGGATGTGTCTGGTTTCGTCGGCCAGCTTTACCATTAATACTTCAGGGGTTGAGCCTGCAATAAAAGAAGAGTTATGATGCTCTGACACCCAAAAACGGTTAAAGCCAAGTTTTTCTGCCAGTTTTGCGGTAGCAATTGTTTCTTCTATGGCCTGACGTGCCGTTTTGCCTTGCGTAACAATTGATTGGTCAAGAATGCCTAATTTAAGTATACTCATTTGTTTATTAATCTTTATTATTACCTAACACAAAACTTATTTAGTTCGTTGCCAGAATTACTCTAATGATAGTATACTCAACTATACTAACAAAAAAATCTCCGGCAATAATTACCGGAGACGTCACTTTTGCATTTGTTTTTAACTGTGTTATAAATCAGGCGAAAACGGGTTGATAGACAGGTTTAATTCCTAAATCGTTGTGTAAATTATCAATTGTAATCAGTAAGTCATCCATTTTTTCTTTCAGGTCCTGTGTTAGGGGGTCTATTTTTCTACGAGTGTACGTAGAAATAGGGAACCCTCTTTTCTGTAAGCTATATTTGGCAATAGTCGGATACGCCGAGTGAACAACCTCCATAGAGTCGGTAAAGAATTGTTGTACTTTTTCGACTGCTTCCTGTTTCGACGCATCATTAAAGTATTTACAAATCCAGACAATCAGTTCAGGATAAATATTCCCTTGTATACATGACAACCCTGCTGCTCCGGCTCTTAGCGACGACACCGCATTTACCATGTAGGCATCATATAAACCAAAGTTATAGCCCTGTGCAACAGCAAGACGGCGTTTAACTTCGGTTTCGTCCAGACAAGTATCTTTGTGGTAGATAAGGCGTTTGGAAGGCAATAATTCGGCCAGTATTGAAGTATTTATCAGGCGTTTATAAGGCACGGGGCATTCATAAAAACCTAACGGGATATCGGGTGTCAGATTCATTAGCTCGTGCATACGTTCTATAAAAATAGCATCTGATTCGTTTTCCTGTGCAATCTGGCTTGTAATAACAATTACAGCCTGAACGCCAGTATCATATATTTTTTTTACGAAGTCTGCCTGTTGTGCTATTGTGCCGCCTAATGTTCCGGTTGCCACCACAGGTATTTGCCCATTGGTTTGGTCTACTACTTGCTTAGTAATGGCAAGCCTTTCTTGGTCGGTAAGCTCATACATTTCGCTCGACAGGCAGTTGGCAAATAAACCTGCCGACCCTGCTTGCATATAATAATCTGTCAGGCGGGCAAGCCCTTTATAATCAACCGCCCCTGAATCTGAGAAAGGCGTTAGCATCACCGGAATAAACCCTTCCGGTAAAGCGTGTGCAGAAGAAGACTTCATGTTAAACTGTTTGTTCTGTATTTGAGGATTTGTTTTTACGGAATTTACTTAGAAGAATACCCACCAGAAAGATACTCAGCGTACCGATTACCATAATCATATTCTGATGGAACGGACTCCTTAAAGCGGCATATTCATCCGGTATTTGTTTTGAAAAGGTCATCCAGCAGATAACCAGTAAACCTATTACGGTAGCAATGGCAGCTTCGGCATTTCCGGCTTTATGTGATACTATGCCCAACAAGAATAACCCGAGCATACCACCTGCAAAAATACCAGAAAGCATCCACCATATATCTAATACACTTTTTACGCCAATCATGGCAACGCCTGTAAACATACCTAACAGGCCAAACATGGTAGTAGCTATGTAAAGAATTTTTAACGACTGTTTTGAAGTTAACTCAGGCTTGATGTATCGCTGGTAAATATCTACTGAGAAAACCGTAGCTGAGGCATTCATGCCCGAACTGATAGTACTCATAGCTGCCGACATGATGGCCGCAACAATTAAGCCCACCAAACCAGCCGGAATTTTAGTAACCATAAAATGTGGCATTATTTTATCGCCAATATCGGAAGGGCTTAAACTGGCCGCCAGTTGGCTGATAGCAGTAGTGCTGCCATTGGGCAAACGCTCTGCTGCTACCTGCATCCGAACTTCGTTAAGTAGGTCTGGGTTGGTCTGATAATAAGCATATAAACAAGAACCTATCACAAAAAATATGAGTGAAACCGGTAAATATAAATACACACATAACCAGATTGAACGGGTAGCTTCGCTTACGGAGGTGGTAGTATGATACCGCTGAACATAGTTCTGGTCCATACCAAAGTTATTAAGGTTCATGAAAAACCCGTATAACAATACCACCCAAAATGTGGATTGAGTAAAGTCGGGAACAAAGCTACCCAAGCTGAATTTATTATCGGCCTGACCTATTTCTATAATGCGGCTGATTCCGCCCGGCATACCTTTAATAACTAATGCCAGAATAATTAATGCACCAATTGTTTTTATTACCCCCTGCACCACTTCTGTCCAGATAACGGCCTCCATCCCTCCTAATACAGTATAGATAATGATACAAATACCTACCACAATCATGATACTAGCCATTGAATACCCTGTAAGTGCCTGAAGGCTCAGGGCTATACCGAAAAATATAGACCCCATGCGGGCCAACTGAGTTAATAAAAAACAAATAACGGCGTATGTTCTGGCCCATGAACCAAACCGATGCTCGAGGTGTGTGTAGGCCGAAACCTCGCCCGAATTCCGGTAAAAAGGCACAAAGTAGCGTGCAGATACCCATGCAGCCAAGGGCATTGATAAACTAAATACAAAAGAGTTCCAGTTACTACCAAACGCCTTGCCGGGTACACCTAAAAAAGTATTACTACTCAGAAAAGTTGCGTAAATAGATAAACCTATGGCCCACCCCGGAATTTTACCCGAAGCCTTCGTAAACTGCTCTGCATTTTTATTCTTTCTCGAAAAATAAACACCTATCACTACCATTCCGATGAGATAGGTAAAAATGATAAGTAAATCAATAACAGGAAGTTTCGTCAGGTTCATGTGTCAGGTTTAAAAAGATTCAATAGACCAAATCAGGCAATTGCCAGTATTATGATAAAAATATACATTGGTTTTCTGAACAATGGGCATTTTTTATAATCAGGCAAATATTTTATTTAACTTTACAAAGATAGAGGATAAAAAAACAAGTTTTGTATAAGCAATTTCCCAATCATTATACAATATTATCATAAACTTTTTCTGAATATGAAACCACATTTTCATAAAGTCCCTACCAATACCGAGCATTCGTTTAGCATCCGCCATGACGTTAAACCTAACTTTGGCACGGTGTGGCATTACCATCCTGAACTTGAGCTACACTACGTAATAAAAGGTGAAGGTGTGAGATTTATAGGTGATAATGTGAGTAATTTTTCGTCGGATGAAGTCTTACTTTTGGGTGAAAACCTGCCCCATACTTGGCGGTGTAACGCAAAATATTTTCAGGGCAATCAGGATATACAAGTTGAAGCCATTGTTATGCAGTTCAGACCCGACTGCATGGGAAACGAATTTCTGAACCTGAGTGAAGCCTTTGCCATAAAGAAACTATATGATAAAGCAAAAAAAGGTTTATTTATTAAAGGACAAACTGCCCAACAGATAAAAAACCTACTGCAATCGGCATTATCGGCGAGTGCCTTACAACGATTAATTATATTATTATCGATACTTGAATTACTTACCGAATCGGATGAAATGGAGATGATTACTGACGCAAATACATTTTATCAATCGAACGAAATGGAAACAGTGCGCCTCAATAATGTTTGTAGTTATACGCTTGCCAACTATGCCAAAGACATTCGGCTGGAAGATATTGCCGCTATTGCCAATTTAAGTACTACCTCTTTCTGCCGCTATTTTAAGCTCATGACTCATAAAACCTATAACGATTTTCTGACTGAAATCAGGGTGAGCCATGCGTGCAGAGCTTTGGTGGAGAACCGTTTAAGTATCGAGATTATTTGTTTTGAAAGTGGTTTTAATAACCTGTCAAACTTTTACAGGCATTTCAAGAATGTAAAAGGCACTACGCCACTTGAATACAAAAAAAAGTACCTCAAAAGCGACGCATAAACCAAAAGGACAGACGAAGCGATAATTTAGTAATACAGGCAATTTTATTTGCCATGGCAAACCGGAATCTCCTGTGTTGTATGACTACCAAAACTGGTGGCGGGCAAGTTTGCCCCTTTAAAAATAAGCCAGATACCCAAAAGAATATAAGAAACAGTATAAATCATTTTGGGGCGAAAACCAACTATACGCCGCAAAAAACCTCCCAGAAATCCAAAACTCATCATCATGGGTAGGGTTCCCAAGCCAAATAAAGCCATGAACTGCATACTTTCAAAAGTATTGCTTGTTAAAAATGCCCCACTCAAAGCAGCATATACAAGCCCACAAGGAAGCAGCCCATTCAGAACGCCGAATATAAACTGAGAAAACAACGTATGTTTTTTGTATAAACCTGTAAATGACGATTTGATAAAATTATTAAAACGGCTCACAAAGGGTAATATATCGAGTTTTGCACGCCATTGAGCCGGCATAATAAAAGCTAACAAAATACCGGTTCCTACTAGGATAAACAGGATTTTCTGAGAAGCAAATAAGGAAATCTGTTCACCAGCCAACCCTATAAGCAATCCTAGCAAGCTATAAGTAAGAATCCGGCCGAGGTTATACAATACCCTACCGGTAATGTATCGGTTTAGTTTAGTTTTATCGCCTGGCAATAGCATAGATATAGGGCCACACATACCCATACAGTGCAAACTCCCCGCAAGCCCAAGTATGAAAGCCGTATATAACATCTTAAAGTACTATTTTTTCTTCGGTTGAATACTGTATGCCGCTTTTCTCCCATTCTATTTTTACAACCCAAAGCCCTTTAAGCAAAGTAGCAACAGGTATTTGTTGGGTAGCAGTAGTGCCAAGATTCAAAGCCAGATTAAAATCTTTTTTAGCATCTGCCGGACGGTAAAACTGTATCTTCCCTGTGGCTCCTTGCTGGTTTTCAGGAAAATTAATACCTACCGATTGTGTATTACTATCATATTTTATGCTGACAGGCACCGACAAACCCGCGGCATTGTGTTGCTTTTCTATCTCAGCCTGATACGCAATTTCTTTTTTGTAGTAATCGTCGCTTACTAAAGATATATCTTTCTGTTTAATACAGAGTGTTACAAGTGTAAGCATAAAAACTACAAACAGCCCATAAAGAATTCCGATTTTGTGTCCCCAGTTCATTTTTATAATTATTTACTGTTGAGGTATTATCTATTTTTTTACCCAGAATTTGATAAAGTTGTATTTATTAAGCCAAGCTATTATTGGCCGAAATATATTTATCTATAACCCAAGAAGTTTGTTTTAATCGTTTCAAGTTTTTCATCACCTTGCCATACTTCTATCTCTAGACTTGTTTTTATCTTCTTGATAGCTGCTTTATCCATATCCAGAAAAAACACAGCTTCGGCTTTTCCGCCTTTGGGTACAAGTATTTTCTTTTTCCCACCAATAAGCCGGATATCACCTGCATTGTCGCCCACTTTCAGATATACCTCCATATTTTCGTTAGCTTTATTCACTATCTGCGCATTATACAGGTTACTGATTTTACCATTGGGTTGCTCCTGATACATTTGTCCAGGCACACGCATAATAGTAGTTTCAATGGTTGAGCGGCTCAATAGTAAAAATACTTCAACAGCAACCAGCAAAAGCAAAACTGCCGAATAAGCATAAGCCCGAGGAGATAATTTAAAAGGTGTTCTTTTTTCGATGCTTTCGGCAGAGCCGTATCTGATTAAACCCGTTGGTTTATCAATTTTAATCATTACTTCATCGCAGGCATCAATACAGGCTGTACAGTTCACACATTCCAGTTGCGCTCCGTTACGAATATCAATATTTGTAGGACACACCTGTACACACAATTTACAATCGATACAGTCACCCTTAGGGGCTTCAACTGTATGTTTGTTCAGTTTACCTCTTGGTTCGCCTCTTACCCAGTCATAAATAATGTTTATGGTATTTTTACCCATTAGTACCCCTTGCAAACGGCCGTACGGACAAATAGCTACACAAACCTGCTCGCGGAGTTTAGCAAAAACGTAGTAAAAAATAAGGGTAAAAGCGGTAAGCCCCACAAAGCCAGCCCAATGTTCGGAAGGTGATTGAGTAATAATATCTTTAGTAGCTTCAATACCTATCAGATACGCCATTGTTGTATGAGCTATCAGAATAGAAACAAGCAGAAATATAAGCCGTTTTGTGCCTTTTTTAATGATTTTCTCGGCGGTCCACGGAGCGGCATTCAGGGCTTGCTGTTGTTTACGGTCGCCTTCAATCCAGTATTCTATTTTTCTGAAAACCATTTCCATGAATACGGTCTGAGGGCAAGCCCAACCGCACCAGAAACGCCCGTATACTACTGTAAATAAGGTAATAAACAAAAAGAAAGTAATAAGACCAACACTAAAAATTACAGAATCTTGTGGCAAAAATAACTGCCCAAACAATACAAACTTGCGCTCAAATATGTTTATCATTAATAAAGGTTGCCCATTTATTTTAATGAACGGCCCCGAGAAGAATATTGTCAGGAATATGATGGTAGCTATAATACGGTAATTATGATAGCTACCCTTTGGTTTTTTCGGATACACCCATATTCGTTTTCCTTCTTTGTCAACTGTGGCAATGCTGTCACGGTATGCTTCATCTATAAAATCCAAATTGCTCACTTGATTCTGTAATTTATATTGTTGGTTCAAAAATAACTGTGGTGGCTTCTATCAGAGGCTTGCCACAGGTTTAGTAGCCGACGAGTCGGCTTTTGAGGCTGTTTTTTCTCCTTGCGGAGCTTTGGCATTAGGCGGATTTGACCCTTGAATAGACAAAATATAGTTACTTACATTCTGAATTTCATTGGGTTTTAAAGTGGCTTTCCACGAAATCATTCCTTTTTCGGGTACGCCATATTTAACGGTTTTGAAAATATCGTTAATAGTACCTCCATGTAACCAATATTCATCGGTAAGGTTTGGCCCTACGCCCCCCTCGCCTGCTTGCCCGTGGCAGGCAGCACATTTTGAAGTAAAAATCTCTTTACCGCTACTTACCACTTTGCTATCGGTTACGAGTAGTTTAACTGTTTTTTCGTCGATACTGCTAACCATTTTCGACTCGTATTCTTCTACTTGTTTTTTGGCTTCATCCATGGCTATCTGGTACTCCTCTTCTTGCAAAGGTGTGATATTCCAGACATGGTAAAGCCCTAAATAAATAACCGCAAAAACAATAGTAGCATAGAATAGTTTTACCCACCATGGCGGCAAATGGTTGTCAAGTTCCTGAATACCATCATAATTATGATGTAAAAGTATATCCTCTTCTTTTTCAAGCGGAATTGTAGTTCCGGCTTCTTTTTGCCACCATCTTTTAAAACTGAATGGCTCAACGGTTTTACCTTCTTTTGCAGCTATAATTTTATGAATTACACTGTACATATTTATTACCACTATCAGCAGAATAATAGCTGTGAGTGTCAATATAATCAGTATCAGTAGCTGAATGAGGTCTTCGCCTGATGTTATTAATTTTCCCATAAACGAAAGAATATTTTTAAATCTGTTGATTTGCTAAAGTCAATTTCTCAATTTTTACCCTCTGCTAAGGGCTTATTCATCTAATGGTAATTTTTCCAGATGATGCTGTTTCTTTTTATCGAATCTGAATACATGCCATGCCAGACCAACAAAGAAAAAGAAGAAAACAAGCAAGGAGAATATAGGATAAATACTAACTCCGTTTATCTGTTCAAAATAATGTTTAAACATGGTATTAATTATTTAGTGGTTTTAATATCTGTCCCTAATCGTTGTAAATACGCAATAAGGGCTACTATTTCTTTGTCTTTACTTGTTTTGATTTTAGCATCGGCCAGCCTTTTAGTGATTTCTTCGGCTTGTTTTTCGGCTGCTGCAATGGCTACATCTTCAAATCCGTCAGGATAAGGTACGCCTAAAGTACGCATGGCTTTAATTTTAGCCGGAATCATTTCTTTATCGTAGTCATTTTCCAACAGCCACGGATAAGGAGGCATAATAGAGCCAGGCGACATTGTGGTAGGGTCCATCATGTGGTTATAATGCCAGCTATCAGGATATTTACTACCTACACGGTGTAAGTCAGGCCCTGTACGTTTAGAACCCCACAAGAACGGGTGGTCATACACAAACTCTCCGGCTTTTGAATATTCGCCATAACGCTCGGTTTCAGAACGGAAAGGACGAACCATCTGCGAGTGACAACCCACACAGCCTTCTTTAATATAAATATCGCGTCCTTCAAGTTCAAGTGGTGTGTATGGTCTTACAGCCTCAATAGTCGGGATATTCGATTCAATCAATGCCGTAGGTACAAATTCTATGATACCCCCTATGGCTACGGCTATCAGGGCAAGGCCAGTGAAAATAACAGGTTTGCGTTCCAGTACTGTATGCCAGCCACCGCCTACGACTTTCACGTTTTTCTCTAAGGCCGGAGCTTCTGCATACTCTGCCGGCACAAATGTTCCTTGTTTGGCAGTTTTGATAAGGTTATATATCATTACCAGCGTACCAATCAGGTATAGCGTACCACCAACGGCTCTTATCATATACAAAGGCACTATCTGAGTTACAGTTTCAAGGAAGTTCGGATACGCCAGAAAACCATCTTTTGTAAACTCTTTCCACATTAAACTTTGTGTAAAACCAGCCCAATACATAGGCAAAGCATAAAAAATAATACCCAATGTACCTAACCAGAAGTGTGTGTTAGTTAATGCTTTAGAATAAAGCTGGGTTTTCCACATTCTTGGAATCAGGTAATATAAAATCCCGAATATCATGAAACCATTCCAGCCTAACGCTCCTACGTGTACGTGAGCGATTGTCCAGTCAGTAAAGTGAGAAATCGCATTCACGTTTTTCAATGAAAGCATCGGGCCTTCAAAAGTTGCCATACCGTAAGCTGTAACGGCTACGACAAAGAATTTTAAAACAGGGTCTTCACGAACTTTATCCCAAGCACCTCTTAGCGTAAGCAGCCCGTTAAGCATACCACCCCAAGAAGGTGCAATAAGCATAATCGAGAACACTGTACCTAAACTTTGCGCCCAATCGGGTAATGAAGAGTACAACAAGTGGTGAGGGCCTGCCCAGATATAAATAAATATTAATGACCAGAAGTGAATAATTGACAACTTGTACGAATATACCGGACGATTGGCTGCTTTAGGCAAGAAGTAGTACATTAAACCCAGATATGGGGTTGTCAGGAAAAATGCTACGGCATTGTGGCCATACCACCATTGCACGAGGGCATCTTGTACACCTGCATAAAAAGAGTAACTTTTTGTCCAAGATATTGGTAATTCAAAAGAGTTTACAATGTGTAACAAGGCTACTGTTACTACTGTTGCAATATAAAACCAGACAGCTACATACATGTGGCGCTCGCGGCGTTTAAGAATAGTGCCAAACATATTAATGGCAAATACTACCCATATTAATGCAATGGCAATATCAATAGGCCACTCCAGTTCGGCGTATTCCTTACTGGTGGTCATGCCTAAGGGTAATGTAATGGCTGCTGCCAGAATAATTAACTGCCACCCCCAGAAATGAATCCAAGAGAGCATTTTGCTATACATTGCTGTTTTAAGTAACCTCGGCATAGAATAATAAATACCGGCAAACATTGCGTTACCTACAAAAGCAAAAATGATAGCATTTGTGTGAAGGGGTCTGAGTCGCCCGAATGTTACATGCGGGTTTTCAAAATTGGCACCTGGCCAAAAAAGCTGAACCGCCAGTGTTAAGCCAGCCAGCATTCCGACCAAGCCAAACACTATGGTAACAATTAAAAAGGCTTTTACAATTTTGTTATCGTACTCGAATCGTTCTATGGTTTCAACCGATTCTACCTGCTGCGTAATAGACTGCATAGTTATTGAGTTTTATGAAACTTTGATGGCATAAAATTACCGGCTTGTGTATGGGCAAAACATGACGACAGTTCGGTAAAAATATGAGATTTGTCATAATTTGATTTTGGGCTTATTTCTCGGCACAGCACAGGAAAATCAAGCATACGGAACACTGAAACGAAGGATTGTTTCTGGAAGAATGATTATTTGTAATCAGAAGTCAGTCTGTTGATTTTTGTGGCTTTGTCCTGAACAAGCACTAGGTATGATAAATCACCGAAAAATGCTATTTTCTTTTTCGGTATCTGCGTTAAAGCAATTTTAATCGACAGGGAGGGCGTCAGACAAAGCCACAAAGTTTCTGAACTTACTTTTTACTTCTCTGTAATCCTGTTCAAAATAATCTACTTCTTCGCGCAGGTATTTCTGGTCAAGTTTCTGTTCTTTATCAAGCGTTTTATGATTAACTACGCTTTCTGCCAGATTTTTCTCGGCATTATCCAGTTCTTCCAGTACATGGGTAGCGAATCGCTGAAAATGATGAAACTGATTAATGAATGTTTCTTTCTCTGTTTTATACGCAGTATCATCAGTATCGGGTATTTCATTGATGATAGTCAGAAAAAAATCTGTTTCCTGTTTTATCATTTCAACTTCATTTCGCCATAGTTTGTATTGGAAATGCGTATGACTTAATTGTGAGTAATTATCCATCTTTTTGAATTTTAAGGTTTTGTATAGGGAACTTGAGGTATTTAAAAAGTTACAATTTCGTGTTCGGGCACTTCAACTTCTATTGAATCGAACACACTTAGAAGTGGTACGGTAGGATTATAAGCAAATTTTCTGGTTAACGAACGATTAAAAAGTACATCGAAAAACGAGTGGTGGCGTGTAAGCATTGCCAGCATATCGGCTTTATGAAAAGCCAGATATTCAATAATACCTTCTTCGACGCTTTCGGCATGAAGCTGATAATCAATTACGGTTACTCCTTTAAAGTAGTGATGGTATTCAAATTTGAGGAGGCCGTCCATCTCGGCGGCTGTTTGGCCTTCTTTTAATACTGTCAATAAAGTAAGCGTAGCTTTCTTTTGCAGTAGAAGTTCTTTCAGACCATCAAATTCTTTGAACGAAGCAATGGGGTTATAATCAACAGCTAAAACTACATTCTTGATTGGCTCTACCTTCGACTGAACAGGCACTACAATTGTATTGACAGGCACATTTCTGACTATATCAGTAGCAGTACTACCAAACAGAATATCTTCTCCTTTGCCGTTAGCACCTACTATTACAAAATCATATTTATTTTTCTGATTCAGAATATGAATAGCACTTGCAGGCGAAGTAGGCACAAGGTCAGACTTAAACTTATGAATTTTATGGATGTCAAGTTTTTTCACCTCTTCCAGATACGCATATAAATCAAGTTTCGAGCGTTTATAGAGTTCTTCCAACATACTATAAGCTACTTCAGGAGAATTACCCGACGGAAACGAATCATAGGCGTTCATGAGGGTAAATTCACAGGGCGTATTATTAAATAGATTTAAAGCATATTCGGCTGCTTTTACGGATGCCTTTGAGAAGTCGGTAGCAATGAGAATCTTTTTCATTTTAGCTGGTTGTTTTGACACAGCAAAACTAACAGACTGATAACTAGTTTTTTATGACTTGACACCCTGATGAAATATGATATATATCAGAAAAAAGACAGGCAGTGCCTGTCTTTTTCTTTTGCGACTTGAACCTAACTATTGCTGCCTAAGCAATTAGTTTTTTAATGAACTCTGGATAATGGCCTGCTGGGCCAATTGTTCACATACTTTGTTTCGTAACCTGCTTTCAAAACAGGGTGTAAGAATGTTTTCGATTTCGGCTTTTTTAAACCTTAAAACTATTCCTTTAGTATTATTAATAATGTCGTTGTTCAGATATATAACTATGTTGGCTCCTTCCAGACCTATCTGACGGGTATAGGCTTTCCAGTCGTTAACTAAGGTATGTTTTTTACCGATGACTTTATTTTCAATTAAACTCCAGAAAATTTCCTGTGATTTTTTATCCTGACGGATAATGTCGGCTTCCTGCAAAAAACGTTTGGCTTCTAAATCATAGATTTCCCAATCCTGATTTTCCAGACAATTATCTTTTTCGTTCTTGCAATTTCCTTCATGCAAGTAAAACGCCATCAGGTTATTGGCCAGATAAGTTACTCTTGTTGCTTTATAATAATAATGAAACGACTGAAAATCATAACATTCTTTATCACCTTCACAATTTCCAAAATAGGTCATACCTGAAAGCCAATCGTTAAGAAAATCTTCGGTTTGTGTATCGAGTAACCCACTTAGCTGGGCATGAGAGGTTTTCCATGTACAGTCTAGCTCTTTATCATACTGAACCAGATAGATGTTTTTTACGGAAATGGGCGTTTTATAATTTGTAAACTTCTCTACTGGCGGAATACTGGCAAAGTTTACTTGCGCATGGCAGTTGCCTATAATAGCCAAAAGAAATATTACTAACATTATACCCATAAATATCCCTGACTCAAAAACATACTCTACTGACTTCAGAATATACTGATATAAATTTTTAGTCGATTTCATGCTTATTCATTTTCATGATTCAAAGGTAGGGTAGCTTTTTGGGGTATTCTCTATGCACTATCATGATTCAATGTGATTTTCGACAGGTTTTTCCTCATCAAACAAAATTCTGACGGCTGGCGTATAGGTGTCGTCAAACTGCCCGTCGTTAGTAGCCCAGAAGAACGAAATCAAGAAGCCACCCGCTACCATAAGCGCAGCTACGACCAAGAAAATAATAACTCCCATAACTAAATAAGTTTTTTAATTCTGGCAAATAAATAGGTCATTCCAACGGCAAATAACACTACTGAAAGTGAACTCAAAGGCATAAATATGGCTGCCGTTACCGGATACAACTTACCCGAAACCGCCCAGCCAATGCCAATAAAATTATAAACTAACGACAAAATAAAACTTGCTTTTACGATGTTAAGCGCAATTTTACTGAAACTTAAAAACTGTGTTAGCTGAGCAAAACGTGAAGCATCCAGAATTGCATCGCAGGCTGGCGAAAACGCCTGTACGTCTTCGCTCAGAGCTACCCCTACATTACTCTGGCGCAAGGCTCCGGCATCGTTCAGGCCATCGCCTATCATTAATACATGATTTCCGGCTTGCTGTTCTTGTCTGATAAAATCGAGTTTATCTTGTGGTTTCTGATTAAACCGTAGCCTGTCGGCAGTAAAAAATGGACTTAAGGTTGCTTTTTCAGCATCATTATCGCCAGATAACAAAGCCAACGAAAAAGTCATTTTGAGTTTATTTAGTACTTTTTCCCAGCCTTTTCTGTAATTGGGTCTGATAACAAAATAGCCTTTATATTGGTGGTTTATCTCAACAAGTACGTGACTGGACTGGATGTTTTCGGTAGTCGATAAAATAAAGTCAGCGTTACCTACTCTGATAAAATTACCTTCGATTACCCCTTCTATTCCCATACCTTTTATTTCGTTCAGGCAGTTAACTTTAGTAGCATTTGCCGAAACGCCCAAACTTTGGCTGATAATTTTACTAAGTGGGTGTGTCGATTGGCTCGTAAGTCTAGCTACCCATCGGGCTTCTTCGTCAGTTAATTTACCGGCTTCAAAATACACCTGTGCATTTTTATTTTCGGTGAGCGTTCCTGTTTTGTCAAATACTACCTCATTGATTTCGGTCAGTAACTGAATAACACGCTGGTTTTTTACAAAAAACCTGTTCCGACCGAATATGCCCATAGTGGTATTCATGGTAAAAGGCAACGAAAGCGTTAAAGCACATGGGCAAGCCACCATCAGAACCGCCGTTACACTTCGCCATACCAACGAAGGCTCATGAATGTACCAGTAAACACCTGTAAGAAGCGCAATTAGTAATGTAGTATAAGTAAAATATTTACTAAAGGCATTGGCGAGGTCAATGGCTGGCGTACTTTTCTCTTTTTTGAAGGCCTCGTTATTCCAGAGGTCTGTCAGATAACTTTGTGATACCTGTTTCTGCACTACCAGTTCAATGTTTTCGCCCATGTTGCGGCCTCCTGCATAAACAATATTACTACTTGTTTTTTCGATAGGTTCGGCTTCACCTGTTACAAAGCTATAATCAATCAATGCTTTATCGGCTAGTAGCAAGGCATCTGCCGGAATAATCTCCTGATGGTGTATCAGAATTTTATCTCCTTTTTGTAACTGGGATACGTTTTTATATTCCTCTCCTACTTTTACGGCCAGCGGAAAATAAGACTTATAATTGCGCTCGAACGACAAATAATTGTAAGTAACCTGTTGTACCCATTTACCTACTAACAAGAAAAACACTAACCCAGCTAGGCTGTCCCAATACCCTGCTGAATGATTCACGAAGGTTTCAAAGGTACTTCTGATAAAAAGCACGGTAATTCCTAAAGCAATCGGAATATCGACACTTAAAATATCTGTGTTTTTTCTGAGATTCTCCCTAATTGAAACAACCGCGCCTTTCAGGTAATCGATAGCTCCAAAAAAGAAAACGGGTAACGACAGAATAAAATTAAGGTATAAGAAAAAACGCTGATAGGTGTTGTCAACTACATTATTCAAATCAAGTTTAAAGTACTCAGGAAAACTCATGAGCATGATGTTTCCCATACAAAAACCCACTACACCTATCTGGAGTATGAGGCGTCTTTTTACTTTGTTCTGAACAGGTTTATGCTCGGCACTCTGAAGGTTAATCAAAGGCTCATAACCTAGTGTAGTAAGTAACTCTACAATAGTTCGTAGAGTTACCTGAGTAGGGTCATAACTCAGCGAAAGCTCTTTTTTAAGAAAATTAAGCCTTGCCGAAGTAACCCCTTGCTGTATTTTATTAAAATTCTCAAGCAACCACACACACGAGCTACAATGAATAGCTGGTATATAGAATGTAACTTTATTAAGTGTATCACTCTGAAAGTCTAGCAACTGCGCTTGTATTTTTTCGTCTGACAGATACTCAAACCGGCCATTAAGATTCATGGCTTTCAGGCTTATACCAGCGTGCTGATTCAGGTCATAATATGAGCACAGGTTATTATCCTGAAGAATTTCATAGACCGTTTTGCATCCGTGGCAACAAAAATGTTTGTCGTCACTCACAATTGGTGTATCTGAGCATTCCTCACCACAATGGTAGCAAGCAATTTTTGTATCGGTCAGTGTCATGTTGTGCTGCTGTTTAAGAGTTACATATAGTTCAAATCGTTATTCAGTTTAAGTTTAATAACTTTCACTTTATTAAGTAGCAAAATGATTGGGTACGTAGGGTCAAACTCATGCCATTTAATGCCGAAATTTGCCCTACCGCCCAATTTATGGTGGTTGTTATGATAGGCCTCACCCATCATCAGGAAATCGAAAGGAAGTAAGTTTCTGGCGGTATCGTTTACTTTAAAATTAGTATAACCATATTTATGAGCAAACCAGTTAATAATAACACCATGCACAGGCCCCATGAGGTAATGTACGGGTAATAGTAAATATACCCAACCGTTAGTGGCAAATTGTATATAGAATAAGGTGTATAACACGCCCCACCCTATTCTGGAAACCCACATATCGCCCAGTTTTTCGATAAACATCCAATTAGGTACATTTTTGGTAAACTTAGGGTCAATATCGGTTCGGTCGTTTAGCAAATCATTGTAATATTTTTTCGTTTTCCACATCATGTGGAACAGGTTGTCGGAATAACTTGGCGAATGCGGGTCTTTCTCGGTATCGGCATAAGCATGATGCAGGCGGTGCATAATTCCGTAGGCCTTGGGGCTTAAGAAAGAGGAACCTTGAGAAATATACGTAAAAACGTAAAAGAATTTTTCCCAGCCTTTCGACATCGTGAACATCTTGTGTGCAGCATAGCGGTGTAAGAAGAAGGTCTGTGAGAATAAGGATAAATACCAGTGGCTAACAAAAAAAACTAAGATTATCATTAAGAATAAGTATTTTATTAATGCTCAAAATTAGCCTTCACAGCAACGTAGTTATATGACCAAATTCTGGCTTTAAACTGATATTTATCATATTTTCTGAAAAGCCGTGTACCATACGGTGCATATATGGTATTAAGCAATGGCTCCAAAAATATTCATACCCATTCTATTTTGCCGTTCCAGCGTCCAGTTGTTTGTAAAAGCTGTATGTAGCCATGAATTACCTACTTTTCTGAAAACAGCTACTTGCAGGCCGAGTTCTTCCCAGAAAAAATCTTCAACCTGCTTAATGGTCATGTCAGACATGATACTGAAACTGGCAGGCTTTTTCATACTTGATATTTCATGCAAAGCATGGAAACAATCGTTACTTACTTCCTGCCCACGATGATACACCTCAATTCTCAGGAAAGGATATATCTCATGAAATATACTGGCTAACTGATTTACAGTCATTTCTTTATCAATGACAATTTCCATTCTATTAATGCTTAAAGTTATTGTAGGGCTAAAACGGGGGCTTCGACATCAAATACCAGACGCCTCGTATTGCCTTGAAGAAAAATATTCTCAAAAAAGGTATGGTGCGCCGGAAAAGTAATCAGTAACTGAGCTTTTCTTTTCTTTACAAATCCGGTTATTTCCTGTACCTGACTCTTTCCAATAATTACCCCAAAAGTATGTGGCACATTTTTAAGCAGACTTCTTAAATGGAGCGCGGCCTCTCTTATGGGTTCGCTATCTGCTTCTGCTGTCGATTTTGCTACGTATAATACATCTACAATAGCATTTAAGTCTCTCAGAAAATAGATACTCTTTTCGAGCGTGCTTTCATCAATAGGTTTTTTCAGGTCAACAGCCATTACTACATTCTCGATATTACTAACTTTGAAACCGGGTGGCAGTATCAACATAGGCATTTTCAGCTTGTGTATCATCTTGATAACTGTACCACCAAAATAATGAATACCAATAGAAGACCCTCCTACGCTGCTCATTACTACCATGCTTACTTCAAACTCATTTATTACGTCTTCAATGGTATCTATAATTGACCCATGCCTGATACACGTAATAATTTCCAGATTCTGGTAACCTTCTTTTTCAATTTTACCCTTTAGTTCACTTAACTTCTTTAAACTTAGCTTCTCAATTTCATCAATCGGATAACCAAAATTGTCATCATAAGTATTCATGAATCTGTATGAATGAAAAAGCATCAGACGTGCATTTTGTTTCGATGCTATCTGAGCTGCCGCGTAAACGGACCGGTTGGCCGGTTGTGAAAAATCTGTCGCTAAAAGAATGGTTTTCATATTATTACTTTTCGAGATAACAAAATTCGGCACATTATTCAATAATGAATATGAGTATAATCATAAGGAGATATGAGAATTCAGTTAATTTTGCAGAGAATATTTCAAAAACCTGATTTTTGTCATATTTTTAAGTATTAAAACTTCTCTCCTTTGCTGATGAAAAAGAACACTGACCATCTGTCAACTATTGCGGAAATGGATATTTTACACCAATCAGAGGCCATTTTTCTATTCGCCACTGAAGGAATTTTAATAGCTGATAAACAAGGAAAAATCATTCGGGTTAATCCTAACGGTGCAGCTATGTTCGGATACACGACAGATGAACTTGAGAATAAAATGGTAGAAGACCTGATTCCGAATCGTTTTCGGGTGAGCCACTCTACCTACCGTGAAGGGTTCAACAAGCATCCACATGCCCGCTCAATGGGGCATGGCATGGATTTATACGCACGCCGAAAAGATGGTTCGGAGTTTCCGGTCGAAATAAGTTTAAGCCCGTATAGTAACAGCAAAGGCGATTATGTCATTGCTTTTGTAATTGATATTACAGTTAGAAAAAAGGCTGAAAACCAACTAGTTAGTTACAAGAATGAATTAGAAGTTGAGGTTGAAGAACGTACACTCGTACTGAAAGAGGCTATTCAGAAACTTGAAAAAACAAAAGATGAACTCGACAGAGCTTTGAAGCGGGAACAAGAACTGAATTTGATGAAATCTAGGTTCATTACAATTGCTTCGCACGAGTTCAGAACGCCCTTAGCCACAGTGTTGTCGTCTCTTTCGCTAGTAGAAAAATATGCCGATTTAGACGAAAACGAAAAGCGTGACAAGCACATCAACCGTATTAAATCGTCTGTCAGAAACCTAACCGAAATCCTGAACGATTTTCTTTCACTAAACAAGCTCGAAGAAGGGAAAGTAATAGTTACGCCTGAAGTTTTTCATCTGGATGATTGCCTAGAAGAATTATGCCAGCAAATGCAGTTGATTTCCAAGAAAGGACAAAAAATCAGACTTTTTTGTGAATCTCCTAAAGGCTCATGCGAAGTATGTCTTGATTCAAAACTTATTAAAAATATTGCTATCAATCTTTTATCGAATGCCATTAAGTTTTCGCCTGAAGATTCTGAAATCACGGTTATAGGGCAATTGAACGAAAAAACCGTTACATTCATTATTAAAGATGAAGGTATCGGCATTCCAGAAGCAGAGAAAAAGCATCTTTTTGAGCGATTTTACCGCATGAGTAATGCCGAAGAAATTCAGGGAACTGGCTTGGGTTTAAGCATTGTTTACCAGTATGTATCGCTATTAAAAGGGAAAATCGATTTTGAAAGTACAGAAAACAAAGGAACACAGTTTATCATAACTCTACCAAGATATTTATAAGCACACAAAGGAATATGAAGAAAATTCTGTTAATAGAAGACAATGCCGAAATCAGAGAAAATACCTGTGAAATTCTGGAATTGGATGGGTATGAAGTAGTAGCAGCCGAAAACGGTAAAGTTGGAGTTGACCTTGCCATAAAGGAACTCCCTGACCTTATTATCTGCGATATTATGATGCCTGTGCTAGATGGATATGGGGTATTGCATTTGCTTTCAAAACAGGAAAAAACAGCGGGTATTCCTTTTATTTTTTTAACTGCCAAAGCCGAGCGTTCCGATTTCAGAAAAGGCATGGAAATGGGTGCCGACGATTATATAACAAAGCCTTTCGATGATGTTGAATTATTGAGTGCCATTGAAAGCCGTTTAAGAAAGAAAGAAATTTCGAAAAAAAAATATAGCCAGGATATTACCGGACTTGACCAACTCATTATTGATGCGAACGGCGAACAGGAACTAAAGAAGCTAACTGAAAACAGGGAAATAAGGTATTTCAAGAAAAAAACCGAAATCTATCGCGAAGGCGATTTCCCGCTTTATTTATACTACGTACAAAAAGGAAAAGTAAAAGCCTTTAAAACGAACGATGACGGCAAAGAGTTTATCGTAAACCTCTATAATACTGGTGATTTTTTGGGTTATGTAGACTTAATTCATGACACTAATTTTTCTGAAACAGCCGAAACATTAGAAGAAGCCGAAATCTGCCTTATTCCTAAGAAAGATTTTAATAATTTATTACTGCAAAACACTCAGGTGGCTCAGAAGTTTATTCAGTTACTCTCAAAAAATATCAAAGAGAACGAAGAACACTTGTTAAAACTAGCCTATAATTCGGTGAGAAAAAGGGTTTCAGAGGCCTTGTTACGTTTTCACCAGAGTACTCCTGCCCCTATGAAAATCAGTCGGGAAGACTTAGCAAGTGCTGCCGGCACTTCACTCGAAACAGCCATTCGTACTTTATCAGATTTTAAAGACGAAAAACTGATTGAAATTGAATCGGGCAAAATTTCCATTCTAAATGCCGATAAGTTAAAAAAGCTAAGAAATTAGCAAATATGACATTCATCATATTTCTTTTTTTGCTTCAACATTACCTTTGAAACAAAAAAAGATGCTAATGACACGAACAGAACTTATTGAGAAATACAACACCTCAGCTCCTAGATACACGAGTTATCCGACCGTACCTTTTTGGAAAAACGATACTTTTACAGAAGCTCAATGGAAAGAAAGTTTTATCAGAACTTATAAAAACGAGAAAAAACTAAGCCTTTACATTCATCTTCCTTTCTGTGAGAGCATGTGTACTTTCTGCGCTTGTCATAAACGCATTACTTTAAACCACCAATTTGAAGTTCCTTATATTGAAGCTATCTTAAGAGAGTGGCAGTTGTATCGTAACCTTCTCAGGGAAATTCCGGTAATTGAAGAAATTCATCTGGGCGGTGGTACACCTAGTTTCTTTTCGCCTGAAAACCTCAAAGACCTGATTGAGGGTATTTTGTCAGGTTCAAAAATAAGCGAAAAACACGAGTTCAGCTTTGAAGGCCACCCTAACAATACTTCCGAAGAACATCTCAAAACTTTGTATGATTTGGGTTTTCGTCGGGTAAGTTTTGGCGTGCAAGACTATGACCATACCGTTCAGGTAGCCATTAACAGACTTCAACCTTTCGAGAATGTGAAGAAAGTTACTGAACTTGCCCGTGCTATTGGTTATACTTCTATTAGCCATGACCTTGTTTATGGTTTGCCTTTTCAGAACGAAGAACAATTTGAAAAAACAATCAGAAAAACCATAGAACTATCTCCAGACAGGCTCTCTCTTTACTCTTATGCTCATGTACCGTGGTTAAAAGGAAATGGTCAAAGAGGTTTCGATGAAAACAACCTACCCAATGCAGCCACTAAAAGAGCCTTGTATGAGCTAGGTAGAAAGATTTTTGAAGAAAATGGTTACTATGAAATAGGCATGGACCACTTTGCCAGACCTACCGACTCGCTATTTATAGCTAGCGAAAATGGTATGCTTAACCGAAATTTCATGGGCTATACTACTACGCAATCGAAATGTATGCTTGGATTAGGTGTATCGGCCATAA
Organism: Emticicia sp. 17c; assembly: GCF_037153985.1. Taxonomy (NCBI): domain Bacteria; kingdom Pseudomonadati; phylum Bacteroidota; class Cytophagia; order Cytophagales; family Leadbetterellaceae; genus Emticicia; species Emticicia sp. 17c. The sequence continues at coordinate 240,338 of NZ_JBBAYI010000003.1, forward strand.
GCGATAGCTGGACGGCCCTGTCTCAGAATACCAAAAGCCTCGACGAATACCTTCATCTGACCAAAAATAATATATTCCCATTGTTAAGAGGGCACATACAATCGGAAGAAGATTTAAATCTGAGAAACCACATACAAAACCTAATGTGCAGGTTTGAAACTGAATTGTCTATTGATATGCTCGATAATGAGCAGCTTAATCAATTACTGGCATTACAACAAGATGACATAATAACATTACAAGACAATAAGATTAAGGTTACGCCTGAAGGACGTGCATTTATACGCAATGTCTGTATTGTGTTTGATAAATACATTCGTCAGACTGGCAGTGTCACACAGAATACTTTTTCAAAAGCAATTTGAAATAAGTAGGTAATTAGCAAAAGTGTAAAATAAAAGAAGCGTCTCTTTGAGACGCTTCTTTATTTATTACCAATTCATTATTTCAATTAGTACTTGTATACACGTTTGGTGATTTGTTTTGTGCTTGTACGAATGCTGATGGTATACGTACCTTCAGTGAAGTTGCTCAAATCGAAACGGTATTCTGTTTGATTAGCATCTAATGCTGTTCTGAACACTTCTCTGTTCATTCTATCGATTATCGTTACTACACCTACTTGGTTCTGCATACTTTCAGGCAATACCACTTTTACTGCATCAGCAGTTGGGTTCGGGAATACCTGCCAGTTATCAGCCGCAGCAATATCTGTACTGATAAAGCCAGAAGTTGCCGCAGGAGTAGTAATAGTAGCAACATCAGACGCCACAGAACTACCTTTAGGGTTCACCGATTTTACACGATAATAATATTTGGTTTTTGCAGCTACTGTATTGTCAACATAAGTAAGAACGTTACGATTGGTTGAACCGATTTTTGTAAAGTCTGTACCATTTGTAGAACGTTCAATATCGAATGATTCTTCTTTGTTTGAATCATCAAGCCATTTTAATGTTACGGCAGTAGCCGTAGCAGAGGCTTTAAGACCAAATGGTTTGTTAGGAACCGCTGTATAGAAAGTAGTAATACTTGTTACTTCGCTGTATTTAGAGTCACCGTATTTATTAGTGGCTTTAATACGGAAGAAATAAGTAACACCTTCTTCGAAAGGAATACTTACTGCCGAAGTATAGTTAGCAACCAGATTAGCTGTAAGCAAATTAGTTGTAAAATTAACATCGGTTGCTCTTTCAAGCGTAAAATAATCTTCATCGTCTGAGTTGTCAGTCCAGTTTACCGACATAATATCATGGCCGAGACTATCTTTAGCTGCAGTTGCCATCAGGTTAGAAGGAGCATAAGGTGCGCCTAAAGAAGTTACCGCCACTACGTTTGAATAATCTGACCGACCAAATTCGTTAGTAGTTATTACTTTATACCAGTATTTGGTTTTGGCTTTAGTTGTACTATCGATGTAAGTATAATATTGTGCTGGAATATACCCAATCGGTAAAAAGCCATCTGTTGCACTTACTTCAGAACGGTAAATTTCTGTTGTTTTAGGCACATCATATTCACCATATATACGATTCGACCAGTTCAGGTCAATTCTTGTAGGTGCTTTTGGTGTAGCAGCTAAGTCATAAGGCGATGGCGGAGCCACTCTCTTTTTAGTTGCAATAGTTAATATATTTGAGTAAGCACTTGAACCTCCCGCGTTTGTTGCTTTTACTCTATAATAATATGTTACACCTTCAAGAAGATTTTTATCAGTAAAATAGCCTGTGTTTGCAAACCATGTATTTGTCAATACGGTCCAGAAATTACGGTCAGTTGAGCGTTCAATTACAAAATACTGCTCGTTTGTTGAAGTATCCCACCAAAGTAAATCAATTGTGCTGATTGTCTGGTTAGGTGATTGCAACAACTGTGGTGCTGATGGCGGGTCAGGTAATGTTCTGAATAAGCCTGAATTAGCACCAATGATTGAGTAGTCTGTTACGTTAAACGAGAATACACGATACTCATACAACAATTCTGGTTGTAAGCCTGTATCTACAAATTGTACTCTACTACCAATACCTGGTGAAGCTGGTATAGTTGCAAGGTCAACAAAAGGGCCGCCTTCAAACGAACGTTGAATAAGGAAACCTTGTTCGTCGTTTGAGGTATCGGTGAAAACTAAAGTAGCTTTTCTTTGTGCATATGTAGATACCACCGCATTTGAAGGAGGATTCGGACGATTAGGGTTAGTTGTAACCGTAATAATATTACTCCAGCAAGAATAAAGGTCTGCTGGGTCCTCCGTAACTGTTGTAATAGAAGTTGTACAACCTACAAATGTAGTTGGGCCTGCACCTGCTTTAACTGCTCTTACTGCAAACCAGTATTGGGTGCCAGGTTGAAGGTCCGTAAGTTGAATGTTGCCGTATGGGCCCAAGTTAGCACCTGCGTTAACTATACCGAAGTTAACACCATCAGTTGAAATTGCTACTTGGAACGATGTTTCGTCAGAAGTGTTGTCACGCCAGAAAATATTTAAGCGAGTTCCTGTACCACCAACAAAATTCTTATTGAGTTCTGTTGGAGTTGGCAATGTTGCTGGACCTGGGATTGTAATGGAACTAGGAGCGTTTTCTGTTGAGTTTTCCCTCTCTTTAGCCTCTACTTTCCAAAAAGCAATCATCAACAAAAATAAAGATAGAAAATAATTTTTTCTCATAGCTAAACTATTTTAGTTTCAAATGGGAGGAATTTCTTTTTTGTAAATATATAAGTTTTTATTGATTATAGATACATTTTCAGTTATGAAAATTATTTTACGGTAAGGATTTATTTTAATGGCACGAGTTATGCTGTGCCCAAACACTTGATTATCAATAACACCGAGAATATTATTAATTAAAAATAATTTTTATGGCATAAAATTAAAATTTACTTAATGGCAATGACCGAAATCTCTACGTTTACATCCTTCGGCAGGCGAGCTACCTGCACGGTTTCGCGGGCTGGTGGAGCCGAAGTAAAATAACTACCATACACTTCGTTGACCGTTGCGAAATCATCCATATTTTTCAGAAAAATACTTGATTTTACGATATTTGTGTAGTCCATGCCGGCTTCTGCCAGAATATGGCCAATGTTCTCCATAATTTTCTGTGCCTCAGCTTTTATGTCTCCGGTAGAGGCAATTTCTAAGGCAATCTGCCCCGACACATAAAGCGTGTTTCCGGCTAAAACTGCTTGGCTGTATGGGCCAATAGCTGCGGGGGCTTTCTCTGTAAAAATAATCTGTTTCATATAAATCAAGTTTGTTGTTTTGTCAGGTATATGCCATCTTCTTCAATAGTAATCAGGCGTTGTTTATACAAGGCACCTACGGCTTTTTTAAAGGTTTTTTTACTCATTTCTAACTGATACATAATGTAGTTGGCATCACTTTTATCAGTTACATCCAGAAAACCCTCATTCTCTTTCAGTTTGGTCAGAATTCGCTCTGCATTCGGTTCTATATTTGCGTAGCCTTGTTTCTGAAGGCTGACATCAATTCTGTTATCTTCCCGTATATTCTTAACGTACCCTTTAATTTGGCTCCCCAGTTTTACGCGCTGAAAAATTTCATTTTCATAGATAAGCCCTTTATACCGATTATTAACTACTGCATTAAGCCCGAGGTTTGTTTCTTCAAAAATTAATAAATCTACCTCTTCTCCTGCTTCCAGCTCGATGTTTTCTTTTTCAAAAAACTTATTCACTTTGCATGACCCTACCAACCGTTCGGTTTCTTCATCCAGATACACATAAACAGCACACCATTCGCCGGTTGAAAGTTTCCTGTTCTGCTCTTTAAAAGGCACAAAAAGGTCTTTTTCAAGCCCCCAGTCAAGAAAAGCACCTATGGCAGTTACGGCCATTACCTGTAAATAAGCAAACTGGTTTAACTGTACTTTGGGTTCGAGGGTAGTAGCAATTATTCGGTCTTCTGAGTCTTTGTAGATAAACACTTCGATGGTATCACCCACAATTGCGTCATCTGGAATATATTTTTTAGGCAGAAGCACATCGTTGCCTTCTTTATCTCCTAAATACATGCCTACGCTTGTGCCACGAAGAATTTTTAAAGTATTTTTGACTCCAAGTTTAAGCATAACGTGCAGAATTATCTGTGATTTAAAGGTGTGAAAAAGAACAAATCAGGGTACCCAATAGTAAGGATTACCTATTTCGTCGAAAACCAGATTGTTAAGAACCCCCAGATTCAGGCTGCCATCCGCCGAAAAAGTTTTCCCTTCAAAAATCTGGCTTATTTCTTCGGCGCATACTTTCCTGTAAATAGGTTTCAGGGTACCTCCGAACTCTCCTGCATTTACTGACGGATTCCACTGGTATCGGGGTTGCACCCATGTTCCTCTCGGAGCCATCATCGGAGGGGGTATACTCCTGCCTCTGAAATCTATTTCATCAGGGTGGTCAAGCCCTAATGAATGCCCAAACTCATGGGCTGCCGTTGTTGATTCTCCGAGGTTATCGCTAATGAGCCAATGCCCAACATTACTTCCCAATTCATGGCCCATAAAAGAGCGTTGAATGGTGTTTTCCTTTTCTATTCTGATAAAATTATTTTCATAACTGGTATTATCAAGTACCAAGTCAAATACCTCATCGAGCGTTACTATGAACGAACTTATCTGAAACTTTACAGCATACAGCGTGCCTTCGCCATTAGCATTTTTTATGTTTATATGCCCCTTTGCTTCGTTGAACTGCGTCGAAATCTCATCTACAATTTTAGCCGCAATTATTTCATCTGCGCAGTTTCCATAAAAAAAGAGCTTGGCAGATACCAGAATTTCGCTGGTACTATGGTTAATAACGGCGACAGCAGCCATGTTTTTCAGACAGTAGCACGTTGTAAAATCAATTCTTTTACTTTACGGGCATCACTTTTAGAGAAATTCTCAATAATAATTTCGTGTTCACGGGCTCGTGCTTTGATACGAATGGTTGAAAAAAACATACCCGATTCTATTTCTACACCTGCTATATCGTTATAAAAAACAAAGTTTTCAGAACTACTAAAAACTTTTCTTGCTCTGAAAGTCACTCCTTTTTCGTTGAAAATGACCTCGTCAGGCAAAAACGGATTTTTAAGGGTACTTGCTGTGAATCGTTCATTCATGGGAATTATCGGTTAGTGAGTTAACGTAAGCCCGTCAGAAAGGCACATAAACTACTTTTTTGGTTTCAAAAAATTCTTCTTCAAAATAATCGGCAAGGTTATATAGCTTATATTTCTTACCAAATTCCTGTAACTCTTCGTCCAAATCACCGCCTTTCAGGTACAGAATACCATTTTTCAAATCGTTAAACTGATTTCTGGTAACTTTATCTTGCACCCATCCGTAAAAAGGTTTCAGGCGTGTTACGGCACGGCTTATAATAAAATCAAAATCTGAGGCCACATTTTCGGCCCTTTCATGTTGCGCAGTAAGGTTTTTAAGCCCAAGTGCCTGTGATACCTCGGTTACAACCTTGATTTTTTTTCCGATAGAATCTACTAAATGAAACTGGCATTCTGGAAACATAATTGCCAGCGGAATCCCCGGAAACCCGCCACCTGTGCCTACATCTAAAATTTCTGTTCCATGCCTGAAATTAATTACTTTAGCAATGCCTAATGAATGAAGCACGTGCTTTTCATAAAGATTTTCAATATCCTGCCTTGAAATAACGTTAATCTGGCTATTCCAAAAACTATATAGGTCTTGTAATTGTTCAAACTGCCCACGCTGTTTTTCGGTAAGCGTCGGAAAGTACTTGTTTAATATATCTATTTTTGTTGACATATCTGATTTTTATAAACCTGATTTCTGGCTTACCTCCACTTAATTTTTTTAGGATTTGAAAAGATAGTAATAACCCCAAAAACCAGATAATATCCTGCATAGAGCAAATCGTAATAAGGAATCTTAAAAGAACTAATAGTACTGTTAAGTTTTTTGTTAGCTTTTGCCAGCACTATCCACCTGATTACCAGCCAGAACACAAAAACACCTGTAATTAAACGCATCCAGTCATTATATGGGTAAAAATCCTGAAGGTTATTGTTGTCGAGCCATTCAGTTGGGATTCTAGACCACTCTGGGGCTTCAAACCAATCTGGTTTAATAAAGAATGTTGGTAACAACATAAACCAGCACATTAGTTGGCTAAACGCCAGCAATGCCAGTAAAAACTTATCTCTGAACTTATAACGTTTACCTACCGATAAATGACGGCGTTTCTGACGAACCCAGTCTTTCCATGTTTTTTTGGGTTCAGAAATGGTGTGTGCATCGGAGTTGATACAAACGGCCACGTTCTGGCCATTTGAAACCTCATTTACAAAAAGGTCGTCGTCACCACCCAGTAATTCATAATGACTATTAAACCCGTTCGATGACCAGAACAGTTTTTTCCGGTACATCAGGTTACGGCCAACACCCATATAAGGAATCTTTGAAAGCGCAAAAGAAAAATATTGTAGGGCGGTCTGAAAAGTTTCGTAGCGAATCAATGAGTTAAGCCTTGAATCTTCAAAAGAATATGGCGAAAAGCCCAAAACGATCTGCTTTTCTTGTGTTAGTTGTGCTACCATTGTGGCAATCCATTGGTCACTTGTAGGGCGGCAATCGGCATCGGTCAAAAGAATCACTTCTTTTTTTGCTTTTTTAATACCCATAGTTACAGCATATTTTTTTGCTGTAAAGTGTGTAGGCAACGACTCAATTCTGACAAAATTAACTTTTGAGTAACCCCCTTCATTAAATAGCAGGTAATCATACGTGCCATCGTGCGAGCGGTCGTCGGCCACTACTATTTCAAAATCCGGATACTCTTGTGCCTCAAGCATCGGTAACAATTCTTTCAGATTGTCAAGCTCATTCCATGCTGCAACAATTACTGAAACACCGGGTTTCTCTTCTGAGTCCGCTTCTGGTTCATGATCCTGATGCGATAATAAGCTGGGGAAAATACCCAATATGAATACAAGTTGGATAAAAACAGCAGCAAAAAAAAGAATCGGTAGTAAATAGTGCCAAAACACCATGTATCAAGAGTTTAGGTTTAAAAGTGTGCAAAGATACAAATTCTTTATATCTACAAATCTAAATAATTAAATGATTTCAGTTACGATATTGTAAATTCGGTCAGTTTTAGTAACGTTTTATTGCTTGGTTTATCGGCTAGTCGAATAATGGCCAGTTAGCCCCTACAAAGAAAGTTCTTCTCAAACCCGGATAAACAGGGCCTACATAGTATCCGTTTTCAGGGAAACCCTGATTCACATGGGCAAATTTAAAGAAAAGCCGTACATTACTGATTTTCATATCAGCAAAAACATCAACTACCGGATACCCCCACACCTTTACGTCGTCCTGCAAATAAAACTGGCGGGTTAGGGGCATGTAATTGTCTGCTTTGTAGGCCGACCTGTAATAAATTTCCAAACCTGTATTAATACTTAATTTTTTAGCATATAAAAACTCGTAGGCAATTGTTGTGTTGTTAGCGATGAGTGGCATCCTCAGAATAGCTTCTTCGGTTGTTTTAGCTATTTGTATTTCGTTAGCCAGCAAGATTTTCTTCCAGCGATACTCAACTTTCAGGCTACCTCTGAAAGTATGTACATCATACGAAGATTGCTGCACTTGTGCATTCTGGTCATAATAAATGTAATTCTTAATTAATGAATAATGCAAGGATGGAGCCAACAGGAATCTGTTTCTCCTAATCGTAGTAGTAGCGTATAAATTATTTGAAAACTGATTATTAAGACTTTTGCTCCAAGTATAAGCTGCGCTCATGAAGCGTTCGTCGAGAATATAAGCAGGCGTTGACAACTGAGAAAAACCGGCCGTTAACTTGGGGCTTATATATTCGGCTTTCAGTTTAAAGTTTCCGTTTGTACCTATCTCAAGCTCGGCGTAGGCTCGTTTAAGGCTATCAGGAAAAAAATAATTAGCCCATGCTCCTGCCAGAATCTCATTTTTAAGTTTCAAACGAAAATCATTCCCGAAATTAGAAGTAAGGTTATATAAACGATTACGCAGATGAAGCCTGTATGCAAAGCCTCGATAAATTCCTTTAATACCGAATCTGTTTTCGATAAGGCGATACCGCAAAGCTAAAGACAAAGTATCTTTCATGGCTTTAATAGCAATGGTATCAGTCGGAACAGGAATCTTGTAAAAATCGGCACCATTTCCACTTAATAAATCCTTTTTATAGGTATAATCGTTGTAATAATCGATTCTCCGTTGGTAATCGAGAATATGATAAACCTGAAACTCATCCGTCAGTTTATATTGGTGGTAGATATGAAATTCATTACGCCAGTCACGCGAAGCAGCATTTGATAAACGTCCAAGATAATTTTTATAATTATTCAGGCTTTCGACCGGAACAAACTTATTGATAGTATCATTGAGTGGTTTGATACCTCCTAGTTCAGTAGGGGCATGATTGAAATGGTTATAAGTAGCCAGAAAAATATATTTTCCATTTTTCGACTCATAATTGGTATTAGCAATTACGGCCCAACTATCTACGAGTCGTTCTTCGCGGGTTTGTGGCGCACCATATTGTTTTGACGAAGTAAGGCGATGTGCATCGAATGTTATATTCCAGCGTGGCTTTATATTCTGAGAATGCGTAAAGTTTACAAGCATGGTTCCCCCACCCGACTGCGTATAAAACATATTAGTATACGGCGACTTTGTGTTGTAATATTTGGCTTTACGGGCATCAAGGGCATAGAATCCGTAAGTAGTAAAACCCAGTTGCGTGCTAACATCCTGATTAGGCTCGAAAAAGAGAGGTTTTATGGCTGTACCGATGTTTCCTAAATCCTGATAAAACCACCCATTTTTTAAACTACGATTGAATAAATGAAAACCTTCCAATGTTGAGTCAGGATTGTAATAGATTTTACGGTTATTCAGGATATCCTCTTCAAGAATATAACGTGTAGTTTTAAGGCTATACACTTGTCGGGTAGAATCGTCAAGGATTTGAGCATGGCATAAACCGTAAAAAAATGCTAATAAGAGTGTAGTAAATATTTTTTTTATGCTCATGTTCCGCCAATACTATAAAAACGTTGCAATTTACGCCAAATCTTCGGATTTTAGGCAATCAAATACTTAATAGTTCTTAAAAAGTGACGCATTTTAAGGAAGCAAAACTTTCAACGCTAAAAAAGCGTTTATCTATATATACAAGAGGTTAAATCATTATTAGCATGCAAGGTTTCCGTTTTTCAGAATTTAAACCCGAAATGAAGGGGCAGAATAAGTTTGAGCAATTGCTCAATATTTTTCAACAATTATTACTTATTACCTCAGGAGATGTGGGCCAGGCCTTAAGTTATATGAGCGACCTTGACCGCCAGTATCAACTTACTGACGATAATTATGGCATGGCTGATTTTATTGATGACCTGAAAAAGAAAGGCTACATTACAGACGAAAATCAGGAAGGGCAGCAATATAGAATGACAGCCAAGAGTGAGCAGAGTATCAGAAAACAATCGCTAGATGAGATTTTCGGGAAGCTAAAACGCACAAAATCGAGCGGTAGCCATCATACACCTTATACGGGTGTTGGTGATGAGCTGAGTAGTGATGTGAGGGCCTTTCAGTTTGGTGATTCGCTGGAACAGATTTCAATGACTGAATCGTTGAAAAATGCTCAGATTAACAGCGGCATTGATGATTTTATGCTTCTTGAAAGCGATTTGGAAGTGATAGACAGGGAATCAAAAATACAAACCTCAACTGTATTAATGATAGATATTTCGCACTCAATGATTCTTTATGGTGAAGACCGCATTACACCTGCCAAAAAGGTAGCATTGGCTTTAGCAGAACTGATTCGGACGAAATATCCGAAAGATACCCTTGATATTCTTGTATTTGGGAACGACGCATGGCAGATTCAGCTCAAAGATATTCCATATCTGGAGGTAGGCCCGTATCATACCAACACCGTTGCTGGTTTAGAATTGGCTATGGATTTACTGCGCCGTAGAAAAACTAAAAACAAGCAGGTTTTTATGATAACCGATGGTAAACCAACCTGCCTAAAAGAAGGCATCAGGTATTATAAAAACAGTTTCGGGCTCGACCGTAAAATTGTTAATAAAACCCTGACTATTGCGGCACAAGCGCGCCGGATGGATATTCCGATTACTACTTTCATGATTGCCTCTGACCCTTACCTGAAACAATTTGTGCAACAGTTTACACAGGTAAATAATGGCCGTGCTTATTATAGCAACCTGAATGGTTTGGGAGGGTTTGTTTTGGAGGACTTCCAGCGAAACCGCCGTAAAAACATAAAATAATTGAGACAACCAGCTTTAATATGAATAAAAAAGAGCGTTACAAAGCCCTGATAAACTACTTTACCGAACATTATCCTGAAGCACAGACCGAACTTAATTACACGAACCCTTATGAGTTACTTGTGGCTGTTATTTTGTCGGCACAATGTACTGATAAGCGCGTGAACATGATTACCCCGAAACTTTTTGAGCGTTTTCCGACACCCGAAAGTCTGGCCGCTTCTACGGCAGAAGAAGTATTTGAGTATATCAGAAGCGTGAGTTACCCCAACAACAAAAGTAAGCATCTGGTAGGAATGGCGCGTATGCTGATACATGAGTATCATTCAGAAGTACCTAACACAATTGAAGATTTGCAACGGATGCCGGGGGTAGGCCGTAAAACGGCTAATGTAATTGTATCGGTCATTTATAACCAGCCCGCTATGGCTGTTGATACCCATGTGTTTCGCACTTCGCATCGGCTAGGTCTAGTGCCTAAAACGGCTAAAAGTGCCTTACTGGTTGAGAAAGAACTGGTAAAGTATATTCCTAAAGATAAAATTGCCGTAGCTCATCACTGGCTTATTTTGCATGGCAGGTATATATGTATTGCCCGCACTCCTAAATGTGGAGAGTGCAACCTGAAAGGTTTTTGTCTGGCTTATGAAAAAGGTGATTTCAAAACTCCGTCGCTCTGATAATGGAAATCAAACAACTAATGAAAAACTTTGCCCACAGAGGCAAAGTTGAATGGCTTAGTTATCGCCCGGGGCCTACTTCAAGAGGGCCATTACTAGTAGCTGATATGCTTGAAGTGACTGAAAAGAAAGGCATTGTGGGAGACCGTTACAGAGGAACGGCCCGCAACCGTCAGGTTACTATTATTCAGGCCGAACATATTGAAGCAGTGGCAAAAATATTGCACAAAGAAACCATCGACCCAGCTTTACTCCGCCGAAACATAGTGGTATCAGGCATTAATCTGTTGGCCTTAAACGATACTACTTTCCAGATTGGAGATGCCGTGCTGAAAATGACGGGTTATTGCCACCCATGCAGCCGTATGGAAGAGAATCTGGGCATAGGTGGTTACAATGCCATGAGGGGCCACGGTGGCATTACCTGTATGGTTATTAAAGGTGGAACCATCAAATTAGGCGACGAGGTTATTCCTATCTGACGGGCATCAGCCTCCGGCTTTTTTAGCTTTATAACCTTCTTTCAGCAAGAAAGCCAGAATTTTATCACGGTGGTCGCCCTGTAATAGAATTTCGCCATCTTTGGCAGTTCCGCCACTTCCGCAAAGGGTTTGGAGTTTTTTTCTCAGATTCTGCAAATCATCATCTGTGGCTATAATACCCTCTACCCTACTTACTACTTTATTTCCGCCTTTTCTGTCTAACCATATTTTCAGATTTTGTTTCGACGCCGGCAGGGTTTCAATTTCGTTTGCTTCTCCAAAATTAAATTCAAAATCAGGGTTAGTCGAATAAACTATTCCCTCTCTATGTTTTTTATTTTTCATACGAGTACATTCAGGCTTTTTTCTGCAATACTTATATTCAGTTCATTGGCTGATAATTGCAGAGGTTCTCCATCATAATGAATCAACAGGTTTTCGGTGCTTGTCAGTTTAAATTTTGTACTTCTGTATGCCTCTGCGTATACCGACTCATGGATTGTCTTGTTAAATAATTTGGTTACCACAGAGGGCACTTCCCATAAAGGTAATGGATTCAGCAATGTACAATCAATAAAGCCATCGTCAATGGCTGCAACAGGAGTAATAAAAGCATTGTTACCGAATTGTCGGGCATTACCAAAGGTAATACTGAACACTTCATAATCGTTTCCTCCGAAATTACATTTTAAAGGTTTATAGGCCCAGAACTCTCTAAAACCCACTTTTACATAATTAATGAGGCCACGCCCTTTTACTCTCGAAAAAACATCGGCGCAATGGGCATCGAATCCTACGCCTGCGGTACAGAAAAAAGGAATGCCATTTATATAGCAAGTATCAATTTTTCTGACAGTTGCCTCATTGAGCCTCTGTATTACTTTTGAGGCTTGCATCGGGATTCCTAGCTCTCTGGCCAAGCCATTGCCCGACCCCATTGGCATAATACCCAAAGCAGTTTGTGTATTAACCAATGCCTTCGCGGTTTCGTTTACAGTACCGTCTCCACCCATAGCTACCACATAAGGCACTTTTTTTTCGGCAGCTTCGTGTGCCAGTTCGGTAGCATGACCTGCCGCTTTGGTTTCTATTATGCTGGCTACATATCTTTTTTTATCAAGTTGGTTTTCGATAAGCCCTACTATGGCCTTATGATTTTTCTTCCTTCCAGAAAATGGATTAACTACAAACCAGATTTCTTGCTTGTTCACGAATATTCAAATAAATTTATACCTTCGTACAAAGATAATCATTTCAAAAGAAAACCTTTTATCTTATTAAAATACCACCGTTCATCTTTATTTAACTAACTAAACTATTCAATATGAGAGCAGTACTGGCATTTATTGTATGTTTGTTTTTTTCTGCACAAATTTATGCGCAAACAGCCAAAGCCCGCAAAGAAGTATTACAAGTGCTGGAACGCCAGAATGAAAACTGGAATAAAGGTGATATTGCTGCTTTTATGGAAGACTACTGGAAGTCGGACTCTTTGATGTTTATTAGCAAAACAGGTGTAATTTATGGCTGGAAAGCCACCTTAGAAAGATATTATAAAAGCTACCCAGACGTGCAAACGATGGGTAAGCTAAAATTTGATATTCAGAAAACCGACTTTTATTCGCCCACAACCTGCTGGGTGCTGGGTAAATGGCATTTAACCAGACCCGAAAAAGGCGATGCCGGAGGTTACTTTACCTTAGTACTAAAGAAGATAAAGGGCAAATGGCTCATTGTTTCGGACCATACCAGTTAATTAAGCCCGCTTTTGAATTTTGAAACAGTGAGTAGAAAAACGTCTTTCCTACGGCGAGAAAGGCTTACCTGATGTTCGTTGTGGACTTTTACCAGCAAACCTTCATGAATCTGATAACCTGTTACATGGTGTAAATTAACCATGTAAGATTTATGTGTACGAAAGAAATCATGGTTGATGAAATCTTTTTCGAGTTCTTTTAAAGTTTTGGAGACTATAACTTTTTCACCGTCCTGCAAAAAAACTTCTGTATAGTTAACATCAGCTTTCAAAAAAAGTACTTCAGAGGGGGTAACTTTCTTTTTACCAGCCAGCTTGATTGTTTCAGTTGTGTATAGCTTTGTTTCCATCAGAATTGAGAGTTTAAGTCTTTTTATAACTCATGACTCCCAATTGCTGATATTAGTTGTAAAGCATTTTATTTTTTTAAATAAAAAACTTTAAAGCCTTCTAGTTGTCGTTTTTCACGGTAGTATCTTTGGGCGGGAAAGTTATTACATCTCTCGGAACTGTATTCGATGAATCTAATAAAGTGGCTGTCGAATCAGCTGCATTAATTCCGCCGATGTCATCGCCGCAATTCATATAGTTTTTCTTGATTGGGAAACCGGGCTTAGGAAATGGTCCTGGCGAATAATCCAGTTTTTTATCGGTGTAAACGCTTTGCATAAATTTACCAAAAATTGGCAAAGCCGAACGTGAACCTTCGCCCATACGTGTACGGAAGTGGATACTACGGTCATCGCCACCAACCCACACGCCACAAACAAGGTCTTTGGTAAAGCCCATATACCACGCATCTGAGTAATTGGAGGTTGTTCCGGTTTTACCTCCTACCTGCCCACCGTTTCCGAACAAGGCACTGGCATATTCCCAAAGCCCGCGAGATGTTCCGCCGGGTTCTTCTACCCCACCACGTAACATATATTGCATCAGGAATGCCGATTCAGGTCTGATAGCCTCGCGTTTTTTTGTTTCGTTTTCATAAATTACTTTTCCGGTTGGGTCTTCTATTCTGAAAAGAAGCGTTGGCTCAATATACTCACCACCATTGGCAAAAGTGGCATAGGCTGCAACCAATTCATAGACCGATACATCAGACGAGCCTAAGCCCAACGACAAAACAGGGTCAAGATGTGAAGTAATACCTAGTTTACGTGCATATTGCACAATGGTTTCGGGCTTGACTTCATCGGTCAGTTTTGCTGCTACCGAGTTTATCGAACGCGCCATTGCTCTTCTAAGACTCATACTAGCGTAGGTAAATACTCCATCGGCATTTTTAGGCTCCCAAACTTTAGGTTCGCCTTTTTCAATCCATTCTTTTTTGAATGGTTCATCGGTGCGCCTGTCACAAGGAGATAAATTCAGAGGGCCATCAATAGCCGAGCAGTATAAAATAGGTTTAAATGTAGACCCCGGCTGGCGACGTCCCTGCTTTACATGGTCATATTTGAAATAATCATAATCTATACCGCCTATCCATGCTTTTACAAAGCCATTGTAGGGGTCCATAGCCATCATACCTGCCTGTAAAAACCTCTTGTAATGAATAATAGAATCAATGGGGCTCATGAGCATTTCTTTCTCGCCATCCCAAGTGAAAACCTTAGTCATTTTTTTCTTCTCGTACATATAATAATGAATCGAGTCGAGGTTGTTTTTATACTTAATAGCTAGCCCTCTGTAAATAGGGGTACGTTTGGCAACGGTGTCAATGTAGCCTACAATTTCCTGCCCGTTTTCGTAAATCCACGGATTCTTACCTTTCCACTCTTGGTCAAATATTTTTTGCAGGCGTTTCATGTGACTCGACACCGCCTTGTCGGCGTAATCCTGCATCCGTGAGTCGATAGTGGTGTAAATTTTTAGGCCATCTCTGTACAAATCGATATCAACTTCGTTATTTTTGGCCCAATTTTCTATAAAACGAGCTAAAGCGACTTTAAAATAGCTTCCCTGCCCATCTGAGGCATCGTCAGTATTGATATTCAGTTTTATATCTGTTTTGCAGAGTTCGTCGGCTTTCTGCTGAGGTAAATCGCCGTTTTTAGCCATTAGTTGCAAAACTGTGTTGCGGCGTTTGAGGGCATTTTTAGGATTCCTGATAGGATTGTAAAGCGTGGTACCTTTTTGTAGCCCTACCAGAACGGCCGCTTCTTCGGCTGTTAGTTTATCTGGTTCTTTATCAAAATATGTGCGTGAAGCCGTTCGGATACCATAAGCATTATTACCATAGTCGACGGTATTCAGGTACATTGTCAGGATTTCACCTTTAGTAAAACGTTGTTCAAGACGAATGGCCGTTAACCACTCTTTGGTTTTGTAAACAATCGTTTTTATTACTGGCACGTAATACAAAAGCCCCCTCATTTCTCGCCGACGTGTATTATACAGGTTTTTGGCTAATTGCTGCGAAATAGTACTACCGCCGCCACGCTCGCCTCCTTTCAGAATACCTATAAGCACCCCACCCATTGATTGCAGGTCAACTCCTGAATGTTCGTAGAAACGCTTATCTTCGGTCGAAATCAATGCTTTAAATAACCACGGAGACATTTGTGAACTATCAACAGTCTGGCGGTTTTCTGTAAAGAATTTTCCTAGCTCAACCCCGTCGCTTGAATAAATGGTAGAAGATTGTGCAATTTTCGGATTGGTTAATTGCTCAATGCTTGGCATACCCCCACAAAGCCACAGGAAATTAGTTTCGATACAGAACCAGTAAAAGAAAACCACAATGAGGGTTCTGACCCCAAATTTGTACGTTCCTTTAATAAATGGGTAATATTTTCCCTGAGTGTCGAACTTCGAAAGAAAGAAGTTATTTACGCCATCAATTACCTTGTAAAAAGAAATAAATACAGCTTCAATTCTTTTTTCGCCGAATATCTTGCATAAAAGACGGTATATCTGGTCTAAAAACCACCCCCAGGCTTTACCTATTTTTGAGGTACTGTTTACCCAAAACTTCTTAATAAAATCAATGGTATTATTTTCTTTCATATTTAAATATTTCGCCGAAAACCTAACAAATAACTTGATTCTGATGCAAATAATCAAAAAAAGTTGAAAGGTTTTTTATTGAGTTTACCATTTAGTAAAAAACTATGGGCAATTAATGATAAAAACTTGAAAAACCAGAGGTCAATCGGTACATTACAATCACTAAATTATTAATTACTCCTAAACTCATTTAATAGCTATGAGCTTCATAACTCCTGACAAACCACTTGAGAAAGAGATATTACCTCTCTTTACAACCGCAGTACCTTTTCAATTACCTGTTGAATGGAAAAACTTCATTGTAAAAATTACCCCCTGGATAATGCTGTTACTTGTTCCGCTGTATTTGTTAGTAATAGGCTTAGGTACTATTTCGAGCCTTTTTTCGGCTTTTACTGCACATATATTAAGTTCGTTGGGTACTTTATGCAAAGTAGCTGGCATGGTATGCAGCCTTTTTTCGATTAAGGGTTTGTTCGACCGCAAACGTGAAGGTTGGGTCTGGGCTTATTATGCTTTTTTACTTTTTCTGGTAGGTGATATTTTTTATCTGGATTTTCTGGATGCTATAATAACGTTTCTTATTTCGGGTTATTTTCTTTTCCAGATACGCGAATATTATAGTTGAGCATATTCATTGCTTTATTTGTGATTATTCTGAAGCTCCATGTTGTTCAAAACTTCATGGAGTTTTGTTTTTTCTGCCTTTCATGAAAGAATTATTCCATTTATACAGATTTCTTTATTACTTTTGATAAGACCCTTAACTTTGAGCCACTAAACCAACTAACATTATTGTGAACAATATCCTCGAAGTGCACAATGTCGTGAAACGATATGCACAGCATACTGCCCTTAACGATGTAAGTATCAATGTTCCTAAAGGCGTAATATTTGGTCTGCTTGGGCCAAATGGCGCAGGAAAGACCTCCCTTATCCGTATTATTAACCAGATTACCGGCCCTGACGAAGGCTATGTACTGTTTGACGGACAAAAGCTGAACCCCGAACACATCAGGCAAATCGGGTATCTGCCCGAAGAGCGTGGCCTCTACAAAAAGATGAAAGTAGGCGAACAACTGTTATATCTGGCACAATTAAAAGGTTTGTCGGAGAAACAGGCGTTGGAAAAACTGAAAGAGTGGTTTATTAAGTTTGACATCAAAACATGGTGGACAAAAAATGTAGAAGACCTCTCGAAAGGGATGCAACAGAAAATCCAGTTTGTGGCTACTGTTCTGCACGAACCACAATTAATTATTCTGGATGAGCCTTTTTCTGGTTTTGACCCAATTAATGCAAACCTCATAAAAGATGAGATTCTGGAGTTGAAAAAGAAAGGTACTACCATTATTTTCTCGACACACCGCATGGAATCGGTAGAAGAACTATGCGATAACGTTGCTCTCATTAATAAGTCTCATAAGGTGCTTGATGGCCCTAAAAAACTTATTAAGGAGCAATTTAAAACCCATACGTATCATGTTGAATACCTCGGAGACCTAAGCAGCGAAAATCAGGATTTTGACATTGTAAGTACCCAGAAAATTGAAGATAACTACAATAAGTCTATCTTGAAATTAAAACCTGAAACGCCTGTTAATCAGCTAATAAAACAACTGATTGCTCAGGTAGAGTTACGCAGTTTTGGCGAAAATATACCAAGTATGAATGATATTTTCATTGCAGCAGTTAATGAAATACCTCAATGATACCAATGCTATTCAGTAAGTTTAATTCTTCAAACAAGCTCAAATTATAATGAAAAATATTTTCCTTGTTCTAAAAAGAGAATACCTCACCAGAGTCCGTAAGAAATCTTTTATTGTCATGACCATTCTTGGTCCGCTTCTTATTGGTGCATTCTATGGTGTTATCGGCTGGACAGCCATGTCGTCTATTAGCCTAAAGAAGGTTGAAGTAATAGACGAGAGCGGTTTATTTAAAGATAAGTTCAAAAACACTGACGAACTCGCTTATACTTATATCACGCAGTCGCTTGATGACGCAAAAAAAGGGTTCAAAAAAAGTGATTATGATGCACTTGCCTATATTCCGAAAGATATTATGACAAACCCTAAGGGCGTAAAGATATTTTCGGAAAAGAGTCTTTCAATTGAACTTCAAAGAGGAATAGAAAAAACCATCGAGAATGAAATTGAAACCATTAAACTGACAGAAGCTGGTATTACACAAAAAGTGCTTGAAGACGCCAAAATGAATGTAAACAGCGAGACTATCAGTTTAAGTGAAGAAGGCGAAAAAAGTAATAGCTCAGTGGCGGCTACTGTTATTGGCTATATCTGTGCGTTTCTTATCTATATTACCGTGTTTATTTTTGGTGTTCAGGTAATGAGAAGTGTAATGGAAGAAAAAACAAACCGTATTGTTGAGGTAATTATTTCTTCTATTAAACCATTTGAACTCATGATGGGTAAAATCATTGGTGTAGCCCTTGTAGGATTAACCCAGTTTACTCTCTGGATTGTTCTGTCATTTGCCATTACTACTGCGGCTACTACTTTGTTCGGAGAAAAATTTGCAGGCTCGCCCGAGCAACGCTTGGAACAAGTTCGTAAAATGCCACAGGCGCAGGAAATAGAAAAACAGGTTCAGAAAGAAGCTAAAGGGCCGGGGGGGCTTTATGGCAAGGCCATGAAAGCCGTACAAACCCTACCGTGGGCAACTATTCTGGCTTGTTTTATTTTCTACTTCTTGGGCGGATACTTGCTATATAGTGCCTTATTCGGAGCTATTGGCTCGGCTGTTGACAGCGAGACGGATGTCCAGCAATTTATGTTTCCCATTACTTTGCCTATTATCTTTTCAATTGCTATTGCCCAGTTTGTTATTCGTGAACCTGACGGTAATCTAGCCTTCTGGACTTCGATGATTCCGTTTACATCGCCAATCATCATGATGGTGCGCATTCCATTTGGTGTACCTGTGTGGCAAATTGTGCTTTCGATGAGCCTCTTGACAGCAGGCTTTATCGGAACTACTTGGTTGGCCGCGCGTATTTACCGTGTGGGTATCCTGATGTTTGGCAAAAAACCTACATTCAAGGAAATCGGCAAGTGGATTTTTTATAAAGGCTAAAAATAAGTTTTTCATAAAACAAGAATCCTGTGAGTTTTCACAGGATTCTTGTTTTATAGCCCCAGAAGAAAGTCTGGATTGAGACAAATTCTGGCAAATTTTTCTTTGTCTTTAGGTGTGCATACCCCCGGGAAATCGCCTGTTAACCCTAGCATATCCGTCATAACCTGAAAATGTAAATGTGGTGGCCAGTCGCCATTTTCAGGAAAATCTCCTATTTCTGCAATCTGGTCTCCTGCCTCAATCATTTTCCCTGTATATAAACCCTCTAACGATTTTACCGATAGATGCCCGTATAATAGATATAAGGTTTTGCCCTCATATTGGTGTTCTGTAATAATGGTAGGGCCATAGTCGCCGAAATTATTATTATTTTTAAAACTGTGTATTTTCCCTTTCAGAGGCGAATAGATGGGGGTGCCTGCCTGTGCCCACAAATCAATACCCAGATGAATACATCTGGCTTCATCATTCTGGTTTGAAAAGTGTTCTCTAACCTGATAAATAACTCTGTCTTCCAGATACCCTCCTACGCCTAATTCAGCCCCAGCCGACCGAATTTTGTTAAAAACATACGCCGAGAACGCAGTAGTATCACCCAGATTCACGTGCTTAAGTTCTTGATTATTCGCCGTAAAATCGAGCCATATATATTTATCAATTGCAATTACTCTGTGCATTTTGTCAGACTATTTTTAAACACAAAAAATTTATTTCAGCCTGCAATAATAATAGCTCTCTGCAACGAAAACCACATTTTCATGAATTTAATAGTTTGTTTAAAACAAATTCATTGAAAATACCGTCCTTTGCATTGATTTCTGAATTAAATATGTCGAATCCTTATGTTTCGCTCCTGAAAACCGCATGGAAATATGCCCGTCAGGAAAAGAAAAAATACGTTTTTATTTATAGTCTCTTTATTGGAGCCAATATTGTTGCTGCTCTTAACCCTCTGCTATATGGGTGGTTTGTGGATAGTATCCAACGGGATAGTTCAAAAATCTGGACGAGCGTGTTGCTTTATGCGGGACTTTTTCTGCTGCTTAAATTTCTGGAATGGTGTTTTCATGGCCCTGCGCGCATCATGGAACGTGATTTGGCTTTTAATTTAAGCCGGAATTTTCTGGAAGAATTATACCACCAGACCTTACATTTGCCTATCCGCTGGCATCAGGATAACCACAGCGGCTCTACAATTAACCGTATCAGAAAGGCTTACGAAGCCCTGAAAAATTTCTTTCAGGATGGCTTCATGTTTTTACATGCCATTTCAAAATTTGTTTTTTCGTTCGGAGCCATGCTCTATTTTTCGCCTGTTTTTGGTGGTGTTGGTATTATTTTAGGGTTTTTCACTATCTGGGTAATATTCAAGTTCGATAAACCATTTATTAAGGCTTTAGATGAAACCAACGAAAAAGAACACGTTGTGTCATCGACGCTCTTCGATAGCCTTTCAAATATTATTACAGTTATTACGCTTCGGCTGGAAAAGCGGATGGAGTCGAGCCTGATGCAAAAGGTAAAAGAGGTTTTACCACCTTTTCGCAGAAATGTTCGGATAAACGAATGGAAATGGTTTGTAGCCGACCTACTCGTAACAGCTATTTATTGTGTAATTGCAGTAGGCTATGTGTATCAACACTGGACACCCGGCCAGCCTTTTTATATTGGGGGCTTAGTAACCTTGCTAGGTTATGTTATTCAGTTCACGAGTGTTTTTCATGATGTTGCATGGCAATATACCAACATTGTGCAATACAACACAGACGTACAAACTGCCAGAACAATAGGCGAGGCTTTTAAGGAACACCATAGACCCGACACAGCCCTGAATTTGCCAGAAGGATGGAAAAAGATAGAAATTAAAGGCTTGAATTTTTCGCATAATATGGTTTATGAAGCCGAAAAAGCTGCTCATAGCTTGCATAACCTTAATATTACTATTGAGAAAGGGAAAAAGATTGCGTTTATCGGCGAGAGTGGCAGTGGTAAAAGTACCCTACTAGCTTTGCTCAGGGGCTTGTATGAAGCAGAACCACAATTAAAACTTGTCATAGACGGCGAAGAATATCATTCACTAGATATTATTTCGGAAACTGTTACGCTTTTCCCGCAGGAACCGGAAATTTTTGAAAACACCATTGCTTATAACATTACGCTTGGTTTACCATTTGCCGACGAAGAAATCATGAAGGTTAGCGAAACGGCCCATTTCAAAGAGGTAATACACCAACTTCCGCGCGGGTTAGAGTCAAACATTCAGGAAAAAGGCGTAAACCTATCAGGTGGGCAAAAGCAGCGGCTGGCTCTAGCCAGAGGAGTACTAGCTGCGAAAATCAGTGAAATTGTATTGCTAGACGAACCTACCAGCAGCGTTGACCCTAAAACGGAAGTACAGATATACGACAAACTCTTTAAGGAGTTTAAAGGCAAAGCCGTGCTGTCGTCGCTGCATCGGCTTCACCTTTTAACCAAGTTTGATTACGTGTACATTCTCCAGAATGGACGCATTATTGACGAGGGGACATTTGAATATCTGAAAAAGAATAGCCCGGTCTTTCAGGAATTGTGGAAACATCAGGAACAATTGCACCCTAAAGACACAACCAGCCAACTTTAATTTTTCTTATTCAGTTTGGTTTGAATTATTATAACGCCATATTTTCCTTTTTCGCCATACTGTTTGATGGCCTCTTCTCCCTTCAATATTTCTACTCTTTCGATACTGTCAGGGTTAAGGGCGCCATATAAATCGATTGACACTTCTTTTCCATTAACTAAAAACAGTTGTTTGTCGGCGTTTATTCCTCTAAAACGGATAGCAACATTATCGGGCGAAGTAGTAAAGGTTGTGTTATTGTTTTCGCCCAGCGTGAAGTTGACCGGTGCAGTAAAGGCAACGTTAACTGGTATTCCGTTTTGTGTACCTGGGTTCCACTTGGGCATCTGAGAAAACACCCGTACTGTTTCTTCGTCGCATCCGTAGCCAATCCCTTTCAGTATTTTTAAATCGGTTATGCTTCCATCTTTTCTTACAATAAATCTTACAAACACCTTTCCTGAAGTACGGTTTTCGACTGCCTCTATCGGATATTTCAGGTTATTGCTAATAAAATTGTACATTGCTTTTATTCCACCCGGAAATTCAGGATTTTGCTCTACTGCTGTAAAATATACATCTTCATTATTATTAGCTTTTAACGTAAGCGTAGGTGTTGATTCCTTTAAAGACACTGTATTGTTTTTTACTTTTAGGGTTACATTAATGGCATTTTTATTGGCTACTGGCACTACTGCTGTTTCAAAACCCGGAAATGTAAACCGTAGTTTATCATCAGGCAATGCATTTATTTTATATTCTCCTCTGGCATCGGTAGTGGTGCCACTATTTTTATCTACTACTTCTATTATTACTCCCGGAATACCATTTCCGTCTTCTGCCGAAGTTACCTTGCCTGTAATAATGTTGGCTTTAGCTTTATCAATGGTCAATTCGGTAGGTGGAGGCGGAGGGGCCAGACTTACCTGAGTATTGATAATATTATTTACTTTATCTTCTACGGCTGTAAATACTTCGTGCTTGATAATTGTGGCCGATGAAAGCACAAGCATCAGAATAAATAAAGGTACAGAAAGACCATATTTCAATAACATAATCTGACGAGAGCGAGGTTTATTTAACATTTGAATACGACGTTTTAAGGTTGAATGAGTAAAAAAATGATGTGTAAGCTGGTGAGGCTGCAACCCGAATTCCTGCGTAAATAGCAAAATAGCGTAGTCTGCTTTAGAGGCTTCCTTGCGGGAAGCTATGTCGTCGGCAATAAATTCATGTATATGCTTTATATTTTTCTTATAAAAATATACTATCGGATTGAACCAGTTCAGAATGGCAATAAGTTCAAAAATGAGCACGTCAGCCGAGTGTAGTTGCTGCACGTGTACGTGTTCGTGTGCAAGAATGGTATCACGCTTTTTGAGGGTATCATCAACGAAACTGTATCCGAAGAATGAAAAGGCTGAAAATTTCTCAAAATTCTTATTCCTCAAGACCACCATTAACTGGAGTAGCGTTACAAACAAACGGATACTAAAGATAATAATGCCAAATATATATAGCCCCTTTATGGCATCAGCCCATGTAAAGCTAAGTTGCTCGGTTGGCCTGACCAAAATGAGCGAGGGGTCATAGATAGAATAAAAGACAGCATTAATCTCTTTTGTAATAAACCACGACTGTACATATTCGGAATACCAGAGGGGGATTCCGAACGACAGCAAAGCTGATGCCACCAGATAAACACGGTTAAGGTTATGGAATGTTTCTCCAAATAACACTAGCCGGTAGAAAGTGTAAAAAAGTATCAGGTACAGGTTTACCTGAACAATGTAAAATAAAAAATTCATTATTTCGAAGATTTTCTTTCTAATGCAAACATAACTGGCAATACTAAGGAGGTACGCACAAAGGCGTTGTCTTTCTTACCCGGTTTCCACTTAGGCATTAATTTTATTACTCGTGTTACTTCTTGGTCACAACCATGCCCTAGACCCTTCATGATTTCGGTTTCGCTAATGGTTCCGTCTTCTTCAATTAATAATTTAACCAGTACCTTACCTTCTATTTTGTTTTTATGTGCTTCGGAAGGGTATTTCAGATTTTTACCGATAAAATCGACAAGAGCAGGCATTCCGCCCGGATACTCAGGTGTTTGGTCTACCTGCTCGTATACCTCATTATTTTTAGGGTTGCTTTGGGCAATAGCAATAGTCACAGAAAAGCCCAATGTAATTATTAATAAAAATAGCTTTTTCATAAGTTTTTTCTAGTTTAGATTAGTTAAGTTAAATAATATTATTTTCCTGAATTTGTCTCTTTAATCACAATAGCACCATTGAGGGCTTTTTTTCCTAATTTGTGTGTGGCATCCTGCGGCGTTAGTACTTCCACGGCCGACTCTTCCATACTGATAGAAGTAACTCCGCCCTTCATGTCAACTTCTTTACCATCTACAATAACCGCCATCGTGTATTTATCCATCCAGAAATCAACGCCATATTTCGCTCTGTTGCCGTATTTATTTTCTAGTTGCTCGTTAGAGCCATTCAGCCGAAGGTAGCTTACTTTGGTTTTATCGAGGTCTTTCACAATAAGGGCATAATCTTCACTGTATAGTTTATCTCCGTAGTCAATCTGCTCGTTATCTACTATCAGTACCCCTCTGAAAGCTGGGTCCGCAGCATATTGCTGCATAGTAACCTCGTTGGTTTTATTGAAAGTAATTTTCAGGAATACGCGCGAAAGAGCCGGATTTTTTCTTTTTTCAGCGGGTATCCATTCAGCCATTTTGCTTAATATGTTATAGGTTTCGTTGTCATAATCGACCCGTAAGCCTTTATCAATATGAATGTCTGACACCTGCCCTTCTTTGGTTACTGTAAATGAAAGATAGATATTTCCTACTGCCCTGTTTTCTGCCTCAGGAAAAGAGAAATTACGGCTAAAGAATAACTCAAGATTAATAAGCCCGCCTACATATTCGGCTGGTACTACATCATTTATCCTTACTCTTCTTATATCCTGCGCAGCTACAAAGTAGCCAAAGCATATTACTAATGGTAGTATAAAAATATATTTAGCGGCATACCATAGTGGTGTTCGCTCTTTCATCATCATCTGAATTCGCTGTTTGAGTAACGAATCCTTAAAGAAGTCATTTGCTAGCGTACTGGCGTTAATTTTGAAATTATAAGCAAAAAGGAATTGTGCATAAGGGGCAACTTCGGCACCTTCAACAATGCTATCAGCTATAAATTCATGTAATTTTCTAAGCGATTCCTTGTATGAAAGTAGTAGCGGATTGAACCAACAAAATATATGAGTAATCTCTATAAAAAATATATCCCAGCTATGGCCTTGCCCGATATGCACCTCCTCATGGTCGGTTATGACGGCGCGGTTGTAAAAGGCATCTTCCTTGTTCAGAATCAGAAAATTAAAGAATGAATAGGACGAAAATGCTTTGTTTGTGCGCAAAAGCCAGTAGTTACGCCCTGTACGGGTTTCGGACACATCAATAGGCTCGCTGTCACGCAGCAGAAAATAAATTTTTACCAAAGCGAATATAAAGCGTGTACTGAAAACCAATACGCCAACCAGATAAATTACAGCCAGCAAATCTACCCAATGAAAACTAAGTCTATTGGAAACCGAACCTAAAACAGGCTGATACACCACTGTTTTTATTACCTCGGTAGGTAATTCGTTAAGGGTGAGCGGAAGCGAATACTCAAAATTGTAATTATGCCTTACTTTAATAAGCGGCATCAGAAATGAAGCCACCACAGAACACAGCAAATAAAAACGATTGGTCTGAAAAAAAGTGTTCTTGCGTAAAAACGCCCAGTAAAAAGCGTAGAAAGCAACCAGACCAAGGTTTACTTTTAATAGGTAGATTAGTACAATCATATTGCATGATTCATTAAACGTTAATGAATAGTTTTACTGAATACTTATCTGTTGGCACTAATTTGGCGCACTACCGCTTTTTCATTTTCTCAATTAGTTTCAAAATCTCATCGGCTTCCTGTATATCAATTTTCTTTTCTCTGACAAAGAATGAAAACATTTCTTCAACGGAGTTTTCAAAATAACCTTCCATTAATTTTGTGGTAGCAAAAGACTTATACTCCTCTTTGCTTACCAACGAATAATACTGGTGTGTTTTACCATAGGCTTTATGCCCGATAAAACCTTTTTGCTCAAGAATACGAACAATCGTAGATACAGTATTATAAGCAGGACGAGGCTCCGGGAATTCTTCCAGAATATCTTTTACAAAGGCGGGTTCACGATTCCATAATATTTGCATTACTTCCTCTTCCGCGCGGGTCAATTCTCTCAGTTCCATTTTATCTAATATATTAATTGAGTATAGGACGGCTTTAATTATAAACAAAGTTATAACTAATTTTTTAGTTTCAAAACTATTTATATAGTTTTTTTTCAATACCCATAAAAAAAGTGGTATGAGGGTGTTTCATACCACTTATAATGGGGTTATCTGTTTAATTTCTTGGTCTTGGTCTGGCACCTTCAGGCTTAGGGCCGTCATGAGGGGGTTCTTTCATTTCGTTATGGCATGAAATACAACCCATTACTACCGGCTGACGGAAGGTTTTCAGACTAGCTAATATTTCCTTATTTAAACGGTTGGTCATTTCAACCATTTCGCGGGTCTGATTAAAATGCCGAGGTTTTTCAGAAGCGAAGTCGTTCAGGTCATGGCAGAACTTACAGGTTACGCCCAACGCATGCCCCCAGCTATTCATGATACTTAGTACTTGCTCGGCTGATTTTCCTTTTAATGTTTTTATATTTTTAAAAACTGAATCGGCTGCCATGCTTTCTTTACCTCTGATAGAATCTTTAAAAGCCTTCAGATACTTTTCGCGGTCGGCCATTAGTGTATCTTTCCATACAATGGCATTGTTTTCTTTCTTAGTAGTAGAGTTTAAAGAAACAAATGATGAAATTCCGATTATTACGAATAAAAAAGGAATAATTAACTTCATAAAAAATAAAATATTTAGAGTCGTAGATAAGAAAGGCGGAAAGTTAGTTAAAAAACCATAACATCATATTTGTGTTGTTGTTTTTTTACTAAAATTTCTTTTTCAAATAATTCAACGACATGGCATAGGCTTCTTTGCTAAGAGCTTCGTCATATTTAGGATTACTAGGATTAGCAAAACCATGCACACCATTAAATATTTTATAGTCGAGCGATTTTCCGGCGGTTTTCATGTTAGCAGCAAACTCTTCGATTACCTCTTTCGAAATACGTGTTTCTGTGGCAAACAAACCTAGCACATCGCTGTTGAGTTTTTTTAGTTGCTCAACGTCTCTTACTGGCATTCCGTAGTACATAACAGAACCTACTGTTTGCGGCCCGCCCAAAATAGCCGAACGAAGCGACCAGCCACCGCCAAAGCACCAGCCTACATTGGCAATTTTTGCTTTTTTACCTGCGTAGCTTATTGCCCCTTTTACTATGTTTTCGAGTCTGGTTTCGTTTACCTCTGACATAAACTTACCTGCTTCTTTAGGGTCGGCGGTTACCTTGCCATCATACATATCAACAGCTAGTACGTTTACATTTTCGCCTAAATCCTTGTAATAGGTATCTGACTGGCGTTTGATATAATCGTTCAGCCCCCACCATTCCTGATACACCAATAGCCAGTTGTTACTTGGCTTTTTTGATTTGATGAAATACCCTTTGGCATCTACACCATCGGCAGTTTTAAAGGTAATGTCTTTACCTACTGCTTCGTAATGCAATGGAAGTGGAGCCGGATGCAGGGCCTGAAAGGCAGGGTCGAGAGCGAATTGTTTCATGCCATCAATCGGGGCTGAGTGGCAGATTGTAATTTCGGAAACCGGAGTGTTTTTTTCTGATTCAACTCCCCAGAAAAAGAACCAGATACTTACTAAAATGGCTTGAATGGTAATAAGTGATTTAATCATTGCTTAACGAGGTTTAAGTTATTCTATGTAACAACATATAAAGGGATTGTTTTGTTAAAATCTTTATGATTTATGAGACAAATAATCTACAAATATAGACCAGTGAATTAACAGAAGGCTATTAAAAAAATAGCTCCACTATAAGTGGAGCATTTAAATTTTTATTCTAAGCAAAATTAAACCTTAAAACATATATTATATATAGATTGCTTCGTAGCCCGAACGGCTATCGGAAGCACAGGTTTCTGAGATTATTTTCCAGATGCGAAGTAAATATTTTTTGCGAAATTTCGCTAATTAATTTTAAATTTTATTTTTAGCCCTAGCAATCTTCAAGAATATTAGTCTAAAAGCCATTTACGCTTTAATTAGGCCGGAATCTACACTTGCAGAAAGTTTTTTTGCGATGTTTAAACAAAAGTTTTATAAATTGTGCGTTTCTTATGATAAATAAAGTCAAATTTATTTGTTGCCCATTCATCTAAACTTTAAACCTAATGAAGGAAAAAACATTATTTGGACACCCAGTAGGGCTATTTGTATTATTTTTTACTGAAATGTGGGAGCGTTTTTCGTACTACGGAATGCGCGCTATTCTGCTACTTTTTTTACTTGACAAAACCAAAGGAGGCTTAGGCATGAACGAAGGTGAGGGCGGTGCTACCTATGGTTTATACACATTTTCAGTTTATTTATTATCATTACCCGGTGGGTGGCTTGCAGATAATGTTTTAGGGCAAAGAAAAGCAATCTGGTATGGTGGCATTGCTATCATGATAGGCCATATTGTGTTGGCTTTCCCTTCAACCCAATTTTTATTTTTTACGGGCCTTGCACTAGTAGCCATAGGTACAGGTTTGCTGAAACCTAATATCAGTTCTATTGTAAGTGAGCTTTATCCAGAAGGTGGGGCCATCAGAGATGCCGCTTTCTCGATTTTCTATATGGGTATTAATCTGGGTTCGTTTTTAGGCATTACTATTGTTGGGTATCTAGGGCAGGAAGTAGGCTGGCACTACGGCTTTGGCGCAGCAGCCATAGCCATGTTTTTAGGGCTGGTTAACTACCGTATTTTTGCCAACCCGATTCTGAAAGAGAAAGGTTTATACCCGAAGGTAAGCAACAAAAAAGCGGAGTCAAACACAAGTACAAATATAAAGCCCTTAACATGGGTTTTATTGGCTGCAGTTATTGTTTTCTTGATAGTGATGCAATTAAATGGCACTTTTAGTTGGAGTAATAAGCAAGGAGTGGCTACCTCAATGGGTATTATTTGCGTAGCCGTTGTGCTAACTTATTTTGCCAATTTACTATTTGCCTCTGGCCTGAATAAAATTGAAATGAAAAGAGTAGGTATTTTGTTTATTCTTTTCTGGGGAGCCGTTCTTTTCTGGGCAGGTTTTGAACAGCAAGGTTCTTCTTTACAAATCTTTGCCGACCGCCATTCGGAATTGCCTTTTGGTATGCCTTCAAGCTGGTTCCAGAATTTCAATTCGATATTCATTCTGCTTTTTGCGCCCGTTGTAGGGGGTATCTGGGTATTTCTTGAAAAACGAAAAATGAATCCTCCGCTGCTAGTTAAATTTGCCATAGGCTTATTTCTGGTAGCTCTAGGGTACTATATTATGGTATGGGGTGCTAAAGTGGCTATTACAGGTGCCAAAGCCTCAGCCTTGATTTTAACATTTACGTATCTTTTTCATACATTGGGCGAGCTATGCCTTAGCCCTGTCGGTTTAAGTGCCTACACCAAACTGGCTCCTAAACAATTTCTTAGCCAGTTAATGGGTATCTGGTTTGTGGCTACTGCGCTGGGCAACCTTTTTGCTGGCTTATTTGCCGGAGGATTTAACGCGGAAAAAATACAGCAAATGCCTCAGATGTTCATGAGTATTGTGTGGTTCTGCCTCATTGTGGGTGGTATTATTCTTGTACTTCAAAAGCCTTTAAAAAACTGGACGGGCGGAGTTAAATAAAAAACCTTTGTAATTTCCAATAAATACTTTTTTTTTGCATTGATTCTATATAGAATCTGAATGCAAACCTATAAAGATGGCAAAATTTAGTACAAACACAAGAGCTGATATTTTCACCCATATCGGAATTATTATTGCAATTTTCCTGATACTATTTTTCAGTTTCTTTTTTCTGTACCTCCCGTGGAGTACAAATCATGGGCAGTCAATTACGGTACCGGAATTAAAAAGTATGACCATTGAGGAAATGGAAAAAGCCCTCGATGACCGTGACCTTGAATACGAAGTAAGCGACTGCACCTTTGTGGCTGGCGCAAAGCCTCTTACTGTGCTTACGCAATTCCCCAAAGCTGGCTCTAGTGTAAAAGAAGGCCGTAAGATATATGTTACAATTGTATCAGAAACAGCCCCTATGGTGAAAGTTCCTGATATTCTGGGGCGGTCAATGTCAAGTGCCAAAAACCAGTTACTTAGCAATGGTTTGGTAGCTGGCCCACCCGAATACATTGCAGCATTAGAAGAAAACACGGTTTTAAAACTAAAAGTAAACGGAAAAGAAGTCACACCCGGCTCGTTGGTTCCTAAAGGCTCACAGATTACGCTGGTAGTAGGTGATGGACTAGGCGACCAGATGATAGAAGTGCCGAATTTGGTTGGTATGGCCGCCGATGAAGCAGAAATACTTACGTCAGGGCAAAACCTGTCAATAACTATTCATTATGTAGGGGCAGTAGAAGGCGTAGCCGATGGAACCATCGTCAAACAAAGACCTTCAGCCGGAGGAAATAAAATCCGTATTGGTGACGTTATCGATGTAGATGTGGCCGGAACCGACCCTAACACAACCGAGAACTGATTTATTTCGTTTTAATATCCAAACAACGTGCAAAAGACTTATCATTACATGATTTCGTTTTTAAATAACAGACCTGTAATTCTTTGCAGGTCTGTTATTTTATTGCTGCTTCTTTCGTTCCATCATACTTATAGCCAAAAGGTTCAGTTACCTTTTTTTGATGATTTCTCACAATATACAGGCCCTAACCCTAATCCAAAACTCTGGATAAATGGCGGCACTTTAGTGAATAACTCGTTTGCTATTAACCAGCCCAGTATGTATGTAGCAACTTTTGATGGAAGAAACGCAGCGGGCCTACCCTACGATTATACAAACCAACTAGCTTACGGACGTACCGATACGCTAACCTCCCAGCCTATCGAAATAGGGAGTTATCAGGTTGCTGACTCACTCTACCTGAGTTTTTTCTGGCAAGCTAAAGGCTATGGCGATTTACCCGATAGTGACGATACCCTTATTGTTTCTTTTCTTAATAATAAAAAAAGCTGGATTCCAGTCTGGAAACAAAACGGAAATTACCGAAGTGATAGTTTCAAGCAACAACTCATTGCCATAAAAAATCAGGATTTTCTGCATGACAACTTCCAGTTCAGGTTTGAAACAAAAGGCAGGCAGTCTGGTCCTTTCGATATGTGGCATATCGACTATATTTATTTCAACAAAAATCGGAATTATCAGGATATTTACAGCAAAGATATTGCCTGTACCAAGTTTACTACCTCTTACCTGAAAAGGTATTCGGCAATGCCCTTGCGCCAATATATGGTTAACCCAGCCGCCGAAACCTATGATACCCTCAGGGCTGAAATGTTTAATCTGCAAGACATCGGTAACTTTGTTCCATATCGATGGAAAATCATAGACACGGTATCGAATCAGGTATACTATGATGCCCCTGCGCCGTTTTTTGGTAACTTGCCCCCCGGCATAACCGGCAGCCGGCAATTAATTATTCCGCCTGTTACACAATTCGGGTCTACAAAAGCTGTACTGAAATTTCAGCTCAATATTTCTACTACCGATAACGTACAACCCCTATTACCCGGCTATGACCTCTCCTCTAATGACTCTATTTCTACATATACATTTCTGGATGATTTCTATGCTTATGATGATGGTTCGGCAGAAATAGGCGCAGATTTTGACCAGAACTTAGGAAAAGCGGCTATACAATATATTTTAAGTAAACCCGATAGCATAGGAGCTGTAAGGTTTAATTTCAGCCCTTATTTTAAAGATATTTCGGGGCAGTTTTTCCTGTTACAGATAATGGAAAGTGCTGGCGGTATGCCCGGCAAAATTATTCATGAGCAGTCAATCAAAGTGGCTTATGGCAAAGGTATTAACGGCTTTACTGAATATCCGCTTAACCGGAATATCGCCCTTAAAGATACTTTTTATGTGGCTTGGACGAAACTTACGTCTGACGTAATAGCTATTGGTGTCGATAAAAATACCCCTCAGTTTGCCAACAGAATCTTCTATAACAACGGAAGTGAATGGATAAAGAATACATCTGTTAAAGGCAGCCTGATGGTAAGGCCCGTTATTGCCACAAAGGCTCAGCAAAATAG
This sequence comes from Emticicia sp. 17c, assembly GCF_037153985.1. Classification (NCBI taxonomy): domain Bacteria; kingdom Pseudomonadati; phylum Bacteroidota; class Cytophagia; order Cytophagales; family Leadbetterellaceae; genus Emticicia; species Emticicia sp. 17c. The sequence goes on from NZ_JBBAYI010000003.1 coordinate 272,633, forward strand.
CATTACTGCCAACGAAGAGCCTGTGAACGGTGGGCTAATTGCTTATCCGAACCCAACTACTGGTATTTTGCAATGGAATTTAAGTAACATCAAACACATTACTATCTTTAATGCCACAGGGGTAACTGTTTTATCAGAAGACGTAACCACACAGGAAATAAACATCGAAACCCTGCCGTCGGGTATGTATTTTGTAAACTTTTCAGACGGCAAAAAGAATTTTCTTCGCAAGATTATGGTTTTGCATTAACAGGTCTTATATTTAATTCCGAAAACTGATATACTAATGGACAAAAATTATGATATTACCGTAGAGCAATTGAAAGAAATGCTCGACAACGAACAGCCAATTAACTTGATTGACGTGCGCGAAGATTACGAATACGAAGATGATAACCTCGGCGCAAAACTTATTCCGCTAGGCGAAATACCTGACAGAATAGGCGAACTTGAAGAGCTAAAAGGGCAACCCATTTACCTGCATTGCCGTAGTGGTGCGCGTAGCGGTAAAGCAAAGGCTTTTCTTATTTCGCAAGGCTTTGAAGATGTACACAATGTATTAGGCGGAATACTGGCCTACCGTGAATTAGAAAACGAATAATATGTTATCCGATTTTGGAATAGTTTTACTGGCTCTTATTTTCGCAGCGTTAGCTATACTACTGGTATTAGGTATTTCGTGGTTATTTCGACCCAAAAAACCTACCGTAGAAAAGCTCATGACCTATGAATCCGGCGAAGACCCCATCGGCAATGCAAATATCAGGTTCAACATACGTTTTTATGTAATAGCCTTGATTTTTATATTGTTCGATGTCGAACTGGTTTTTCTGTTTCCATGGGCTACTGTCTTCGGAAATAGCAATTACATTCAGCAAAGCAATGGGCTTTGGGGCTGGTTTACTTTAGCCGAAATGTTCATTTTTATTCTTGTACTGGCTCTAGGATTAGCTTACGTTTGGGCAAAAGGGCATTTAGAATGGGTAAAACCAGAAATAAAAACCCCGAAGATTAAAAGTAAGATACCAATGAATATGTACGAAAACGTGAACAAAAAGTACTCTGAAAATGAATTTTGAAACCCTTGATAAGGACGTACATATTAAAACAGGAGAGAGCGAAGTTATTCTTACTTCGATCGACGAACTAGCCAACTGGGCAAGAGCCAATTCTATCTGGCCTATGGGCTTTGGGCTGGCGTGCTGTGCCATTGAAATGATGGCAACTTATGCCTCTAACTATGATTTGGAAAGATTTGGCGTTTTTCCACGAAACTCTCCACGTCATTCTGACCTGATGATTATTTCTGGTACGGTCACTTTTAAAATGGCCGACAGAATCAGCAGGCTTTACGAACAAATGCCCGACCCAAAATATGTTATTTCAATGGGTAGCTGCTCGAATTGTGGCGGGCCATATTGGGAACATGGGTATCATGTAGTAAAAGGTGTTGATAGAGTTATTCCGGTTGATGTCTATGTACCGGGTTGCCCTCCACGACCAGAAGCACTCATTGGCGGGATTCTGAAATTACAGGAAAAAATCAAAAGCCAGAAAATAGCAGACCTGAAAAAGTAGGCAACGCTTTATAATAAATTCAGAACGTGGTGTAAGTGTTACATCACGTTTTGTTTTCAGGAGACATAAGCGAAAAAAAACGCAGAAAAGTAGTATATTGCGAAACATTTCCGAATACTATCCAATCTATTTTTTGTCTCATGAAGACTATTATTTATGTTATAATTGCAGGAACTCTCCTATTCCTTTCCTCATGCAGTAAAAGTGGCACCAAAGCTCTTGAAAGAGGCGATTTTTATGAAGCTGTTTTACAGGCTACTGAAAAACTACGCAAAGACAGCGACAACAGTAAATCTTCAGCCGTATTACCCGAAGCCTACCGAAACGCCCAACGGGAATTTCTCAGAGACATCGACCATGCCAAAAATGCCAATCAGCAATTTCGTTGGGAAGCAGTGTTAAACTATTACACTAAACTCAACAATATGCAGGATGCCATTGATAAATGTACTGCCTGCCGCAGGTTGGTTACTCCTCAAAGCTATTACCGCGAAGAAGAAGAAGCGCGTGAAAACGCAGCCGCCGAACGCTATGCCGTAGCCAGCGATTTAATGAAACGCCCTAGCCGAGAGTCAGCCAGAATGGCTTATAATCATTTTGAGCAGCTAATGTCGTTTGCTCCTAATTACCGCGATACCCGCGACCGCATGGAAGATGCCCTCAACGTAGCATCGTTACATGTAGTACTAGAGCAACCCAAACTTAACTCACGCCTTTTTCAATATAGCAATGATTATTTTCAAGGACAAATCGACGATTTCCTTCGTAATAACCGCCGTATGAATAAATTTGTACGTTTTTACTCACCGCAGGAAGCCAAGTCGGTTAAACTCGTACCTGACCAAGTAGTAAGACTCGAATTTCTGGACTTTGTAGTGGGTGAAACCAATGTACAAACCGACCGCCTGAAAGTTACCAGCAAAGACAGTGTTAAAACTGGCGAAGCCACCATTAACGGCAAGAAAGTACCCGTTTATGATAAAGTAAGTGCGCAACTGATACGCTCACATAAGGCTGTTCGTTCAAGGGGAATATTATCGCTCGAAATCTTCGATTACCAAACCAACCGTGCGCTCTCAAGAGAAGAAATTCCCGGAGAATTTACATGGGTTAACGATTGGGCTACTTTTAACGGCGATGAAAGAGCCTTAAGCCCTGCCGATAAAGCCTTAGCACAACGCCGTGAAGAGCTACCACCTTCGCCACAACAATTATTCATAGAATTTACCAAGCCTATATATTCGCAGGTGACAAGTAAAATCAAGCGTTTTTATGAACGGTACTGATACATTTTTATCTGCCTTCTGATAAACCAAAAGCCTGCTCGTACAGTCAGAACATTAGAAACACAAAACACCGAAAAACTATGTTTACCCGTCGTCACGCGCTTAAAACTTTGGCACTTGGAAGTGCCACTACCCTATTTTCGCCGGATGTACTTCTGGCATCTGTTGCTAAAAAGAAAGATAAACTAGGCATTGCACTGGTAGGTCTGGGTTATTATAGTACCGATTTACTGGCTCCGGCCTTACAAATGACCGAAAAATGTTATCTGGCCGGTATTGTAACAGGTACTCCCGAAAAAGCGGAGAAATGGAAAAAACAATATAATATTCCTGATAAAAACATTTATAACTATCAGAATTTCGACTCAATAGCTAACAACCCCGATATTGATGTGGTATACGTAGTGTTGCCGCCTAGTATGCACCGCGAATACGTAGTGAGAGCCGCTAAAGCAGGTAAACATGTGTTTTGTGAAAAACCAATGGCAACTTCGGTAAGTGATTGTATTGCCATGATAAAAGCTTGCAAAGACAATAAAGTTAGTCTGGCAATCGGGTATCGGTGCCAGCATGACCCCAACACGCAGGAGTATATGCGTATTGGCCGAGAAAAGATATATGGAAAGCCGATGATGATTGCTTGTGGAGCCGGATATGTAGATAACAGAACTACCCACTGGAAACAGAAAAAAGCACTAGGCGGAGGTTGTATGCCCGACATGGGTGTATATGCCTTGCAAGGGGCAAGACTAGCAACCGGCGAAGAACCTATCAGCGTAACTGCTCAAGCCCATGTTAACAGACCAGAGATTTACAAGGAAGTGGAAGAAACCATGCTTTTTCAACTTGAGTTTCCGAGCGGTGCCTTAGCAGCTTGCCATACGAGTTTTGGTATTCAGATGAACTACTTACAAGTGAACTATGAAAAAGGCTGGCTAAAAATGGAGCCTTTTTCGGCTTATGGTGGTAATAAGGGTAGCCATTCGGGTGGTATCATTGATTTTCCGATAAAAAATCAGCAGGCCAAACAGCTAGACGAAGATTGTATGGCCTTAATGAACGGAACCAAACTAATAGCCCCTGGTGAAGAAGGACTGAAAGACATAACTGTAGTAGAGGCAATTTATAAAGCTGCCAAAACCGGAGGTACTGTAAAAATATAATAAAAGCACTTTTTAAAGCCACGAAAGCCATCTCAATGAGGTGGCTTTCTTTTTTTGTATCATCGCCAATTAAATCAATTTCACAATTGCAACATTGTAACATATTTAGTTTTATCTAAAATTTTATTTAGAAATATTTTGAAAATTAATTTTACTATTCTAATTTTGAAAAGAATTACATGAGAACTTACACATACTATTATGAGAAAGCTATTTACTACTATTATTTATATAGGTATTTACAGCATAAAATCAGCATTTGCAGGGGAAATAAAAGGCACTATCGTTTCAAAAGATAAGCCTGTAAGTTTTGCCAATGTTATAATCATGAATACTAACATTGGCACACAAGCCAATGAAGATGGGAAATTTACCTTAACCCATGCACCTGACGGCAAACAAACCATTCAGGTTACAAGCGTTGGTTATAAAACTAAATTGCTTACAGTACATATATCAGCTGAAAAATCAAATAATCTTCTTATTGAAATAGAAGAAGAAAATACGCAGCTAAACGAAGTGGTAGTAACAGGCACCATGAAAGAAACAACCGTTAATGAGTCGCCTGCGCCTATCCAGATTCTGAACCCCACTTTTTTCAGGAAGAATCCGACCCCAAGCCTCTTTGAATCTCTTTCAATGGTAAATGGCGTTCGGCCACAGCTTAACTGCAATGTTTGCAATACCGGCGACATCCATATAAACGGCATGGAAGGCCCCTATACTATGGTTTTAATTGATGGAATGCCCATTGTATCGGCTTTATCTTCGGTTTATGGGCTAAGTGGCATACCCAACTCAATGGTTGAAAGAATTGAAGTCATGAAAGGCCCAGCCTCAACATTATATGGGTCAGAAGCTGTGGGGGGGCTTATTAACGTCATTACCAAAAGCCCGGCGAAAGCTCCAAGATTTAATTTCGACTGGAATTCGACTAGCTATCTGGAAAATAATTTCGATGCCAGCATTAAAGCTAAAATAGGCAACGCTACTACTTTGTTTTCAGGCAATTATTTTGTTTTCGGAAATAGAGTGGATATTAATCAGGATAATTTTACGGATGTAACGCTTCAAAACCGGATTTCTTTATTTAACAAATGGTCGTTTGCACGTAAACACAACCGCTTATTGAGTCTGGCAGCCCGCTATGTTTACGAAGACCGTTTCGGAGGTGAAATGCAGTGGCAGAAAAGTAATCGTGGTGGTAGCGAGGTCTACGGAGAATCTATCTACACCAAACGTTGGGAACTACTGGGGAGTTATCAGTTACCCATAGATAAGGAAAAAATTACTCTTAATTTTTCGATTAACCAACACGACCAGAACTCGGTCTATGGTGCTACTACCTACCTTGCCTTACAGCGCATTTTTTTCGGACAACTGTTATGGGACAAAAAATTAGGTAAAAACCATGATGCGCTCATGGGTGCCACCATTCGGAATACCTACTATGACGACAACACGCTTATTACACAGCTTTCAGACCTTAGTAATGCCCCTGACAAAATCTGGCTTCCGGGTGTTTTTATTCAGGACGAAATTACTGCCGGTACTAAAAACAAGTTTTTAGTGGGGCTACGATATGACTACAACTCAAAACATGGCAATATTTTTTCGCCCAGATTTAACTGGAAATTATCGCCTGATAAAAATAATATTTTCCGTTTAAGTGTCGGAAATGGGTATCGGGTTGTCAATCTTTTTTCAGAAGACCACGCCGCTCTTACGGGTTCTCGCAAAGTAATAATTAAAAATGCTTTGCAGCCTGAGCGTTCTTACAACACAAATCTGGATTATCAGCATTTTTTTACCTTTGGTAAAGGCCATGGAAATATTCAGATGAACGCCTTTTACACTTATTTTTCTAATAAAATCATTGCCGATTACGACCAAGACCCCGAATTGGTTGTGTATGATAACCTTAAGGGACATGGTATTTCAAAAGGGTTAGCATTTAATGGAGAATTTGCCTTTACTTCCGGCCTGAAAGCCTTTATGGGGGCTACATTAATGGATGTTTACAGAATAGAAAGCGATGGCACAAAAATTAATCAGATACAAACTCCTCATTTTACTGGTAATTACTCGATAAGCTACTCTTTTGAAAAAATACAACTCACCTTCGACCTGACCGGAAATATTTACAGCCCTATGCGCTTGCCGGTAGTTCGCCAGTACGGCGATACTCGCCCCGAATACTCGCCGTGGTTTGGGTTACACAACATACAAGCAACCAAACGTTTAAAAAATGGTTTACAGTTGTATGGTGGTATAAAAAACTTTACGAACTTTTTGCCAAAGTACCCTATTTTCAGAGCCGATGCCCCTTTTAGCGAGCAATTTGATCCTAGTTATAATTATGCTCCTCTGCAACGTATAAGGGGCTTTATGGGGTTACGATTGAATATTTTCTAAGTTCTTCTTTTACTCAACTATTGTTTTTTATATTTTTCCATAAAAAACAACTTTACAACCTATGCCTATCATATTTATCTTTTTTTGTTTTTTGCTGTTACTTCAGCATAGTCAAGCTCAGGAAATAAACCCTTTTAAACCTGACGATACAGAGCCTAAGCCTGTGAAAAACATGAAGCTACGCTGGCATGATGAGTTTAATAAAGACGGAAAGCCAGACCCCTATTTATGGAAATATGAAAATGGCTTCGTCAGGAATCAGGAATTACAGTGGTATCAGCCAGATAATGCTACTTGCCAAAATGGTGTTCTACTGATTGAAGGCAGAAAAGAACACCTCACAAACCCCAATTATGTGGCTGGCAGCAGCGACTGGCGTACGAACAGAGAATATATCGAATATACATCGAGTAGTATTCAGACCAGAGGATTTAAACAATGGCAATACGGGCGTATAGAAGTAAGAGCCCGCATTGATACTGCCATGGGTGCATGGCCTGCCATCTGGACATTGGGTGTAAACGGACAATGGCCCTCGAACGGAGAGGTTGATATTATGGAATTTTATCGGGTCAAAAACGCACCTACTATTCTGGCTAATGTGGCATGGGGGACCGATAAACCTTATATAGCGAAATGGGATGAACAAAAAATTCCATTAGCTTACTTTATCGAGAAAGATAAAGACTGGCCTGCAAAATTCCATCTATGGCGCATGGACTGGGATAATGATTCTATCAGACTTTATCTGGACGATGAATTAATAAATAGTACCTCTTTAGCCGAAACCATTAATGCCGATGGAAGTAACCCTTTCAGGCAAGAACAATACCTTTTATTAAATCTTGCTATTGGTGGAAATGGTGGTACTCCACGCAATGCCCTTATAAAATATGAAGTAGACTACGTAAGGATATATCAAAAGGCAGATTAACAGCATCTGCCTTTTAAGTTATACTTTGTAGCTTCTGTGAGCATCAAGTTTCAGGAAGATAAATAACAACATCGTGAACGACCACAACGACGACCCCCCATAACTCAGGAAGGGAAGCGGAATACCAATTACAGGCATCAAGCCAATGGTCATACCGATATTTACAAATAAATGGAAAAACAAAATAGAAGCTACACAATAACCATAAATACGGGCAAATTTGCTTCGCTGTTTTTCGGCCAGATTAATGATTCTATTGAGCAGTGCCGCAAAAATCAGGATTACGATTAAACTCCCAACAAAGCCCCACTCCTCGCCTACTGTACAAAAAATAAAGTCGGTCGATTGCTCTGGCACAAAGTCAAATTTGGTTTGAGTTCCTTGCAGATAACCTTTTCCGATTATACCTCCCGAACTGATGGCAATTCTTGACTGTGTTACGTTCCAACCTGCTCCTAACGGGTCAGAGTCAGGGTTTACCAATACCTGAATCCGTTTTTGCTGGTGTGGCTGCAATACCTTTGTAATGAAAAAGCCTGTTCCGAAAACAAACATGGAAGCCAATACAAATACCCCTACTAACCTGATAAGGTTCTGTTGGGTTCGTTCATAACGTTTCAGAAACAAGTACCAGAACAGCCCACACAAAACAGCCAACCCAATCATAATAAATACCGGATTAGGCACAAACAGCGTAACCACAAATAAAATAGCCAGCGCAATGCCTAAAGCCGGATAAATTCCGGGTAAGCCTTCTCTGTAAAATACAGCTACGAAAGCAGCAAATGTAAGTGCCGAACCTGTTTCTTTTTGTAGAATGATAATAACAGGCGGCAAAAATACCATTACCCCAGCAACGATGGCATCGCGGAAGCGGGTAATATTAACGTTCTGTGTACTTAAATATCTGGCCAGAGCTAAAGCCGTAAATACTTTTGAAAACTCGGCAGGCTGAAACGAAAAAGTACCTATCTTTATCCAAGACCTTGAGCCTTTAATCTCGGTTGCGAGAAATATGGTTCCTATGAGTAGCAGAATAACGAGTCCGTAAAATATATAGGCAAAGGAGTCGTAAACCTTATAATCTACAAACAAAATTATGAGAATCAGTATAAAAGATGCTCCTATAAATATCAGCTGCCTTCCTGCATTATGCGAGAGCGAAATAATCTCAATCGGGTTTTCGGGGTTGTATACAGCCGCATAGATGTTCAGCCAGCCAAACAACACTAAAGCTGCATAAAGCCAAACGGTAGTCCAGTCAATTCCTTCTCTAATATCAATATCACGTGCCATGTTATTTTGTGTTCTTAGGTGCTAGTATTTTTTCTTTAGGAGTTATTATATCTGCTTTTACTGATTTTGGTATTTCTTTCTTAGGGCTTTCAGGTATTTTATCTGTTTTTTTAGGTTCGGCTATATTCGCTTTCATTTCGGCACCCTTACCTGCCATTGCTTCTACTGTTTTTATACTTGTGTTCATCATTCTTTCTTTCAGGGCAATTCGTTCAACTTTACGTTTCAGGTATTTTTCAATCATGAGCGTAGCAATTGGGGCAGCAAACGAGCCTCCGAAACCTGCATTCTGAACCATCACTGCAATGGCAATTGTAGGGTTTTCACGCGGGGCAAAGGCAATAAACACCGAATTGTCTTTACCTTTTTTATTCTGCGAAGTACCTGTTTTACCACATATTGCAATGCCCGGCACAATTCCGGCTCCACCACTAACCGTACCACGCTCAACGGCATCCTGCATTCCTCCGATAATACTTTCAAAATGCCTTGTATCTATGCCTGTCTGGTGTACCTCTTGTAAAGAAGGTTTTACTCCTTTTGATACCTGCCCCACACCTTTTACCAGATGGGGGGTTATCCAGTAGCCTCTGTTAGCAATAGTAGCCGCCAGATTGGCCATCTTTAACATATTTACAGAAACTTCGCCTTCACCTATACTTAACGAATAAATATTCGAAAACTTCCATTGGTACTCCCCATAACGTTTATTATAATATTTTACGTTAGGTAGCAAGCCCGATGACTCTGAGGGTAGGTCGATACCCAATTTTTGTCCATACCCGAACTTAGACATCATTTCATGCCATTTTGAGAGCATAACGGGTGCTTCTTTAAACGGATTCGTTTCGTTGCCCATTGACATGGTTTTCCTGAACACATGATAAAAATATGGGTTGCAAGAAAAACGCACAGCATTATGTAAATCGTTGGGGGAACCCGAATGCACGTGGCATTTTACCGGAGCACCACCCAACGGAAAAGCCGTTGAGGGTTCAATAGCCCCTAATTGCAAAGCCACAAGTGCTTGCACGAGTTTAAATGTTGACCCCGGACGGAAAAAACCCGTTGCCACACGGTCGTTTAAAGGTTTATCAGGATTTCTGTAAAGTTCCTTAAAGTTTTTAGCAAACTGTTTCCCTGATAACAGATTAGGGTCAAAGTACGGATACGACCCCATAGCCAGAATCTCACCGGTTTTAGGCTCAATGGCTACTGCACAGCCTGTTTTACCTTGAAATAGGCTATCAGCCAGTTGCTGAATTTCCACATCAATTGTCGTATAAAGGTTTTTACCTATCACAGCCAGCGTATCATATTCCCCAGCAGCATAAGAGCCTTTATCTTCTCCCTTTACGTTCATCATGGTAAACTTTACCCCTCTTCGCCCACGCAATTCTGATTCATACTGTTTTTCAAGCCCTGTAATACCCACGTAGTCGCCGCTTCTATAATATTCTACTACTTGTGCTTCAAAGTCTTTTTTGCTGATTTCGCCTATATAACCCAAGGCATTGGCCATGGTATGTGCAGGATAAGTCCGAAAGAATGACAACTCAAATGAAAATCCTGAAAAATGCACCATAGCGTCAGACACCCGCCCAAAATCTTCTTTGGATAATTGTCTTAAAAACAAAGATGCTCGTCTGGGAGAATAGGTTTTTGCTACGTGCATGGTGCTATCAAAAAAACCTCTGGTTATGCCAAACAAACGGCAGAATGTAACGGTATCGATATTTTTAACCTTGTTGGGGGTTACATACATATCATAAACATCTACATTCGCTACTAGTAGCTTGCCATTACGGTCATATATCTGCCCACGCAAAGGTATTTGAACCTCTTTTTTTATAGCATTAGTAGACCCCAATGTTCGGTATTTGTCATCTATAACCTGAAGGTATAACAGCCTGAAAAGGTAAACCCCACAGATAATAAAAAAGAAACCCAAAATAATTTGTTTACGGTCTTGGAACATACATCAGGAATGACAAAATATCAGAGTAAAGCACGTTATTCAGCAAAATTTTATAGTTTTCACTTTCTCTAACAAAGTTCTTGAAAAAACAAGATAAAAACATATTTCTGAGTAAGAAAAAGATGTTTTTTTTTTGAAAAGGTTTTTCTTGAAATAAGATTAGAAATATTTTAAGGAATTATACGATTTTTGTAATAAGAATATAAAAACGGACGAAAAATGGTTTACAATATCACAGATTTAGAAGAGATTGCGAAGAAAATTATCGCTGATGCAGGTGGAAAAACTATCTGGATATTTGAAGGTGAGATGGGTGCCGGTAAAACAACCCTGATTAAAGCAATATGCAAGCAATTAGGCGTATTGAGTGCCGTACAAAGCCCTACTTTTTCAATTGTGAACGAGTATCTTACAGAAACTGGCGATACTGTTTATCACTTTGATTTTTATCGCCTCAAACGTGAATCCGAAGCCCTTGATTTTGGCGTAGAAGAGTATTTTGATTCGGGAAATATATGCCTCTTGGAATGGGCCGAAAAAATAGAATCTCTTTTGCCAGATAATTGTTTTACCATAGAAATTGAAGTTATTAATGAAAATAGCCGAAATTTGCGTTTACATTAATACCAAAGCAAAAATAGCATAAAAGTTACTAGCCTATGACTGGTCAATCTGTTTCTGAACTAGCGCGCCAAACAATACTTTACACACAAGAATCACCGGCAGCCATAAAAAAAGGCAAGAGAAGCCTTTTTATTGGCTTACCTCGCGAAATATCCTTACAGGAAAGCCGTATTGCGCTAACCCCCGAAGCCGTGAGCCTGCTGGTTAAAAACGGGCATGAAATATTGGTCGAAAACGGTGCTGGAGAAGCAGCCAAATTCTCGGACAATGAGTACAGCGAAGCCGGAGCCAGAATTGTATATTCGCAGGAAGAAATTTTTCAGGCCGATATTATTCTGAAAATTGAGCCACTCACCGAAAAAGAAATAAGCTACCTAAAAACTGACCAGACTGTTATTTCGGCCTTGAATATCCCGAATCTGGATAGAAAATATTTTGAACGCCTCAACGAGAAACGAATTACAGGGATAGCCTTTGAACTGATACAGGATAAAGTGGGGGGATTCCCGATTATCAGGGCCATGAGCGAAATAGCGGGTAATACGGTTATGCTCGTAGCTGCCGAACTTTTAAGTAGTGTACACAATGGCAGGGGTATCATTCTGGGTGGTATTACGGGAGTTCCGCCTACAAAGGTGGTTATTCTGGGTGCCGGAACAGTAGGCGAATATGCCGCCAGAGCCGCCCATGCGCTTGGTGCCGAAATTAAGGTTTTCGACCAGCATATCTATCGTTTGCAACGCATAAAATATACTATCGGACAACAGATTTTCACTTCAATTATTGACTCTGAAACGCTCACAGACGCGCTCGTAAGAGCAGATGTGGTAATTGGGGCCATGCGCGCAGAAGATAGCATTTCGCCTATGGTGGTAACAGAAGATATGGTTTCCCGCATGAAAACGAACTCAATCATTATTGATGTCTCGATAGACCAAGGCGGGTGTTTTGAAACCTCCGAAATGACCAACCACAAACAGCCTACTTTTCAGAAATATGGTGTAACCCATTATTGCGTGCCCAACATTGCCTCACGGGTGGCACATACGGCCAGCATAGCTTTAAGCAATGTGTTTACACCTTTTTTACTAAAAACAGGCAATGTAGGTGGTATTGAGGAAATGATTTTTGCTAAACAATGGTTTACTAAAGGAGTATACAGTTATAAGGGAAGCTTAACGAACCTTCCTATTGCGCAGCGTTTTAATCTCCGCTACAAAGATTTAGGACTATTAATTGCAGCACGAATGTAGTATTTGATTTAACCCAGCAAATTTTATGATTAATCATTCAAACGAAAATACGATTCTGGACGACGCAAACTCGCCGGAATTAGATAACAAAATAATGGGTCGGATTTCAGAAGACTTTGTTACAGTAGCCGACCACCTGAAAGAAGCCTCTTACCAAATCAGAAAACGCGGGTTCTCAGAATATCCGATTTTTGTACTTACCAAAATTCCGACCGAAGTAGGTCAGTTATTATTTGGCCGTAGTGATTTCAAAACCAAGTTCGACTACAAAGCATCTTTTCTGGATGAGTTTGTTCAGCGAAAACTTATTGGGGAAGAATCCATCGAATTATTTAAAGAAAACTACAAAAACCCCGAAGAATATTGCTGCCTTTTTGTGATTGAAGATAATTTCGCAGGTTTTGTATTTGTACCTTTCCCGGAAGACTAAGCCTTAAAACACTATATTGTCGATAAGCCTTACTCCGCCCAGAAAAGCGGCAATACAAATAGCCGTTTTATCTGGGCTATTTATCTGACCGATAGGCATAAGGGTATCAAAATCGGCTATTTCCAGATATTCCAGTTCAAATTCGGGGTAATTTTTAAAATAAGCTACCGCGTGTGCGTGTGCTTCAACCGACGAAGCCCCTGCCTGTAATTGTGCCTTCGTTAAGTTCAGAACTTTATAAATATGTGGTGCCAACGCGCGGGCTTCTACCGAAAGCCGCATATTTCTTGAAGACATTGCCAGCCCGTCGGCTTCGCGCAAAGTCGGGCATGGAATAATTTCGAGGTCAAAACTTAAATCATATACCATCTGGCGTATTACTGCTACTTGTTGCAGGTCTTTTAGTCCGAAATAGGCTTTATCAGGCTTTACAACATGAAACAGTTTTGACACAACAATACCTACGCCGTTAAAATGCCCCGGGCGGAATTTCCCTTCCATGACGGTTTCCAGATTCCCGAAATCGAATTTAAGTTTTGGTAGGTTATGATACATTTCTTCGGCAGATGGGGCAAATACTACCTCGCAACCTGCTGCCTGAAGCAACTCACAGTCTTTTTCGAGTGTTCGGGGATATTTCTTTAAATCTTCTGGATTATTAAATTGTGTAGGATTTACAAAAATGCTGCAAACGCTTATATCGTTTTCTTTTTTTGCTTGTTCTATCAAAGAGATATGCCCTGCGTGTAAGGCCCCCATAGTAGGCACAAAACCGAGGGTTTTCCCTGATTTTTGTTGTGTTTTAAGGTAGTTTTGTGTTTCAGAAATAGTGTAGAAAATCTGCATTAGCTAAATGGGTCAATGATAAAATCGGCTCGGTTGAGCCATATAGTGCCAAATTTAACAAAACAAATTATTTCTTTACCAACATTTTGATTAAATCGGCAGTAATAGGCTTAGGAATATACCCTATGATAATAGGATATTGCTTGGCTTTTTCTTTATCAACCGGATTAGACGACGACGACAGCACAACTATTTTGGTATCAGGAAAACTGGGATAGACTTTTTGTATAAATTCATCCAGAAACTCCCACCCATTCATTACAGGCATATTTAAGTCAAGAAAAACAAGCTCAGGAGGAGCCACTTTTATTTCCGAATGCAGCAAATTATAATAGTAATCGAGTGCTTCTTTTCCGTTAGCAGCTGTAATTACTTCTTTAGCAAAAGATGCTTTTTCAGTGACCATTTTAATAAGCATCAATGTTGTTTCATCATCATCAATGCAAAGTAGTTTTTTTATCATTTCTTATTTTCTAAATTTTAAAATGAATTTTGTACCCACATCAACCTTACTTTCAACATCTATACTACCGCCCAGACTTTCTAACTGAGATTTTATCAGATACAAGCCCATGCCTTTACTATTGGGGCGGTCATGAAATTTCTGATAAAGGCCAAATATTTTGCCCTTATGCCGCTCTACATCAAGCCCTATGCCGTTATCTTCAAAAGTTAACTGAATATGCTCTTTCATTTCTCTGGAAACGACTTTAATTTCCAGTTTGCGGTTATAAGAACGATATTTGATAGCATTTGTAAGCAAATTCAGGAAAATACTTTCCAGATAGGTTTCATTAAAAAAAACGTTTGGTGCTGCGCTAAACTGCATAGTAATTTGCGCGTCGGCCTCAATTATCAGATTTTCTATCTGCACCGTTGTTTGTTTCATCATTTTAGCAAAAGGTATATCCTTTTGCTCTATTTTATCGCTGTCTCTGATTATCAGAATTTTCGTAAGGTCATTAATGGTATCGTTGAGCAGGCTTGTTGATGTTTTGAATCCTTGAATAATCTGACTCAAAATTGGGTTTTCAATCGGAATTTCGTCTATTATCTTCAAAAAACCTATCAGGTTCGATAACGGAGCCTTAAAGTTATGAGAAGTAATATAAGAAAAATGGCGTAAATCCTGATTACTATGGTTTAGCTCTTTTATGAGTTGTTCTCTTTCAATTTCCCGATGTTTACGTTCTGTAATATCCCGCTGTATGGCAATCCAGTGTGTATAAATCCCTTTCTCATCACTTACAAGGGCCGTTGAAAGGTTTATCCAGAACTCTTCACCGTTTTTCTTGTAATTAATGAGTTCCATCTCGCATGATTCCCAGTTGTCGAGGCTCTTTTTGAGACGGTCCAAGTCAGCCCTATTGGTGTTTGGTCCCTGCAAAAATCTTGGATTCCGCCCTATTACCTCCTCTCTTGTATATCCAGTCATGTGAGTAAAGGCATCGTTTACATACACTATTTTAGGCCCGGGTTCCTCAATAGGCCAAGCCTCTGTAATTAAAACAGCATCAGTTGCATTAGTTATGACCGATTCCAGTAAGCGAAGCCTGATTTCTTCTTCTTTCTGGCGGGTAATATCCTGCATAGCTCCAATCATCCTGACGGGGTTATGGTCGTTATCAACTATAATAAAGCCCCTGTCGAGTACATATTTATAGGAGCCATCGGCACATTTAAACCGATATTCAAGCTGGATATTGGTCTGTTTTTTTTCAAGAACATCGTTTAATGTAGTAGTTATTTTTTTCAGGTCGTCAGGGTGTATGCTTGTTTCCCACCAGTTTTGTACATCTCTGATTTGCAGATACGATAACGGATAACCAAAAATCTTTTGAATACCTTTGTTATAGCTTATCTTATCGTTAATAATGTCGAAATCCCAAATGATATCGCTGGTGGCTTTTGCTACAATGTCGTATCGTTCTTTAGAAACTTTGACTTTCTCGCTAGCTTGCCGGTTTTCAAACAAAACTCCTAACAAATTAGCTGCTCTTTCAATAAAGTTGACCTCGTATTGCTTGGGCGTTTTTTTATTGCTATAATAAGTAGCAAAGCTCCCGATTATTTCACCATCGCTTTTTTTAATAGGAACAGACCAACAGGCTTTCAGCGGATACTCTTGCACTATATGCTGATAGTCTTCCCAGAGAGGGTCTGTTTCAATATCGCTTACAATAACTGTTTTACCTGTGTACATAGCAGTACCGCATGACCCTGCTTTAGGCCCGATTTCAAGCCCTTCGATAGCGGCAATATATTTAGCTGGCAGAGAATAACCCGCCAGGTGTATGGCAGTTTTATTATCTTTTAACTGCAAAATTGAACAAAAAGAATTCGGAATCAGTTGTTCTGTGGCGTTTACCAGTGTTTCCAGAATGGCTATGAGGGTAATGCCTTCGGTAGCATTAAGAGCATATATTTCTTTTTCGATAGCCAGAATTGTCTCCTGATATTTTCGGGTAGTAATATCCTGCATAGCCCCAAGAATCCTGACAGGCTTATGGTTTTCATAAATAATAGAGGCTCTGTCATAAATATAGGCATAGTTACCATCATCTTTTAAAAAGCGGTATTCAGACAACCACTGGCTGTTTGCCTGTGCCATTGCGTCTTCAAGTTCTTTCAATACCCTTTCTTTATCATCTTCATGGAGGCGGTCTTCCCAGAAATCTGTTGTCAGGTATTCGTTCACTACCTGATACCCAAAGAGTTTATGGTACCCATTGCCTGCAATAAATGTTTTGCCTGTTTCTAAATCATAGTCCCAGATGGCATCGCTGGTAGCCTGTGCTACGGCTTCGTAACGTTCGTTGGTATGTTGTAGTTGTGTTTCGTATTCGATACGTTTACCGATGTCTCTTGAGTTTGAAACGATACCCCCCACAGCGGGGTCTTCCAGCAGATTGGTAATGGTAGTTTCAAGCCATACCCAATGCCCGTCGGCGTGTCTGAAACGATACGGCATAATTTCAACACTTTTATGCAAGCCAACCGTTTTTATTACTTTGGCAATACGGCTCAAATCGTCTCTACAAATAAAGCTGAGTACTTTTTTATTGAGTAAGTCGTTAGGCTGATACCCCAGAATAGTAGCATGGTTGGGGCTGATATAACGAAAAATCTTTTCTTTGTCGATAATCGTTATCAGGTCGCCACCTTCTTGCACGAGGGCCTTAAAACGTTGTTCGCTCAGCTTTAATGCAGTTTCAACTTTCAGTTTTTCTGTTATATCGGTTGCTAATACTAATCTGGCACGCCTACCGGCAAAATCAATTATGTTTCCTTCAATTTCTACGTAAATAGCCTCACCATTCTTTTTCAGATGCGTCCATACCTTCTTTATGCTTTTTCCGGTATCTTTTATTTGATTAATGGTATCCATCACTTCCGGCAAGTTTTCTTTCGGACGAATATCCATGATATTCATGCTCAGTAATTCTTCCCTTAAATAGCCGTAGTGCTTAAGAGTAGCCTCATTTACATCAAGAAACTGCAAAGTTTCTAAATCATATACCCACATAGGAACGGGGTTCAGATGAAACAGTTCCTTGTATTTTTTTTCAGATTCTATTAATGAAGTATTGATTTTTTTACGTTCAATGCTATAAAGTGTACTTTTTGTGAGTAACGATGAGTTGAGTTCGTCTTTCAGTAAGTAATCTGCTACCCCGAGTGATAAACTTCTGATACCAAAGTCTTTGTCAGAATACCCAGTTAATACAATTACGGGTATGTCGCCTGCTACCTTTAAAACTTCGCTGACAAGGCTTTCGCCACTTCCGTCAGGTAAACTGAGGTCTAACAAAATAGTATCAAAACGAGCATTGGCTAAGAGAGTATCTTTAAACTCAGCCAATGTTCTTGCATGGGAGATATTATGTTGAAATGAATCATCTGCGAGATATTCTTCTATCAGGATATAATCACCGATGTTATCTTCAACTATCAGAATATTTAACTGTTTTGTAAAAAAAGACATCTAAATAGGCTTTACTTTGGGTAATTCAACAATTGATATCCAAAAATTTTCAATAGATGACACTACTTTCAGGAAATCGTTGGCCTCTATCGGTTTGGTTATATAGCAGTTCACATAGTTTTTATATGACTGGTAAATATCTTGCTCAGAAGAGGAAGTAGTAAGCATGATAACCGGAATATGCTTGATTTTATCATTTGCTTTAATATTAATTAGTACTTCATGCCCATTCATTTTGGGTAAATTCACGTCAAGCAAAATTAAATCTGGGCTTTCTGCGGTAGTATATTTACCTTTTTTTTCCAGAAACTGAATAGCTTCCCAACCGTCTCTGACAATACTTAATTTATTAGAAATTTTGCTTTCATTGAAAGCTTCGGTTGTGAGAAAGACATCGCCTTCGTTGTCTTCTACAAGTAAAATATGAATAGATTTCATAAGAGTTAGGAGGTATAAATGAATCAGTTAAATAAGTATTATACCATTGATTATCAATTATTTATTTAGATACCAATATTTATACTCAATTGTTTAATCCAATTTCAATTTTAAAAATTATTTTTTAATTATAAAATGAAATGTACTACCTTCTCCGTATTCAGACTCGACCCATATTTTACCATTGTGGTTCTCTATGATTTTCTTACAAATGGCTAAACCTATGCCTGTACCAGCGTATTCTTCCCGATGGTGCAATCGTTGGAAAAGTACAAATATTTTCTCAAAAAACTTATCTTCAATACCTATTCCATTGTCTGAAATAGAAAAATACCAATTTTCTGGGCTATCTGACGACTGAATTTTAATATATGGGGCAAGGTCTTTTTTTCTGTATTTAATGGCATTGGATATTAAATTCTGCATTACCTGATGCAGGGGTAATCTGGCACCATAAACAGTAGGCAGGTCTTCCCATTCAATGACTACACTTTCATCTTTTAGCAGATAGTTCTGTACTACCTCGGTTACAACTTCATTCATATCTACCCACTCGTATTCATATTCTTTACGGCTTACTTTTGAATACCTGAGCAAATCCAGAATGATGGTTCGCATCCGGCTGGCCCCGTCTACGGCATAATAAATATACTGTTGGGCTTTTTCATCGAGTTGTTGTTTATATTTTTTTTCGAGTTGAGTCAGAAAACTTGTAACCATTCGCAGAGGTTCCTGCAAATCGTGCGAGGCAATGTAAGCAAACTGCTCTAACTCTGCATTTGTGGAAGCTAGTTGCTCGGCCCGTTGATTCAGACTTGCATTCAAGCCTATGAGATGATGCTCGCTCCTTTTGCGTTGAGTAATGTCGTTTATCTGAATAATTAAATGGAGTGGCTCGCCGTATTTATGCTTTACTAAAGACACCGCAATATGTACCCAGATAAGGTATTTATCTTTATGAAAATATCGTTTTTCTACCTGATAGGTATCACGTTGGCCACTCATGAGTTCGGCCAGATAATAGGCATCTATCTCGTAATCATCGGGGTAGGTAATTGAATAAAAAGTCTGGCCAATTAGTTCGGCTGAGGTATATCCTGTTATTTGGCATAAACTCTCATTAACTGCGGTAATTTTCCCCTCTAAATCTACAATAGACATTCCTATGGCTGAAAACTGGAACGAGGCCCTGAATTTTTCTTCACTTTCAATGAGGCTATCCTGCAAGATTTTCTGCTGGGTGATGTCTCGCACATAACAAGCCAGCCCTGTGGTTTCGTTGTTAATAATAATAGGATTTACCCGTATTTCTATCCAAGAGTTTGTAGCACCCAGTAGTTCGGTAATATAAATTTCTTCTTTGAAATGCTTTCCCTCCATTCCTTTCTCATAAATTGTTCGCCAGAAATCCAGATACCGTTTATCGAAGAAATTATCCATTAACAGATTATCACCCGGAACAATCATAACGCCGGTTGTATTCCGCATTGACTCAATAAAGGCTTTATTACCGGCTATTAACCTGAAATCTTTGCTTACACTCCAGATTAAATCTTCTGTATTATTAATGAGGGCTTCTTTATCGCGGCGTTCAAATTCTTTTTCCTGCTCTGCCAGTACTTTTGTAGTAACATCTCTGAAATTATTAACGATACCCCCTATGGCCGGTTCGTGCAACATATTAATAATGATACCTTCGAGCCATCGCCAAGTACCATCTTTGTGTAAAATTCTGGCCAAACGCCCAACTATGGGCACACCCGGCTGGCTCATCATGGTTTCCCAGTCTTTTTGCATTTCAGCCTTATCGTCGGGGTGGGCAGAGGCAAACAAACTCAGATTCATGGCTTCTTCCACCGTGAAACCCAACACTTTTTCGATAGACGGCGAAATGTAAATGGGTTTGCCTTCCAATGACAAAACAGCAATACCGTCGGCTCCGTGTTCAACAAGACTTGCAAAGCGTTTTTCTCTTAATTTCAGTTCTTCTTCTGCCTTTTTTCTGGCCGAAATATCAATAATAAAAGTACTGATTTTTTGTTTCTCGCTGTCGCCATAGATGATTGATGAAAACTCACACAGGAAACGCTTTCCGTTCTTATGAACACCTATCAGTTCGCCTTTTATTTGTCCGGTTTCTTCTCTTTCACGTTCATATCTGGCAAAGGTTTCTTTATCATCTACTACTATATCTTGCCATTTTAGTTGCTTAAACTCTTCGTGGGTATAGCCGAACATTTCGGTAGATGTTTTATTAACATCCAGTATGGAGCCGTCTAGTCGGCTAAAGAAAAAACCATGCAAAGCATTTTCTATGATAGAATGATATTTTTCTTCGCTTTTACGGAGGGCTATAAGCGTATTTTTAGAATCTGTTATATCGAAAGAAGAAACAAAAACACCAATTATTTTTCTGGAATTATCATAAATGGGCTTAAATTTATTAATGAAGAACCTGATACTGCCATCGGGAGTTTTTGTTTGTATTTCGGTTTCGCAAATTTCACCCTGCAAAACATCCTGATATAGTTTTCTTACTATTTCGATTCTTACTGGCTGTACATACTCGAGGATACTCTGACCTTTTTTAATATTTATACCAAAATAGTAATCATATAACTCCTTAAATTTATTGTTGTAGGTAACTACATCCAAGCTAGTATCAACTACCAGTAAGCATTCTTCGGTATTTACCATCAATAATTCGAGCCGTTCTTCTAATTCTTCCAAGTGTTTTTGCTTAGTTAAAGAATCAGAAAGCGGCTTTTTAGCAAGGCTATCAGATTTTCTCATCTTATGTTGAGCTAAGGAATGGCTCTTAATAGTTTCCTGTTTCATTGTACAATAGCAAAAGTTTAATTACCGTAAACAAAAACCATACTAGATATAGCATAAAAGCGCAGAAATTATATTTAATACTCTGCGCTTTTATTCTTTACCAAGTTCACTCAAATTTTTTACAGAATTTTACCAGAAACCATACCCACAGATAAAACCCTGATTATCATAATCAATAGAAATTTCAACCTTTGTTTCAGACCTGCTACTTAGCAAAGATACTTAGCGTAATCAGCAAAAGTAACGCTAGCATCTATATGTAAGCAACCGATATTTTATTGAATACAAGTTAGTAAACAATATTTATTTCTCAATAAATTTCTTCAATAACTCTAACTCGTCGGTACCTATAAAATCAACATCTAATTTTTTCAGCGTAGCAAAAGCAAGGGTAGTATTCGGAGTTCCCCATAGCCTTACACGCTTGCCTTTAGCATGGTTACTCATGACAAAAGCTCTTATGTTCTGGTAGGTTTCTTCTGGCAACTCTTCCTTGCCGTTCCAGTATTTACCAAAATCCATAAAGCTGGCACTTACGAGGTCAACACGGTCGAACGATTTGCCCGGGTATTCGGTGTTGCGGCGGCCATCAAAGAAAAAAACGTTGTCATATTGTTCAAATTCTTCGGGCTTAGGCATATCTCCACTTATGGTAATATGTACGTGTCTGAGTTGTTTTTTATGGTGCTTAAACAACTTCTGTAATACGGTTAGTATTTGCTTGCCGTCTTTTTTGAGGTCGAGCAACAGATATAAGTCTTTCTGGTTAGGGTATGGATACCCCTTGTTTTCTTTTATTTTAGCCAAAAGGGGTTTCCAGTATAGGGTTTTAAATGTTCGTTTTCTGTTAATATCTTTCCAATTATGGGCTACATATATTTTACCGTTTTTGATATAAAGGTCGGCCTCAATTGAATCAAAGCCCAGATTATACGCAGCAAAAAAAGGCTCTTTCTGCTCATAGTCATTATGCGAATGTATAAGCTGCCCAAAAACCTGATTGCTCAAAAGCAAACAACTAAAGATTACGAATCTGATATTTTTCTCCATAAGTGTTAATCCAATTTAAGAGTTTATGTACGTCATCCTGTTTAAATAATTGCGTTCCTTCGTTCATGGTTGCTGCCGACCCACACGCTACACCCCAATGCAACATTTTTGATACACTTTTACCTGCCGAAAGTGCCCATACCATTCCGCCAACCATACTATCGCCAGCCCCAACTGTACTTTTTTTCTGCACAGGTGGGGCCGGAATATGTTCACAAATATCTTTTGTTACCAATACAGCACCCTGCGCCCCTAGCGAAACAACCATTATTTCGCATTTACCTTTGTTTATTATCTCACGGGCGGCATCGTCCACTTCATTTATTTCGAGCGATTCGGCTTTTACAAGTCTGGCTAATTCTCCTACATTTGGTTTCAGTAAAAATACACCTTTATCAATGGCTCTTTCGAGTGGTGTACCCGAAGTATCCACAATTAATTTTGCACCTATATTAGTGGCAATAGTTGCTACTTTTTCATAAAAATCATCTTCCAATCCTGGCGAAAGGCTCCCACTTGCCACCAGAAAATCAGGTTTTGTTTCTTCAAGGGCAGTTAGTATAGCTTGGGCTTCATCGTCTGTTATTTCAGGGCCGGGCATTCCAAACCTGTATTGCGCATTTGTAAGCGTATCAACGGCAATAAAGTTTTCACGCGTCCAGCTTTTAGTCTTGATAGTTTTATAATCAATTCCTTCTTTTTTTACGAGTTCTTCCAGTAATTCACCAGAAGCCCCTCCTACTGTAAAAACTGCCAGTGAGTTTCCGCCGAGGCGTGCAATGGCTTTTGAAACGTTAATGCCCCCACCACCTGCATCGAAATGCGGGGTTTCACACCTTATTTTCTGTTCTGCCACTAATCCGGCAAAATGTGTACTTTTATCAATAGCCGGGCTTACGGTTAGCGTAACAATTTTATTTCTTTTCATAGCATTCTGGATTTAATCATTTTCTAGTTCTCTTATCAGGAAGCCCTTCTCGTGGGTGATAACTTCTGAGGGTTTCCTGCAAAAAGGTTCTATCAAGGTGTGTATATATTTCGGTAGTGGTAATCGACTCATGCCCAAGCATTTCTTGTACAGCGCGTAAGTCGGCGCCACCTTCAATTAAATGTGTAGCAAATGAATGTCTGAAAGTATGGGGCGATATGTTTTTGTGAATACCCGCACGTTCGGCTAATTCTTTAATAATCAGGAAAATCATGACGCGTGTCAGTTGTTTTCCCCGACGATTCAAAAAAACGATGTCTTCGGCCTCAGGATGAATATCGAGATGATTCCTGATGTTTTCAAGATAAATTCTGGTATATTTTATGGCATCACGGCCAATAGGCACCAGACGTGTTTTATTACCCTTACCAATTACCCGTACAAAACCAATATCAAAATAGCAATTGGTTAGCTTTAGTTCTGTGAGTTCTGAAACCCGCAAGCCGCAGCTATACAGAACCTCCAGAATAGCTCTATTTCGCACGCCTTCGTTGGTTGATACATCAATCATGTCCAGCATTGATTCTATTTCGGGGAACGATAACGTATCGGGTAATTTACGCCCTATTTTAGGGGCTTCGGTTAATTGTGTGGGGTCAATGTGAATGAGGTTTTCGAGTGCCAGATATTTGTAGAACGACTTAATACCTGACAAAATACGGGCTTGAGAAGTAGGTGTTAAGCCAAACTGATTAATGTAGGCCAGAAAATCAGAAATATCTTTTTCATTGATGCCCTCAGGCCCGGGTTGATGATTAAGCATCTGGGCAAACTGGCTCAGTTTTTCAACATCTCTCAGATAAGCCTCAATCGAGTTTTCTGACATCGACCGCTCAAGTCTGAGATAGTTTTTAAAGTGTTGAATATAAATTGGCCAATTCAAAACAGTAATCGATAAACAGTGAATCGTTTTTTGTAACTTGCCGTAAAAATACTGAATCATTCTATCAATCGCCTTTCCGATGAAAAAAATTATTATTATTAACGGCCCTAACCTTAACTTACTTGGCAAAAGAGAACCACATATTTATGGAAGCCAGACTTTCGAGGCATATCTGGAGGAACTTAAACAACTTTTTCCTACCGTAGAACTACACTACTACCAGTCGAACCATGAAGGAAGTATCATAGATAAAATTCATGAAATTGGTTATGGGCTTATCACTTTTGATGGGCTTATTATCAATGCTGGAGCCTACACACATACTTCAATTGCTATTGCCGATGCTCTTTCGGCTATTCAAACCCCTGCCGTAGAAGTACATATTTCAAACATTCACGCACGCGAAAGTTTCAGGCATCACTCATACCTTACCAGCCGTTGCAAAGGCATGGTGTGCGGGCTTGGAGTTAAAGGCTATGAAATGGCTGTCAGGTATTTTCTTTAAAATACCTGCATACTCCCACGCTGGCACCTACCAATAGGCTGTAATTATTACCTATTGAGGCATTTATGCAAGCTGAAATATAGCTTTACGTAAACAATAGTGCTTGTTGGTGGTTTATTAGTTGCTTAGCAGGCTTAAAGCCAAGTTTGGTTTATACTTGACTGCCATAATTAGTGCGTACCTTTTACTAAAATATTCGCTCTAATTAGCTTTTAGGGGTATATTTTGGCTTAAAATCCGGCGGTTTCGGCTCATAATACATTTTTTGTTGAATAGTCGTCAAAAACGACTAATTTGTCGTTTATTTATACTGACAATCAGTTAAATCACTTACTTTCGTAAAAAAAAGTGATACTTTTTCGTTTGTATCATTATTGGGTTGTTTTATATAAGCTATATATATTCAATTAACATTTAATCCTAAATTACTCATCTCAAAATTTTAACATGCGTACCATACTTACTATTGTTGCAGTTGTTGTTGTTTTAGTGCTAGGCAAAATATTATTTTTCAAAAAACCGGAGGATAAAATGGGTGGTGGCCCAGGCGGTGGCGGAGCAGCAGCAGGCAAAGGTTCAGATAAAGGTAAAGCCGGAGGTCCAGGAGCTGGTGGCGGCCAACCTACGGCAGTGAATATATTTGTTACCAGTTTTCAGAAACTTGATAATTCGGTTACTTCACCGGGTACTGTTTTCCCTAACGAAGAAGTACAATTAATGCCAGAGGCTGCCGGCAGAATTACCGCCCTGAACATTAAAGAAGGAAGCCGTGTTGCAGCGGGGCAGGTAATTGCCAAAATTAAAGATACTGATTTACAAGCCCAATTGAAAAAACTGAATTATCAGATTGAGCTTGCCAAGCAAACCGATGCTCGCCAGAAGAAATTGTTAGAAATTAATGCCATTAGCCGTGAGGAATATGAAATTACCTCTAACAGTTTGAATACACTTGCGGCCGATAAAGAATTTATCGAGACCAGCATCGAAAAAACCATACTCAAAGCACCTTTCTCAGGCAAAATAGGCTTGAAAAACGTAAGTATGGGTGCTTACGTAACCACTTCTACAAGTTTGGCTACACTTGTGCAAACTAATCCGGTTAAAATAGACTTTACAATTCCTGAAAAATATTCAACACAGATTAAGTTAGGAACACCTGTAAAATTTGAAGTGGAGGGCCAGAACAATGTTTATACAGCCAATATTGCAGCCATTGACCCTAAAATTGACCCGAACTTGCGTACTTTGAAAGTAAGAGCAATTGCTCAGAACCCTAACGACAGGCTTATTCCGGGTATGTTTGTAAAAGTAACTGCCGATTTAGATATTTCGCAGGCAATCATGATACCTACCGAAGCCATTATTCCTGTACTGAAAGGTAAAAAAGTATATGTGATGCAGAACGGTAAAGTAGCCGAAAAAATGGTAGAAACAGGCTTACGTACCGATAAAAGTATTCAGGTTACTAGTGGGCTTGTACCCGGCGACTCTCTGGTTATAAGCGGTATTATGGCATTGAAAAAAGATGCTCCTGTTAAAGTTAAACAGGTTGTAAAATAAGGTATCAGCGTTGTTGAATTGAAACTTAAGAAAAAACTATGTCTATATCAACCATTTCCATCAAACGCCCGGTATTAGCCATTGTGATGAACTTAATCATCATCTTATTTGGTGTTATTGGTTATACATATCTGGGCGTACGGGAGTATCCGTCTATCGACCCGCCTGTGGTGTCGGTGCGTACCGCCTATGCTGGTGCCAATGCCGATATTATCGAATCGCAAATTACTGAACCACTCGAAAAAGCACTTAATAGTGTTGAAGGAATTAAGTCTATCAGTTCGTCTTCTAACGTAGGCTCAAGCCAGATTACAGTTGAATTTGAGCTAGGAGTCGACATGGAACGTGCAGCTAACGACGTGCGCGACAAAGTATCTGGTGCTGTGCGCCAGTTACCACAAGATATTGATGCCCCTCCGACTGTGTCAAAAGCGGATGCGAACTCAGACCCTATCATGAGTATGCTCCTGCAAAGTGAGGCACGAACCCACCTTGAAGTAAGTGATATGGCCGAAAACGTTGTAGCACAACGCTTACAGACTATTCAGGGCGTAAGCTCGGTAATGATTTGGGGACAAAAGAAATATGCCATGCGCTTGTGGATGGACCCTAACCGGATGGCGGCTCAAGGTGTAACTACACAAGATGTAAAACAAGCCCTTGACCGTGAAAACGTAGAGCTACCTAGTGGTAAACTAGCAGGCGACAACACCGAATTAACTGTAAAAACAGTAGGTAGATTTAAAAATGAAGCAGATTTTGAAAACCTGATAGTGAAAACTATTGGTGATAAAATTATCCGTTTTAAAGATATTGGTACAATTCAGTTAGGCCCTGAAAACGAAGAAACCATTCTACGTCTGAACGGTATTCCGATGATTGGCTTGGCCATTGTGCCTCAACCCGGCTCTAATTATCTTGAAATTTCAAAAGAAATCAGAAAAAGAGTTGCTGAAATCAAAAAAGATTTGCCTAAAGACTATAAAATGGACGTATTGCTCGACAATACCGTTTTCATTGAAAATTCAGTTGAAGAGGTTGGCGAAACTCTATTGATTGCTATTGGTCTGGTTGTAATTATTATTTTCTTGTTCTTCCGTGACTGGATTATTGCCGTTCGACCATTGATTGATATTCCGGTTTCGTTAATTGGTACATTCTTCGTTATGTATATGCTGGGTTACTCTATTAACGTACTGACGCTTCTGGCTATCGTACTGGCAACGGGTCTGGTAGTTGACGACGGTATTGTTGTGACGGAGAACATTTACAAGAAGATTGAAGAAGGAATGAAGCCCATTGAAGCAGCCATTAAAGGGTCAAACGAAATTATCTTTGCAGTAATTTCAACCTCTATCACGCTTGCTTCGGTATTTTTACCTGTAATTTTCATGCAAGGGTTTGTGGGTAAGCTATTCCGTGAGTTTGGTATCGTACTGGCTTCCGCCGTATTGATTTCAGCTTTCGTATCCCTGACCCTTACGCCAATGCTGAACGCGTATCTGGTTAGAAAAAACCACAAACGTTCGTGGTTCTATGAAAAAACAGAGCCTTTCTTCGAGCGCATTATCAACGGCTATCGTACACGTCTGACAAGTTTCATGAAACTACGTTGGTTGGCTATTCCGATTCTGTTCGTTACGCTTGGCATTACTTGGTTTTTCGGAAAAGATATTCAACAAGAACTTGCCCCGTTAGATGACCGTAACTGGTTCCGTATTTCAGCTACTGCTCCTGAGGGTTCGTCGTTTGAATATATGGACAACTACATGCTAAAAATGGGTAAAATGTTGCAAGACTCTATACCTGAAGCAAAAGGTATTATGACTATCACAGCCCCTGGTTTTTCTGGTTCGGGGTCGCCCAATACAGGGATGGTTCGTGTTGCCCTGAAAGATAAAAAAGAACGCAAACGTTCACAGCAGGAAATAGTTGACTTTGTTACTAAAAAGTTAAGAGGTATGCCCGACGCTCGTTCTTTTGCTATTCAGCAACAGACTATCTCGGTAGATGCACGTGGCGGACTACCCGTTCAATATGTAATTCAGGCACCTGACTTTGAAAAACTACGCGACTACATGCCGAAATTCATGGAAGAGGTTTCAAAAGACCCCACCTTTGTGGTATCTGATATGAACCTGAAATTCAATAAACCTGAATTAGAGGTATCTATCGACCGTGAGAAAGCCAAAAGTATGGGTATTTCGGTAGCCGATATAGCACAAAATATGCAATTGGCATTTGCCGGACAACGTTTTGGTTATTTTACCATGAATGGCCGCCAGTATCAGGTTATTGGGCAGTTTGACCGTGCCAACCGCGACGAGCCTCTCGATTTGAAAAGTACGTTCGTAAAAAATAATCAGGGTGAATTAGTGCAGCTAGACAATATTGTAAAAACTGAAGAGCAAAGCAGCCCACCACAATTATACCACTTCAATCGTTATATGAGTGCAACGGTATCAGCCGGATTAGCCCCGGGCAAAACTATCGGAGATGGTATTAAAGCAATGGATGCCATCAGAGATAAACTGCACGATGAGTCTATCAGAACAGCTTTATCAGGTTCTTCTCGTGACTTTGCCGAAAGCTCATCTAATACCTTGTACACTTTCTTGCTGGCACTTGTATTGGTATACCTGATTCTTGCGGCTCAGTTTGAAAGTTTTGTAGACCCATTCATTATTATGCTTACTGTGCCTTTAGCAGTAGCAGGTGCGATGTTCTCGCTATGGTATTTTAACCAGACTCTGAATATTTTCAGCCAGATTGGTATGATTATGTTGATTGGTCTGGTAACCAAAAATGGTATCCTTATTGTAGAATTTGCCAACCAGTTAAGAGAAAAAGGAATGGAAATCAAAGAAGCTGCCATTGAAGCTGCGGCCATGCGTTTCCGTCCTATCCTGATGACCAGCTTAGCTACCGTATTAGGTGCCGCTCCGATTGCCTTCGCTTTAGGCTCGGCCGGAAAAAGCCGTATGTCTATGGGTATTGTAATCATGGGTGGTTTATTATTCTCCCTTGTTCTGACTTTATACGTAATTCCGGCTATTTATACTTTCTTGTCTCGTAAAAAAGATTTTGAAAGAATGAAACAAATCGAAAGAATTGCCCACGAAGCAGAGCATGAAATGGCATAAAATAATAAGGGGGATATACCAAAGGTATCCCCCTTATTATACTGTTTTAAAGTATTTGAATGACCTATGTGCCTACTAAAAGTAAAGCACAAGCACAAAAGAACTGATGCATTATTCAAATAGTTTCATTAACAAATGTTTAACCTAAATCAATGAAACTAAGAAAAAATATAACAACGTGAAAAATTATTTTATTCTTCTATTACTCATTGCCCAAACCTCATTCGCACAAGAGACACTAACCCTCGAGAACGCTGTCAGTATTGCACTTGAAAAAAACTATGATGTAAAAATTGCAGAGCTTCAACAAAAGGTAGCTGAAACTCAGGTTTTTAAAGGTAATGCAGGTATGTTACCACGCCTTGATTTTAACAGCAATGCCGGAACTGCCTTTAACGAAGTGAAACAGGTATTAGCCAATGGAAGCGAAACTAACCGTTTTGGTACGAACCTGACACCTTCGGCAAACTTAGCTTTTGCATGGACATTGTATGATGGCAAACGTATGTATGCGGTATATGACCGCCTTAAAAATCAAAGTCAGTTAAGCCAGATTCAGACCAGAATAGCCATGGAAAACACAATGGCTAATGTAATGGCTGCCTATTACGAAATAATGAGACAAAAACAGACAGTAAGGTTTTTGGAAACTATTATTAAATATTATGAAGAAAGGCTCAATATTACTGACCAACGCTGGCAGTTTGGTAAAGGCTCAAAACTGGATTTCCTTCAATCTAAAACAGATTTAGGTACCCAAACCAGTTTGTTGGTACAAGCCAAAACAGACCTTAGAAATGCTAAAGTTACGTTAAATAACCTGCTAGCACGAGAACCTAACATGGACTTTGATGTGCAGGAAGTAGTAGCCCTTACCTTTGACCCCTCGCAGGAAGACCTCAGAAACAGAGCGCGTACGGCCAATAAGACTCTTCAGGCTTTCAGAAAAGCAACAGATATTACGGTTATTCAGCAAAGAGAAGCAGCATCGCTACAATTGCCAAGAGTAACACTAAACTCATCGTTAGGGTATTCTTTGAGTAAAACCAACGCTGGTTTATTCTTGTATAACCAGAACTACGGTTTAAATACGGGTGTAGGCTTAACATGGAATATTTTTAACGGACAAATTACCCGCCGTCAGATTCAGACTACTAAAATCAATACCGAAATTGCTAAAAAGCAAGAAGAAGACTGGTCTGTTCAGTTAGAAAACGATTTAGTTAGAGCTTACAACCAGTACCAGACAGATAAAGAAATTCTTAAACTAGAAGAAGAGTATAATCAGGTGGCTGAAGAAAACATGAAAATTTCGTTAGAGAAATTCAGACTTGGAGGCTCAACCATTCTGGAAATCAATGAGGCACAACGTAGTTTAAATACATCATTGAACCGCCTGACAAATGCCCGATATAATATTAAAATTTCAGAATTACAGCTACTCCGCCTAAGCGGTGAACTAGTTAAGTAAGTAGTGGTTCTGTTAGTGATGCTGTAAAATAAAACCTGCTATCGGTCGATAGCAGGTTTTATTTTTTACCTCCGGTGGTTATTAAACAGCTTTGGTTTTACCCGGCATCGGAATCTGATACCAACCGTCTTTATCCGGTAAAGTTTTCGGCAGCGTATTCCAAGTATAGGCATCTGGCATCAGGTTAATTTCTGAATTAAGAGCTTCTTCCCATTTTACACGTTTGCCTGAATAACTTGCCATACGACCCATAATGGCTGTCAGCGTACTTTTAGCTCCATTTTCAGCATCGTTAACTGGCTTGTTATTAGCAATGCAGTCAAACAATACATCATGTTCTACCTGATACGGGTTTTTATCGCCTTCACCTTTGTGTCGCCAGATAGTGTTTCCTTTATGGTCAAATATTTTACCTTCTGTGGCACGGCCTTTAGTACCTATCAGATGCTCTGATACATCTGAAACTGTTCCGGGTTGATGGCGGCAATAGCTTGACAACACCATGCCATCGGCATATTTATATTCTACGGCATGGTGGTCATATATTTCACCAAATTTTTTATCGGTTCTTACCTGACGCCCACCCATTGCTACTGCTTCAACGGGGTATCCACCTTTAAACCAGTTGATAACGTCAATATTATGAATGTGTTGCTCGTTAATGTGGTCTCCACAAAGCCATACAAAATAATACCAGTTACGCATCTGATACTCCATTTCGGTTTGGCCAGCCTGACGCTCATTTACCCAAACGCCATCGTTATTCCAATAGCAGCGTGCTGCAACAATATCACCTATTAAGCCTTCATTAATAATTTTATTGTAAGTTTCAAGGTACGATTTCTGATAGTGGCGTTGTAAGCCAACTACGACTTTCAGGTTTTTCTTTTTCGATTCTTCGGCAGCCGCCAATACACGACGGATTCCGGGCGCATCAGTAGCCACAGGTTTTTCCATGAATACGTGTTTACCCTGACGAACGGCTTCTTCAAAGTGAATCGGACGGAAACCCGGAGGTGTCGTAAGAATAACCACATCGGCCAGAGCAATGGCTTGTTTGTAACCATCAAAACCAACAAATTTGCGGTCTTCTGGTACATCTACACGGCTTTTCACTCCCTTACCTTGCTCTTTCTCAGTCGTAAGATTTTTGTAACAAGAGTCTATTCTGTCACGAAAAGCATCGGCCATCGCAACTAATTTTACATTTTGTTTCACAGAAAGGGCCTGCATGGCAGCACCAGTACCGCGACCACCGCAACCAATAAGGGCTACTTTAATTGTATCATCAACCGACGAGTTAGCGGCCGATTCAAAAGGTAAACTTGTTACCGATAAGCCCCCTGCAACTACCGCAGAAGCCTTTACAAAATCCCGGCGAGAAAAATTCGAGTTCATTTATTTGTGAGGTTATAGAGTTGAAATATTTCAGGAAACAAATTTATTCTATTTCTTCAAATTTATAAGCGTTTCCTAAGAAAATGTATGATAAACCCTGCTAATTATTTTGGATTCACTATTATTTGGGGTTAACTTTGGTTATCATTCTACCTATCTACTATTACATCTATGAAAACATTTGCTACTGTTTTTTTTACATTAGTTGTCATTTTGTGTTTTTCACAAGGCAAATTCAAGGCTAATCCACAAGCAGTACCGAAACAACCCACCCCTACCCTAGCCATAGGTTCAAAAGCACCTGATTTCAGGCTTCCTGCTGCTGACGGTAAATACTATTCGCTTAAAGATTTTGCGTCAGCTAAAGTACTTGTTGTGGTATTTACGTGTACGCATTGCCCTACTGCACAGGCTTACGAAGACCGTATTAAAAACATTGTTACCGATTATAAAAACAAAGGTGTTGCCGTAGTGGCTATTTCACCTAATAGCCCTATCTCTCTACTTCTGGAAGAGCTAGGCTATACCGACCTGAACGATGATTACGAAAATATGGCAATCCGCGCCAAGGATAAAGGATTTAACTTCCCCTATCTGTATGATGGTGACACCGAAAGCGTCTCTATCAAATACGGCCCTGTGGCTACCCCTCATGCGTTTGTGTTTGACGCTCAACGAATCTTAAAATATAATGGCCGACTTGATGCCGTTGAAAAACCCGGGCAGGCCAATGCCGAAGACCTGAGAGCAGCCATTGATGCTACGCTGGCTGACAAAGAAATTACTATGCCTGTAACAAAGACTTTTGGGTGTTCGGTAAAATGGGCATGGAATACAGAATATAAAGCTAAAAATGAAAAAAACTGGGAGTCAAGGCCAGTTACGTTAGAAGAAATAGACACTGAGGGTATAAAGAAATTAGTAAGCAACGATTCGGATAAATTACGTTTGATTAATATATGGGCAACATGGTGTGGCCCTTGTATTCTGGAGTATCCTGACTTTCTGGAATTACAACGGATGTACGGCGCACGTGATTTTGAATTTGTATCGTTATCGGCCGATAAACTTGATAAAAAAGATAAAGCACTGAAATTTTTGCAAAGTAAACACTCGGGGGTTCAGAACTATATTTTTAAAGAAGCAGATATCTATAAACTAATTGAAGCCGTAGACCCTAAGTGGAATGGTGCTTTGCCTTATACGATTCTGGTTGAGCCAGGAGGCAAAGTAGTATATTCGTTACAGGGAAGTATCGAAAATCTGAAACTGAAAAAACTGATTGTTGAACATCCAAAACTAGGAAGATACTTTTAACTCATTACCTGATGATTTCCGGTTTGCTAACCAAGTATAAACATGTTATTATTTATGGCTTTTCATTAGCTATACTTTTGTTTCTGATGCATTGGCTTCAGTTACGGCTGATAGTTTTTAATCATGCTTTAGAAATATATATTGGTGCCATTGCGCTTATTTTTACCGCTTTAGGTATATGGCTGGCACTTAAACTTACCAAGCCTAAAGTACAGGTTCAGATAATAGAGCAAATTATTGAGAAAACAAATGCAGCAGAAGCACCCGAAATATTCAAGGCTAATGAAAGCATCTTAACCGAATTAGGCATAAGCAAACGTGAACTGGAAGTGCTGCAATTAATGGCAACAGGTTTAAGCAATCAGGAAATTGCCCTCAAACTTTTTGTGTCGCTTAATACCATTAAAACACATACCTCGAAAGTATTTGAGAAACTGGATGTTAAACGTAGAACACAAGCCATTGAAAAAGCTAAAAGGCTCAATATTATTCCCTGATATGACTCATACTTTCGTATGAAAAAACAGATTCTTTGGTAAAATCACCCAAAAGTATGACTAAAAATATGATTTTAGCTTACAGTTTTGTGGCCTAAACCAAATCAAATCACATGAAAAAAATCATTATTGTTTGTGGCTTAATAGCCGGCCTGATTGTATCTACATTTATGGTTTCCTCGATAGGTTTTTGCTACGCATCAGGAAATTTTGATGGCAACATCCTGATAGGCTATGCCTCTATGTTGCTGGCATTTTCGCTCGTATTTGTAGGTATTAAAAATTACCGCGACAAGTATCATGAGGGGCACATAACCTTTGGCAAAGCGCTTCAGATAGGTATTTATATAAGCCTGATTGCATCCACGATATATGTATTGGTCTGGATGGTCGATTATTATGTTTTTGTACCTGATTTCATGGAAAAATACAATGAGCATATTTTACAGCAAGCCAAAGAAAATGGTGCTAGTGCAGCTGAAATTAAAGATAAATTAAAGGAAGTTGAAGGCTATGCCAAGTATTATCAGACACCTTTCGGTGTAATGTTATTGACTTATCTGGAAATTTTACCAATAGGCTTAATTGTGTCGCTGATAAGTGCTTTGATATTAAAAAAGAAGAATAAAGTAACACTAATGAGCTAATTACTAAGTATTTATAGAAATGTGCATTTTATATAAAAAAGAACGTAATAACGACAGTTTTAAAAGCTAAACAACAAAACAAATAAAATTACATGAGAAAAATAATTTCTTTTATGCACATTTCGCTTGATGGTTTTGTAGCAGGCCCTAACGGAGAACTCAACTGGGTCAAAGTTGATGAGGAACTTTTTGCGCACGTTGGTAAGCGCATAAGTGAAGGTGATACTGCATTGTATGGCAGGGCTACTTATGAAATGATGGAGGATTACTGGCCTACTGCCGGAGACCAGCCTGAGGCGTCGCAACACGATATTGAGCATTCGGCATGGTATAACAAAATTCATAAAGTTGTTCTATCAAAAACCATAAACGAAGCAGACTTAACCAATACAACAGTTATTAATGAGAACCTCTCAGATAGTATTAATGCAATAAAACAACAAGACGGGGAAGATATTCTGCTTTTTGGTAGCCCTACTGCCACGCATTCACTTATAGAACAGAACTTAATTGATGGCTACTGGTTGTTTGTTAATCCTGTTATTCTTGGGCAGGGTATTCCTTTATTTACTGAAATCAAAGATAAAACAAGATTGAAACTCTTAAACACCCAACAATTTGCTTCTGGGGTTGTTGAACTGAATTATGTTGTAGATAGGGAATAGAATAGCCCAAAG
This sequence comes from Emticicia sp. 17c, assembly GCF_037153985.1. Taxonomy (NCBI): domain Bacteria; kingdom Pseudomonadati; phylum Bacteroidota; class Cytophagia; order Cytophagales; family Leadbetterellaceae; genus Emticicia; species Emticicia sp. 17c. Next base: position 307,833 of record NZ_JBBAYI010000003.1, read on the forward strand.
ATGCCTATTCCATTACTACACTAGGCTTGCTGGAAAACTTTCAGCAAGCCTAGTGTTTAATCCATCAAGGAATATCTTTGGGTGGACGGGCAAAATAAGCATCAATTTCTTCTTTTGATGGTTGTTTTACGGGTCTTATAACTCTAAAACCCAGAAAAGGCGCATCTGTCAGCCACCAGTCAGACTTTGGAATCTGAGGGTCACGCTGTTTCAAATCAGGCGTTGAAGTACGGCGCGAAGCACTACGCAGTTTATCGGCGTCATCATCCCAATGTCCTCCACGAATCACATGAGGATAATGCTTACTTGGTTTCACATAAGGGTTGTCTGTGGCTTCGGGTTTACCATAGAAATCTTCAACGTATAAATCAGAGGTCCATTCGGCCACATTTCCATACATATCGTAAAGACCCCACGCATTAGGCTTTTTCTGTCCTGATTTTTTATATGCTCCGTCTGAATTATCATAGAACCAAGCATAGTCTTTTAACTGAGAAGCATCATCGCCGAAATAAAAAGTAGTTTTACTTCCGGCACGAGCGGCGTATTCCCATTCAGCTTCGGTAGGTAAACGATAAAAATGTCCTGTTTTGGCATATAACCATTTACAAAAAGAGCGGGCAGCAAACTGAGTAACATTACAAACCGGAAAACCACTTTCTTTTCCTTGTCCGAACGACATCTCTACGTAAGGTTGTGTTGGGCGCACTACGGCATCAACACGGCTTTTTACCTCTGCTGTATTTTTTTCGTCTGCTACTTCGAGTTCTTTATTGAAATAGGTTTCGTATAACTCCCATGAAATTTCGTATTTCGCCATCCAGAAGGCATCAATTTTCACTTTATGCTGTGGGCCTTCGTCAGCTTTACGGTCTTTTTCCGTTTCGGGGCTACCCATTACAAACTCGCCTGCCGGAATAGGCACCATATCAATACCATGTTGTAGGCCCGGAATATGTTCGGTATAAGGTTTGAAATCGTCGGCGCGGAAGCCCGTAAAAAACAAAAGAGTTGCGGTTAAAACTAAATATACTTTTTTCACTGAGGTTGAATGTTTGGTTGCACAAATATACTACCGACTTTTATTCTTTTATAAAAAAGGGATTATTCCTTATAAAATACTCGTTTTACCCGTTCGCTAACCCCTGTCAGAATTTCGTAAGGAATAGTACCGATAGAAGCGGCCAGTTCATGAATAGGCAAATCTTTACCAAATATGATTACCTCGTCACCCTCTTTGCAATTTACTTCGGTTACATCAACCATTGTCATGTCCATACAAACATTGCCAATTACGGGGCATCTTACGCCATTAATTAATACATGGCCTACACCTTTGCTAAAGCCTCTGTCGAAGCCGTCGGCGTAGCCGATAGCAATGGTGGCAATCTGCGAATCTTTTTCTAGTATACCCTTGCGGCTGTATCCGATGGTTTCGCCTTTCTTTAAATGTTTTATTTGCGAAATAACGGTTTTAAGTGTACCCACGGTTTGAAGCGCATTTTGTTCTGTACCTGTGGCTTCTACTCCATAAAGGCCAATTCCTAGCCTTACCATATCAAACTTGGCTTCGGGGAAACGAATAATTCCGGCAGAATTACAAATATGCCGCAATGGCGGTGTTTTGTCATTGCTGTAATCAAGCGACTGAATAATTTTGTCAGACATCCGTTTAAAACGTTCAATCTGAGACCTTGAAAAATCGTTATGCTCGCTTTCGTCAGCCCCTACCAGATGGCTAAATATTGAAGCTACACCAATATTCGGGTGCTCTTTTAATATCTCAATCAGTTTTTCGATGTCTTGTTCTTCAAACCCTAAACGGTGCATACCTGTATCAAGTTTGATATGTATTTTAAACGACGATTCGCTGAATGACTTAATAAACTCAAGGAACTGACGAAAAATATTAAAACTATAAATTTCGGGTTCTAGGTCATACTCTATGAGTTTACCAAAGGTTTCTGGCTGAGGATTTAAAACCATTACAGGGAGTTTAATGCCATTCTGACGAAGCGCTACACCCTCGTCGGTATAAGCCACACCCAGATAATTTACCCGATGGTATTCAAGCAAGCTAGCTACTTCAGCACTACCGCTACCGTAGGCATAAGCCTTAACCATTACCATAATTTTGGTATTGCTTCCTGCTTTACCACGGTAAAAATTGAGGTTATGCGTGAGGGCGTCAAGGTTTATCTCAAAAATAGTTCCGTGTACTTTCTGAATAAGTTTATCGACAATTTTTTCAAAAGCAAACTTTCTTGCTCCCTTCACCAAAATCAGGCTATCGTGAAACTGGTTAACAGGATATTCTTCCAGAAAAGCCTCGGTCGATTGAAAGAAAACAGCATTATCAAAGAATCTGCTATTTCTTGAAATATCTTCTCCAATGCCTATTACTTCATTTATTTCTCTGCCTTTAATTAAATCGGCAATACTTTTATATAGTTCTACTTCTCTAAGCCCAGATTGCAGCAAATCACTGATAATTAAAACTTTACGGCTTTTTGTATGGTGTTGGCTCATAAAGTTCAACGCCATAGTAAGCCCTGCGTAATCGTTATTGTAGGTATCGTCAATGAGGTAGCAATCGTTAATACCCTGCTTTAGTTCCAGACGCATGGCAACAGGCTTTAGAGCCATCAGGGCTTCTGCGGTCAGGCTTAAATCTTGTTCTTTAGGGGTTAATAATAACTTGGCAAAAATACAATGAGTAGCATTTTCGATTGAGGCATCGTCGGTAAAAGGAATTCTGAATTCATACTCTTCTGCCTGCCAGTTAATGGCAACTGTTGTATAAGTAGCTGCTTTAACGAAATTTACATTAATGGGACTTTCCTGACTTTTCGACCACCCGATAAGTTCAATATCAGGATTAACTGCTTTTAAAAGTAACCTGATTTCCTCATCTATTTCTTCGTAATCTTTGCAATAAATCAGGGTTTTACTCCGACGAAACAACCGGAGTTTTTCAGTAACTTTCTGTTTCCTACTTCTGAAGCCTTCGTCGTGTGCTGAACCGATATTAGTAAAAATGCCGATAGTAGGGCTTACAATAGGCTCTAGATTTTCCATCTCGCCTGATTTTGAAATACCAGCTTCAAATATTCCTAAAGTGTGGCTTTCGTTCATTTGCCATACCGATAACCCTACCCCTATTTGTGAATTATAGCTTCTTGGGCTTTTAATAATGGTATAGTCTTTTGCAAGCAAAGCACTCAACCATTCCTTTACAATAGTTTTGCCATTGCTACCAGTAATACCTATTACGGGTATATTGAATTTTTTACGATGCTCGGCAGCCAGATTCTGTAAGGCTTTTATGCCATTTTCGACCAGCCAGAATTTTGCCTCAGGAAATTGCGTAAGCAAATCGGGCTTTGCAGCTTTTTTTTCAACAACAAACTCCCGAACACCCTTATTATAAAGTTCTTCTATAAAATTGTGTCCGTTGTGGCGTTCTCCTTTAATAGCAAAAAAAATGCTTTGCTTAGGTTGAGAAACAAAGCGGCTGTCGGTCAGTAAAACCGAAGCCTCTGTCGAAATAGGTTCAGAAAAGAAATTCACTTTGTATGTTGTAGAAAATAGCTGACACCAGAGAAAAGCCCTTCTCTTATAAAGAAGGAACCAACTCTAAATTAATTGTACTCGAAGCCGAAATGAATTTGTTGTTTTCGGCTTGTAGAATCATTTTGTTGTTCGATAAGGTTAGTATCTTGAACTCTCCCCCAAACCCGATAATCTGAATATCAAGTATGGTGTTATTTTGCTTCAGGTACCAAGTACCGGCATTTACTATTTGTTTCGATGCTTGGTCTCGGCCACGTGTAACATTATCTTCTCTAAATTCAAATTCAAAAGTAAAAATTGCTTTTGCCTGCGAGTTAAGTTCGCTGGTCGAAACGGCTTTCCCCTGAGGGTCAGTAAAGCGGTCAAGTTTCCAGAAATTAGCTGTAAGAATCTTGGCAGACGCATTTACGGGGTCTTTGTCATTGCTTTTACAGGCAAAAACAAATGATACAATAACAAAGGCAAAGAGTATTTTTTTCATGAGAGTAAGGTGTAGGCATACACCAGATTTTGATAACAAAACACAAAATTAGCATTTTCAGCTTAGATGTAAACGCTTTATGGTTGCATTTTATTCCAAATCGTAAGGCAAATAATCGTTTATTTTAGCCCCAAACTTATGCAATTCCCGAACAATAGTAGAGCTAATTGGGGCTAACTCAGGTGAGGTAATCAGGAAAACCGTTTCCAATTCCTGTTTCAGATGTCGGTTTACTTGCGAAATAGTATTTTCATACTCAAAATCGGTGGTGTTTCTTAGCCCTCTTAGCAGAAAATTGGCACCATAGGCTTGTGCTACATTAGCTGTCAGGTCATCATAAGAAATAATTCTGATATTATCTGTTTCATTAAAAGCCTCTTTTATTTTCTGTGTCATTAACTCCAACGAGAAATAACGTTTCTTCTGGCTGTTTGTCCCTATTCCAATAATAACTTCATCGAAAAGGCGTAGCCCACGTGTAACAATATCGGCATGGCCCTTTGTGAAGGGATCAAAAGAACCTGGGAAAAGAGCAATTTTTTTCATGTGTCAGAAGTTAGGGTTATACAAGTCGGGTTATTTCAGTACAAGTAATAAGAACAAAACAGGGTGTAATAACGGTGCTCGGGCATTTGCTCAAAATATTGGCTGAACTTTATTTTGGTTGGGTTCTGAGCAAACTGTATATTTTTGAGTGTTTTGTTCAGAAGTATATAACCTTCCGAAAAAATCGTAATTTCTCCATAAAATATTACAGGCATTTCTGTTTCCAAGCCTAATTCGTTCATGATAAAAAGCACATGATAAACCATGTCAGAGGCAGTTCTGTATTGAAACCTGTTACAAAAACTTAGTTTGTCATCCTGAAAATAAATCAAGGAAACATAGTTTTCTTCAAAATACAGGTGAAGCCCCTTGTTAGTTTTGTCTTTTACAATACCTTCAATTAAAGTACTGATAACAGGCACAGGGGTAATTTTCTTAGCCGGATACATTTCTTTTATCCAGGCTATGAGGTCTTTTTCAATACTGAATACATTTACAACACCAAAGTGGCTATGTTTGTAGTCGAATACCTGTTCGTATTCGGTAAGGTTTTTACCAGCGGCAAAATTGAGGTATTTAGCAGCTTCGTCGTTCTGGTAGTATTCTTCAGGAATCAGTGTAAAATTATTGGTGTTTACAGTCAGGCGTATGGTTTTCCAGTAGTTAGCTGCCAGAAACAAATGGCTTTGGTAAATACGCTTCATTGTAGTGAGCAACTGATTATGATTCAGCAACGAAAACACGTGGTAGTCTTCGAGCCACATCACTACATTATGAATTGAATTATAAACAGCAAAACGAAAACGGTCATGACCAACCTCTATCATCAGATGGCTGTCGGCTATCTGACTTACATCGAAGCGGTCATCTTTAATCTCAAAGCTCGGTAAAATATTATTAATTGTAGCTTCCAAGTTATTGCTGGATTTTAATACTCCTAAACAAATATTGTCGTTTTCTTGACAATTTTAATAAAATTTAAACGATTATCTAAGCATTTATCGCTAAATATAAGTCTTCAGCTAAAAAAGTTTTATTTTCAATGGGTATCCATCTTAGGTCTTTAATCAATTGGTTGGCTTCGTCTAGTTCGGGGTCAGTACCTTTTCTCAACTCGCCAGACTGCACCTTAACCTGAAAGAAAAGCTCGATGGCATGTAAAGGTAAATGTATAAATTCTCTTTTAAAGAGAAATTTCTCCACCTCAATAACTAAACCTGTTTCTTCCAGAAATTCACGTTCTAGGCAGGCAGTTATGGTTTCGCCGGCTTCAAGCCCTCCGCCCGGAGGGAGCCATACATCCTGACTGCTTATAACGCCTCTATGATTGACTAACAGAATTTTCCCGTCTTCTATACAAATGCCACAAATACGCACCCGAAGCCGATTACCATAAAGTTTTTTAGCTATTTCCTGCGAATCGTCTATCATCGAAAATCAAGAAAAATTTTGCAAAGATACTGATTGCCACCCAAGAGATTCCAAGAAAATCAGAATGTTTTTTATCTGATTTCATAACAGATTTATATAGAACTTTTTAAGCTCTGATATAAATACTTACTTTGCATAAAAATAACGTGTCTTTATCTATGAATCTTGACCCAGATATAAAACCATCTGAACGATTATTCAAGAAGTTTCCTTTTACTCCAACCCCCGGACAAGCCAGACTATTTGAATTGATGGATGAGTTTATTCTCAATGAAGAAAAATTCAGAGATGTATTTCTTCTAAAAGGTTATGCGGGTACAGGTAAAACTACTTTTATAAACACTTTAATTAAGGTTTTGAGAGAGTTTGGCTATAAATCGGTATTAATGGCTCCTACCGGTAGGGCTGCAAAGGTGATGTCGGGCTATGCTAAAAAGAACGCTTTTACGATTCATAAAAAGATTTATCGGCAGGTTGAAAACAGTTATACGGGTGCACTGGTATTTGAACGCATGAAAAACAACAGTGAAGGAACTGTATATATTGTAGATGAAGCCTCGATGATTTCGGACGAAAGAGATTTCGGAACTAACAGCCTTTTACACGATTTGCTTGATTATGTTTTTGAACAGGATACCAACAAATTGCTCCTAATTGGAGACGAAGCCCAGTTACCACCCGTAAAAATGACTGTTAGCCCTGCCCTTAACGCCGAACACCTTAAAAACCGATATCATACTGATTTAACAGAACATTGCCTGACAGAAGTAATGAGGCAAGAAGAACAGTCAGGAATTTTGAGTAATGCCACCTCTTTACGCAACCTGCTTGAAGCCGAGAACCCTGTAATTCAGCTAGTTACAAGCAAATTCAAGGATTTTTACAAAATGGGTGGTGAGCGTCTGGAAGATGGCCTTCGCTACGCGTATGATAAGTATGGGCGTGAGAATACAACCATTATTACACGCTCAAATAAAACAGCAGTTCAGTATAACCGTTATATCAGAAACACCATTAATTATTCAGAAAGTGAAATCGAAAATGGTGATATGCTTATGGTTGTACGAAATAACTATACCGTATTGCAGGACGACTCCAAAGCGGGTTTTATTGCTAACGGCGATTTTGTAGAGGTAATTAAACTACGCAAAGAAGAAGAAATGCACGGTTTCAGGTTTGTTAATGCTACCCTAAAACTGGTTGATTATCCCGATGAACCCGAATTTGACTCAAAACTAATATTAAACACGCTTTATTCAAATGCACCCACGCTAACGCCCGAAGAAAATAAAGCCTTGTATGACAGCGTTTTGAAGGATTATTTTTGGGTTAAATCAAAAAAAGAACGGCAGGAGATGCTGAAAGCAGACCCCTATCTGAACGCTTTACAAGTAAAATTTGCTTATGCACTTACTTGCCATAAATCGCAGGGGGGGCAATGGGATGCCGTTTTTGTTGACCAAGGCTACTTGCCTGACGAACAGATAGACAAAGATTTTATCCGATGGCTTTACACAGCTATTACTCGTGGCGTGAAAGAAGTGTTTCTGGTTAATTTTAATAAAGATTTTTTTGCCTGATAGATTTTTGTAATATGTCGAAAAGCCATAAAAAACTAAATAACTATATCACCAAGAAAGCCTTTACGTCGCCGGGCACTTTGGTGTACGTTGGAAAAGAAGTGGTGGAAAGCACCAAAATTACCCTTGTTGAATTTAACGAAGAGACCTATCAGGAGCGGCCAATTAAGCATTTGAATGAATGCAGACCAGCATTTACCGACAAGCACGTTACTTGGCTCGACGTTGATGGTATTCATGATGTATCTGTGGTGGCGGCTATCGGCAAGCAATATAACCTGCATCCACTTTTAATGGAAGATGTGCTCAATACAGGGCAAAAACCCAAGCTCGAACATTTTGGCGAAAATCATCTTTTTACAGTATTAAAGATGTTACAGTTTAACCCAGAACTTAACCAGATTGAAGCAGAACATGTATCGTTGGTACTGGGGCAAAACTATGTAATAACTTTTCAGGAAATACATAAATCGGATGTGTTTGCGCCTATTTTTGCTCGTCTTAAGGCATCGATAGGCAAAACACGTAAAGGCAGAGCCGACTACCTTTATTACTCTTTCTGCGACCTGATAGTCGATAATTATTTTATTGTGCTTGAAAAACTAGGCGAAAAACTGGAAGACTTAGAAATAAAAATTATTGAAGAACCTAACTCGAGTGACCAGAATCTGCTGTATCGTTTCAAACGGGAACTAATGACTGTCAGAAAAGCTACATTGCCCCTGCGAGATATGTTTGGCACGCTTGTCAGAGAAGAATCGCCGCTTATCCAGCCCAATACCAACATTTATCTGAGAGATGTTTACGACCATATTATTCAGATACTCGACACAATTGAGACCTACCGTGAAATGATTGAAAATATTCAGAACATTTACCTTACCAGCCTGAGTAACAAGATGAACTCGGTCATGAAAACGCTTACCGTATTCACGGCTATTTTTATGCCTTTATCTTTTATTGCAGGTATTTATGGCATGAATTTCGACAATATGCCCGAATTGCATCACCATTACGGGTATTTTTATACACTTGGTGCCATGATAGCCGTAACATTTGTACTCTGGATATATTTCAAATGGAAAAAGTATGTTTAATGCAGGGCAATACAAGCAGTTAATAACTTCTCCCTTTCCAAACCAGTTTGGTAGGTAAAAAATAACTTACCAATTGCAAAAACCAGAATACATACATGTATAGGGTATATACAGGAATATATTTAAAAAGCCTTAACAGATGTAGTTTTTTCAGAATCTTATAGCCTGCTATGAGGTTTACCAACATAATTAAACCCATTAGCAATACAGGTACCTGCCATACAAAAAAACCTGTTATGATGAGTAAAGGTAGAGCAAAGCCCTGAATTAAAGCCGGAATAATAAGCCCTGACCCTGTTGAAAGCCCTCCGGCTACCCACCTTTTCCGTTGCTCAAAGTAATTGGGAGGGGGCTTGGTAACAGTCATGACCGACGGCTCAAAACCTTGTTTAAAATTGTAGCCTTTGTCAATAATAGCCTTATACAGGGCATAATCTTCAACTATCGAGAATCCGATTTGCTCGTATCCGCCAACGGCCTGATACGCCTCTGCTAATACCAGCATATTATTCCCCATACCTGTTGAGGGCATACGGTAATCGGCCATGATTTTCATCAATTTGAGCGCAAACAGCCATTCCAACGCCTGACAAGCCTCAAACCAGTTAGCACTTTTTACAAGTGTAATACCCGTAACAACCCCTGTTTTTTGGGCATTTCCTGTTGAGTCGGCCAATGCTATCATTTGTTCAACCCAATTTGTGGGTACTTCCACATCTGCGTCAGTAAAAAGCAGGTATTCTCCTATGGCATGGTGTGCCAATTGAGCCAACACATTGGCCTTGCCCCGCAGGTTACCAATATTACCATCAATATTTAATAACCGATAAGATGCGCTCTCGTGCTTGCCTTGCGTAGCAATAAAATGCCTGATAATGTCTGGTGTTTGGTCTGTTGAAGCATCATTGCCGAAAAGAACCTGCGTACGTTCTTTCGGATAAGACAATCGAGCTAACGACTTCAGCAGGTCAGGCAAATTATTTTCTTCATTGCGGGCAGCAATAAGAATGCTAACTATCGGTAATTCCATAGACTTAATCTTTAAGACTAGCCGCTATTTTCTTGAAATCGCCTAACAAACTCTTAAAATCTGAAGTGAGCGACCAACATAATACCTGATAATAATAGTCTTTGGTTTCAACGTAAGTAACCAGATACGTAATTTTTACATCTGCACTACCTTCTTCTTTAAGTGTAACGCTTAACTGGCTTTGATAAAACTTGTTGCCATTTATAGTAAACTCCGTCTGACCCGACTCCGTCGGCATATTTTCTTCAGCAGATAATTGCTTGATGTTTTCATCATGAAATTCTTTTAACGAGCCAAACTTTATTCCTTTCATTTCCAGTTCTTCTTTGGTATCGTCAATCACCACCAGATAGGCGTTTTTGGCAGCATTATGATACTGCATACTAGCAACATCGTTTAAGGTAAAAGTTTTTGCCATGTAATTAGGCACAGAAAGCGTGTAGATATGCCCTGCTTTTTGTTCAGTAAAACTAGTTTGACCCAAACTAACTTGTATAACCGATATAAACGCTATTAATACCAGTAATCCTTTTGTTTTTTTCATAATAAGTTGTTTTTAATAATAAAATAGATAACAATGTTTGCTCAAAAGTATTTAAAATGTCTGAAAATCAAATCCTTTTTCGGAAAAGTGTTCCAGAAATCTGGGTAGTGCATAACTCATATTTTTGTTGGCCTTGATGCTATCATGAAAGAGTACTATTGAACCACCTTCGGTATACTTTATAGTTTTACTTAACACGGTTTCGGGGGTTAGGCTGGCATCATAGTCGGCAGTTAGTACATCCCACATTACAATGTCATATTCAGGCAATAAACTTCTTGCCTGACTGCGTTTAATGCGTCCATGAGGGGGCCTGAATAATTTCTTTTTTTGAGGGGTTGTTTTAATGACTTTACTGATGGCCATTTCGCATTGTTTTACGTTTTGCAAATACGTAGCATCTTCGGTGTTCCACCCTCTTAAATGGTTAAAAGTATGGTTGCCAATTGCATGACCTTCCTGCACGACTTTCGCAAAAATATCAGGGTGTTTGCCGATATTATCGCCAATACAAAAAAAGGTAGCTTTAGCCTTGAATTGCCCGAGGGTGTCTAAAACAAATTCTGTAATTTCAGGAATAGGGCCATCGTCAAAAGTAAGATAAATGTGCTTATCAGTGTCGGGTTTTCGCCAGACAAAATCAGGGTATAAAGCCCGCATCAGAAAATTTGTCTTATGCAGTATCATGAATTATTTTTTCTACAAAAGTCTTAAATTTTATTCTAATTACTTAATGAATTTATCTAAATTGCAAGCAATAGCATAAATAACCATGTTACTTCTGCTTATTTATTATTCGTATTTCGTTGTCGCTTTCAATTATGAATAAAATTCTACACATATTCCTTTTGTCAGTTATCTTTTCGATGGCTCATGCACAAAACCAAACGCTCAGTAATCGTATTGCCAATTATGTAATTGATGTTTCTTTAGATACCGATAAAAAGACTTTACTAGGTCAGGAAACATTGGTCTGGAAGAATACCTCAACCGATAAAATCACAGAACTGCAATTTCATTTATACCTGAACGCTTTTCGTGACAAAAACTCAACTTTTATGAAGGAATCGGGCGGGAAGCTGCGCAGCGATGTCATAGATACTTCAAAAACAACCAATTTTGGCGGCATCGACGTGCTGTCTATGCAAGTGCGGAATGGGGAAAACCTCACACAAAAAATTAGGTTTATTCAACCCGATGACCTGAACGATAAAGATAAAACAGTTATTACAGTTCCTTTACAAACACCTTTATTACCCGACCAGACTATTACGCTAGATATTCGTTTTAAAGCCAAACTTCCTCAGATTTTTGCTCGCACAGGCTTTGCAGATAATTATTTTCTGATAGGCCAATGGTTCCCTAAAATCGGTGTGTATGAACCTGCCGGAATGCGCTACGCTACCAGAGGGCAATGGAATTGCCATCAGTTTCATGCAAATACCGAGTTTTATGCCGATTTCGGCACTTACAAAGTGCGCATGACCATACCAAAGGATTATCAGTTAGCTGCCACGGGCGTTTTTCAGAACGAACGAGCCAATCAGAATAATACAAAAACAATTACGTATTTGGCCGAAGATGTACATGATTTTGCTTGGACAACCTCGCCCAGATTCATAATTCAGGAACGGCAATGGAAACACGTCAAGATAAAAGCCGTAATGCAGCCCGAACATACTGGCTCAACAGACAGGTATTTTCAGGCGGCTATCAATGCTTTAGAATATTTTGATAAACATCTGGGTAAGTATCCGCATAAGGTTTTAACCCTAGTTGACCCACCTCAGAATGGCTCAGGCTCTGGAGGGATGGAGTACCCAACCTTTATTACCTGTGGAACCAAATGGGGACTACCTGATGGATTAAGACTTCCAGAAATTGTAACTGTACATGAATTCGGGCATCAGTATTTTCAGGGGATGCTGGCCAGTAATGAGTTTGAAGAATCATTTTTAGATGAAGGCTTTAATCAATACTATGAAGGCCGCATCATGGACGAAAAATATGCGCCGGGGTCATCGGTTAATTTCTTAGGATTTACCATTAATGACTCTGAAACCTCGCGCCTGAGTTATGTAAGAATGAAACAACCGGGTATTACGCAGGTTTTCAGAAATGCGTGGCAGTATCCGGTTGGCACATATAGCATAATGACTTACACCAAAACTGCTACGTGGCTCCGAACGCTCGATAATATCATTGGCAGAAATACGATGGATGAAATTTTACAAACTTATTTTATCAGATGGCGGTTTAAGCACCCTTCTGTTCGTGACTTCATCAATATCGTTAATGAGATAGTACCCAAACGCTTGGGTGAGAATCTGGGCAGTAACATGAACTGGTATTTTGAACAGGTACTATATAAAGCTCCAGTATGCGACTACGCACTGAAAAACATAGTAAATACCGAAAAGAATGGCATAGTTAAGGCAGAACTGACGGTTGAGCAACTGGGAGACATGAAATTACCGACTGAAATTCTGATAAATTTTAGTGATGGCTCATCTGAATTAATTGCATGGGACGGGCAAACGAAGTCGAAAGTTTATACCTTCGATAAAGCTGTGGCATCGGCCAAGATTGACCCTCAGAACAAAATTCAGTTAGACCTGAATTTTAATAATAACAGTAAATCTGTTGACCCTTCTACATTGGTATTCAAGAAATATGCCCTCAAAATCATGTTTCTACTCCAGAATTTTATGCAGTGGGTGGCTTCGATTGCCTGATACCAAGAGTAATTATTAATTTCAAAAGTATGTCGAATATAAGCCTTATTATTGAGGAAAGACCACACGATATTGGCAATTTTATGGTAGGCAGGCTGCTGCCTTTCAGGGGTAAAAGAATGGTAGGCCCTTTTATTTTTATTGATCACATGGGGCCAGCTTGCATGAGCGAATACGAAAATATTGATATTCCACCACACCCACATATTGGCTTGTCGACCTTGACTTACCTTTTTGAAGGCAGTATTATGCACCGCGACAGCCTAGGCATTGCAATGGAAATAAAACCAGGGCAAGTAAACTGGATGACCGCCGGTAAAGGCATTGTGCATTCTGAACGAACGCCAGAATACTTACGTAGTTCTGACAAAATGCTGCATGGTTTACAAATATGGGTAGCTCTACCCAAAGCCCTCGAAAACATGGAGCCTAGTTTTTACCATGCCAACGAAACAGAAATACCTGAATGGGAAAACGAAGGGGTATCGTATAAACTCATTGCCGGAACTGCCTTCGGGAGGCAATCGCCAGTACCCGTTTATAGCCCTCTGTTTCTATTAGAACTCAAAACTACGGCTCAACAAAAAATTAAAATAGGCCATGAGCTTTTCGGCGAAGTTGGTATTTATATTCTGGAAGGAAGCCTTGAAAATGAGGGTATCATCTATGAACCGAAACGTATATTAGTAGCCAAAGAAAACGAACTGTGCGAGTTTATCCTGAACCAAAATACTACTATTTACATATTTGGCGGTGAGCCTTTTCCTGAAGAGCGATTTATCTACTGGAATTTTGTGGCCAGCAATAAAGATACTATTGAACAGGCAAAAGAAAACTGGAAAGCTCAGACGTTTCCGAAAATTGACGGAGAGACAACATTTGTACCATTACCTAGTTAATTTTAAATGAAAAATCTAAAAGTTTCAACGGCACAGTTTGAAAATAAAAGCGGTGACAAAAGCTATAATCTTTCAGTTATCGATAATCTGGCCGAAAAGGCTGCAAAGGCGGGTTCGCACGTAATTGCATTTCATGAGTGTTCTATTACAGGTTATACTTTTGCCCGCCATCTTTCAAAAGAACAAATGCTTGCATTGGCAGAAGAAATTCCTGATGGGGAAAGCGTCCGGCAATTAACCTCTATTGCGCAAAAACATGACATAGTAGTTCTGGCAGGTCTTTTTGAAAAAGATAAAGCCAACAATCTATTTAAAGCCTATATATGTGTTGATAAAAACGGATTAGTTGCTAAATATCGTAAATTACATCCTTTTATTAATCCTTATCTTACTCCGGGTGACCAATATTGCATTTTTGAAATACATGGCTGGAAATGCGGCATTCTGATTTGTTATGATAATAATATAATTGAAAACGTAAGAGCAACCACCTTGTTAGGGGCCGATATTATTTTTATGCCTCATGTAACCATGTGTACGCCATCTACCAGACCGGGGGCAGGCTTTGTTGATTCGCAGTTATGGGTAAATCGTGAAGCAGACCCAACATCGCTCCGCTTGGAATTTGATGGCATGAAGGGACGCGACTGGCTAATGAAATGGCTCCCTGCACGTGCTTATGACAATGCCATATATGCAGTTTTTTCAAATCCTATTGGCATGGACGACGACCAACTGAAAAATGGTTGTTCGATGATTATAGACCCTTTCGGCGATGTAATTGCAGAATGCCGCACACTGGGTGACGACTTTGTAATGGCTACGCTTACACCTGAAAAACTTACCCAAGCAGGCGGGTACAGATATAAAAAAGCCAGACGACCCGACCTATACCGCAATATAATCGGGCAAGAACATACACCCGAACAAAAGGTGGTATGGTTAAATAAATCTAATTAAAGAATTTTTTTTGCAACTTCGACAGGTTGAATTGATAACCAAACCATTATACATTCAACCTGTTTATTATAAAAATATAATAGTTGCTATTTATGGGAGCTTATGCTTCTAAAAGGGCCAGAAACTCAGTTTCTGAAATCATTTTTACGTTGAGTTTTTTGGCCTTTTCAATTTTTGAAGACCCTGGTTTATCTCCTACAATCAGAAAATCTAATTTACCTGAAACACCACTTACTACTTTTCCGCCGTTTGCCTCTATTTTTTGTTCTAATGCTTCGCGTTCAAAGTTTTCAAAAGTACCAGTATAAAGAAAAGTCTTACCAGTAAGTTTATCTCCTTCTATTTCTTTTACTTCGTTTAGTGCAGCCATTTGCAGGCCGGCCGCGCGTAGTCGCTCAATAAACTGTTGGTTATCTTCATTCTGGAAATATTCTAATACGCTTAATGCTATTTTATCGCCGATTTCCGGCGCACTTCGTAGTTCTTCATACGTTGCATTTTTAATAGCATCAATATTTTTGAAGAAACTAGCCAGTTTTTCGGCTACTGTTGCCCCCACATAACGTATACCTATGGCAAAAAGAACCTGCTTAAATGGCATCTGTTTTGATTTTTCGATACCATCTAAAATATTCTGCACGGTTTTTTCTTTAAAACCTATTTTCTTAACCTTTCCGCCCTCTTCAATTACCTTTTCCAATCCAAATAGCTTTTCGTAGGTTAAATCATATAAGTCGGCGGCATCGTTTACCAGTCCTTTTTCGTAAAGAAGTTCAACTTTCCCCTCACCCAGACTATCAATATTCATAGCCTTCCGATGGATAAAATGCTCAATCTTACCTCTTATTTGTGGTGGACACCCTTTCTCATTAGGGCAATAGTGGTTTGCTTCACCTTCTTTTCTGTACAATTCGGCACCACATTCAGGGCAAGTAGTTGGATATTCTATTTTCTGCGTATTGAAAAGATTCCTTCTTGAGAGGTCGACACCCGTAATTTTCGGAATAATTTCGCCTCCTTTTTCCACAAAAACAGTATCGCCAATTCTTAAATCCAGTCTTTCTATTTCATTAGCATTGTGCAAAGAGGCACGTTTAACTGTTGTTCCTGAAAGATGAATACCTTTATTATTTAGCTTTTCGTTATCAAGCTCAGCCACAGGCGTAATGGCCCCTGTTCGGCCTACCTGATAGGTAACACCGCGCAGAATAGCCGGTTTCGACTCTGCCTTGTATTTATATGCAATTGCCCAGCGCGGACTTTTAGCCGTATAGCCCAGTTCTTCCCGCTGTGCAAAAGAGTTAAGTTTAATCACGATACCGTCAGTAGCCAAGGGGAGCGAATAACGTTCTTCTTCCCATTCTTTAATATAAGCCATTACTTCGCTTATATTACTGCATTTGCGCCAAGTTTCCGACACCTTGAAACCCAGCTTTTTTAAAGCAATGAGGCTTTCTTCGTGTGTGGTAAAAATTTCTTCATCGGCCAGAAACTGATAAATATATGCGTCGAGGCCTCTTCTTGCTACTTCTTTTGAATCCTGAAGTTTAAAAGTGCCAGAAGCTGCATTTCTGGGGTTTGCATAACTTTCTTCGCCTGCTTCTTCGGCTTCTTTATTCATCTTTTCGAAAGACGTATAAGGCAAGAAACCTTCGCCTCGCACCTCGAATAAAGCTGGTAATGAAATACCATCTTTGGGAGTTACTTTTAAAGGTAAACTTCTGAGTGTTTTTACATTGGTAGTAATGTCGTCGCCACGCACGCCGTCCCCTCTGGTTACTCCCCTCACGAAAATCCCGTTTTCATAAGTCATTGAAAGCGAGATACCATCAAACTTTTGTTCGCAAACATACTCATAACTTTCACCATTGAGGCCCTTTCTTACACGTTCATCAAAATCGATGAGTTCTTGCTCGTTATATGTATTTGCCAACGAGAGCATCGGGTAGCGATGTTGTACACTAGCAAAATTTTTGGTGATACCCCCTCCTACTCTATGCGTAGGTGAATCGGGTAGTTTTAAATCAGGATATTCAGCTTCTAGTGCTTCAAGTTCTTTGAGCAGCATATCAAATTCCTGATCTGATATTTCCGAAACACTATCGATATAATAGCGTTCATTATAATAATTAAGTTTTTCTGTTAATTCAACAATTCTGTCGGCCGGGTTCATTCGTCAGGTAGTTATATGGTATTTTTCTTACTTAGATAATAAGTTCAAATTTAGGATAAATATCAGCAAATATGTGGTAATAATGAAAGTTTTTTACTTTGACGTAACGGAGTAGAAACGAAATAAGCCCCCCTTCTTTTATTGTTTGAAGAGAGGCTTATTCATATCAAAAATCTTGTTTTTTATACACTCATAATATCTTTTTCTTTCTCGACCAAGAGTTGTTCGGCTTTCTGGATGTAGCTATCGGTGAGTTTTTGTACTCTTTCTTCTGCTTTTTTAACTTCGTCTTCCGAAGCTCCATCTTTCTGGAGTTTCTTTAGCTCTTCGTTTCCTTCCTGACGTACTTTACGGATATTGACACGAGCTACTTCGATTTCGGTTTTTACTCGTTTTACCAAATCACGGCGGCGTTCTTCCGTCAGAGGCGGAATATTCAGGCGAATTACCTCACCGTCATTAGCCGGAGAAAGCCCTATGTTTGAATTAATAATGGCGCGTTCAACATCGTTGATTAATTTACGCTCGAAAGGTTTGATGGCTATGGTACGGGCATCAGGTGTACTAACCGACGACACCTGATTCAGAGGCGTTGGCACTCCGTAGTATTCAACCATTATTCCATCAAGCATTGTTGCACTGGCACGGCCTGCTCTTATTTTTGAAAGTTCAATTTGTGTATGTTTCAGAGCACGCTCCATCGTGTCTTTCGCCATATCAATTACAAGATCTATCTCTTCCATTGTTTAATATATTTTCAATATTTACTCCTTATAAGTTTTAAAGTCAGAAATTATTTATTTGTATAAACGCAACTATTAAAAACAAATTATAAGTCACCCACTAAAGTACCAATATCCTGCCCTGTTACTACTTTCATGAGGTTACCTTCCTGATTCATGTCGAACACAACAATTGGCATTTTGTTTTCTTTACAAAGAGCAAAAGCTGTGAGGTCCATTACTTTGAGGTTTTTGTTAATGGCTTCATCGTAGCTAATTTGTTTATAGCGTGTAGCGGAAGGGTCTTTGCGTGGGTCTGAGGTATAAACACCATCAACGCTTGTTCCTTTCAGTAATACATCTACCCCTAGCTCGTTGGCTCTTAATGCACCGCCCGAATCTGTCGAAAAATACGGGTTTCCGGTACCTGCTCCGAGTATAACCACTCTACCTTTTTCGAGATGGCGGATAGCTCTACGGCGGATAAATGGTTCGGCTACCTGTTCCATTTTTATGGCCGACATCAGGCGTGTAAACATACCTAGTTTTTCTAAGGCACTCTGAATAGCCATACCGTTAATAACGGTGGCAATCATGCCCATGTAGTCGCCTTGCTCACGGTCAATGCCAGAGTTACTGCTGGCTCCACGAAAAATATTACCGCCTCCAATCACGATAGCTACCTGACAACCTGCATCAACCACAGATTTTATTTCCAGTGCATATTGAGAGAGGATATCTGAATTAATAATTTGGCTTTTATCTCCACCATTCAAGGCTTCGCCGCTAAGTTTTAAGAGAATTCTTTTGTATTTCAGTTGGCTCATAGTTTATGATTTGGCTGTAAAATTAAATATTTGTCGGTATGAATCAAAAAAATACCCTCTTTGTTGAAAGAGGGTATTCAATAAATATTATTCAAACTCCATAATTATATGGTTCTTTTCAACGGTTTCGCCAGCCTTTACCTTAATATTTTTTACTTTGCCGTCGCCGGTTGCCTTTATTGCGTTTTCCATTTTCATGGCTACCAATATTAATAAAATATCGCCTTTTTTCACTTCATCGCCTACATTTACCTTCAGTTCATAAATAAGCCCCGGCATAGGTGCTTTTAAATCGTTTAACTTAGCCGTATTACCTGCACTGATACCCATTTTTTCGAGTAAGAGGTCAGTTCGGTCTTTCAGATTAACAGTATGAATATTTCCATTAATTTTGAGCCTGAAAACCTTTTCGTTATAGTTGGCTTCTACCAGTTCTACATTGTACGACTTACTGTTTTTCAGAACATGGTAGTCTTTTTCTGAAATTTTTTGCAGGTCCCAGTCAAAAGGTTCATTGTTCAGAAGAATCTGACCTTTTTCTTCTGAAACTTCAACTGTTTCGGTATCGTTTATGATGGCTTTTAGCATATAATCAGGGTTTATTTTTTATTAATCAAATATACACCTACTAAGATAATACTCATACCGAAATAATGTAACAAAGAAATTGGTTCTCCGTCCAGAAAACCCATCATTGTTGAAACCACAGGAATCAGATATGTAACCGAAGAAGCAAAAACCGGAGAGGCAATTTGCAAAATATAATTGAAAATAATGGTAGCAATACCCGAATTAACTACTCCTAACAGAATTATCAGCCCCAAGGCAGGTAGGGTTTCATGGTTAATTCTTGCTACAAAATCGGTCGAAAAAAGAATTATGCCAGCCAGCACACCTACTCCGCCGAGTGTCCAGGCACTTAAAAGTACGGGATTTATAGAACTCAGGTACTTACCTGTAATATTTACGTTGAAGCCATACATTAATGTGGCAATAATTACCAGTAAGGCATACGGGTTATTGAACGATAACCCATCTTTACTAGCCGACAGAATTAACGTAAGGCTACCCACAAAACCTAACACTAGCCCAATTGCCTGCCAGCGTTTTATTATTTGCTGAAAAAAGATGGTTCCGACAATTAATACAAAAAGTGGAGTGGTAGAATTAAGCGTACCTACCAACGAACTGTTAACTCTTGTACCTGCCAAAGCAAACAAAAAAGCAGGCAGAAAATACCCCAGTAAACCTGCCAAAGCAAAGTATTTGGTTTTTTCTTTAGGGAATTCGCTGCGATATTTAATAAGCCAAGGCAAAAATACTAAGCCTGCCGACATTATTCTTAAGGCTCCTATCTGAACGGGGGTAAAAGCTGCCAAACTCTTTTTTACAATCAGAAATGACGACCCCCACATAGTAGCTAACAGGCAAAGTAACAGCCAAGCTACAATGGCTTTATTGGTGGTGCTAGTGGTGTTTGCTGTATTCACGTGATTGGTGTTAGTCTACGCCTGCGTATTCAACCTTTATTATTTGTTTTTCGAGCACATACCCCTCAAAGATAACCGGAATTTCGTTGAGAATATCCATAATTTCCTGTTGGTCGAGCGATTGAACCAGCCTCATTCGATGTTCCTTGAAATTAGGCAATCCCTTGAAATAATTACTGTAATGGCGGCGCATTTCGAGAATACCCAGCCGCTCGCCTTTCCATTTCATCGAGAAAGTCAGGTGTTTTCGGGCAGCTTCTACTCTTTGCTCAATGCTTGGTGCAGCCAGTTTTTCGCCGGTTTTAAAATAATGTTTGATTTCATTAAAAATCCATGGGTATCCAATAGCCGCGCGACCAATCATGATGCCATCAACGCCAAAGCGGTTTCTATACTCAAGGGCTTTTTCTGGAGAATCGATGTCACCATTTCCAAAAATTGGTATTTTTATACGCGGGTTTTCTTTAATTTTGGCAATGAGCGTCCAGTCAGCTTCACCTTTATACATCTGAGCTCTGGTGCGTCCGTGCACAGTTAAAGCCTGAATGCCAACATCTTGCAAGCGTTCTGCTACCTCCTCTACATTTTTTGTTTCATCGTTCCAGCCGAGACGCGTTTTTACCGTTACAGGCAAATGCGTTGCCTTAACAACAGCGGCCGTCATCTCAGTCATCTTAGGAATATCCTGCAAAAGTGCGGCACCTGCCCCGCGGCAAGCTACGTTTTTTACAGGGCAACCGTAATTAATATCAATCAGGTCGGGCTGTGCATTGGTAGCTATTTTGGCACATTCGCCCATAGTTTCTACGTCGCTACCAAATAATTGTATACCTATGGGGCGTTCATACTCAAATATATCAAGTTTCTGAACACTTTTGGCGGCATGCCGAATTAATCCTTCCGACGAAATAAATTCGGTGTACATTAAATCGGCTCCGTTTTCTTTACAAACTAGCCTGAACGGAGGGTCGCTGACATCTTCCATAGGTGCCAGTAAAAGCGGAAATTCTCCGAGCGATATGTTACCTATTTTAACCAAAATCGAAATTGAATTAGTGAATTCACAAATTAGTGAATATTTTTACTGCAAAATTAAGCAAAATATGCTATAATAAAATTAACAGTAATTATGGAAAATAATTCCCCGATGTTCTTTAAAAGCAACGAAAACGCGGCTGCCCCTTCACTTCTGATTCTTTTAGGCTTGTTTTGTATTAATTTTATCTTTCTTGGTGGCCTTATTCAGATAGGCACCATGCTATTGGGCGGGGCTTCTCTGCAAAAAATACTAACTACTGGCGGTGATTTCAGCCAGATACCTAATGCTTGGGTTAGCACAATTTTAGGGCAAGGGCTTGGCTCGTTAGTAGGCTTTGTGGGTACGGCTTGGTTATTTTGGAGAGTTATTGAGAAAAAACCATGGAGCGACCTTAATTTTAAATCAATACCAAGCATCAGGGTATTTTTGATGGCTATTCTTATTGAGCTTACTTTTATGGGCTTTAATGGTTGGCTTCAGGAACTGAACCAGAACATAGTTTTTCCGGAGGCACTTAAAGGGCTTGAAAAAACGCTGAAAGAAATGGAATCAACTTTCGAAAAAGCTACTCAGTTTTTTGCCACTTTTACTTCTTTCTGGAAATTTCTGCTGGCATTTCTGGTTATTGCTGTTATTGCGGGCATTGGCGAAGAACTGGTTTTCAGAGGCTTACTGATGCGTAAAATATACTTGGGCACTAAAAATATTCATGTGGCTATATGGCTCACAGGATTCATTTTCGCAATTATTCATTTCCAGTTCTATGGCATATTACCACGTATGATGCTGGGTGTTTTATTCGGGTATTTTTATTATTGGTCGGGCAACTTATGGGTGCCTATTGTAGCGCATATTTTTAATAATGGGATGATAATTACGCTCATGTATTTGCACAATATTCATGTAATTAAGACCGACCTCGAAAACATGGATAGCCTCCCTACTTCTATTATCTTTTTTTCATTAATAGCAACCATTGGTCTGTTATTCTTGTTTAGAAACTATCTGGACAAACAATCGACTGACTTTGAGATAAAGCAAAATGGAGAAGGAAAATAAATTTATAATGTGGTTTAAAAGACTCGGATGGGCGGGCTTTTTGTTCTTCCTGATTAAAGGGTTACTATGGCTTATTATACCTTATCTTATTGCCAAGGGTATTATAAGTAAATAAAACTTTATCAGGATGCCGTATAAAACGGAATATCTTCACAAATTTGAAAAGATGAATTATTATTTTGCTTACGGCCTTACTATTGCTTCTGAAATAGATTTTCCTGAATTAGTTCCGATTACTTTGGCTGATACCCCTGACGTAAAAGTAACAATTGGGAGAGTTCCTGATAACCTTTATGAAAACACTGATAATGAGCCATTAAACCTTTACCTGAGCCCTACTGAATATCTGCTGCAAGTTAATGGCACAGCCTCTTATTATGCCAAAGAAGGCAACGAAGTAATAATTGAGCCTTATGCAAACGCCTGCGAGAAGAGTATCAGGCTATTTTTTTTATCTAATGCCATGGCGGCCATACTGTATCAGCGGAAGCAGATTCCTTTACATGGCTCGGCAATATATAATCATAATGGCGTAGTATTATTTCTGGGCGACTCAGGAGCCGGCAAATCGACCACTGTTGCCACCCTCGAAACCAAAGGTTATCGTATTTTCTCGGATGATGTCTGTGTGCCATTCGTAAAGGGTAACCACATCGAAATTCATGCGGCTTATCCGATGATGAAACTATGGAAAGACACCTTTCATAAAATTGACATCGGCAATTACCATGACGACGCTAGAATAAGACCCGATATTGAGAAATACAGTAAATTTTTTAATGAGTCTTTCAGCACTGCCCCTCGGCGTGTAAATAAGATTTTTATTCTTGAAAAAAGTTTATCAGATAACCCGCTCCAGATAAAAACTCTGAAAGGAATTGAGGCTTTTAAGCATTTACAGAACTATGCTTATCGTTTGAGCTATATCGACGCTATGGATGTTAAGGTAGCTTATTTTGAAATGCTTAATGCTATTTTACACCATGTTCCTATTATTCATATTAGCAGGCCCGCCAATCAGAATACCATTCATGAGCTGGTTCAGTTAATAGAAACGTATATGGATGCCCTGCCTGTGTCGAAATAAAAAATATTTTCAATAAAGCCTTTCTTTCGTAATAACTTTGGCACTAATATGGCATTAGCAATGCCAACGTATATGCTTACAGATTAAATTTTAAATCTACTATTGTTTATTTAAATAATAACCTGTAACATCATGTCTTAGAAATCTTTTATTAACCTATAAACACCATCTCATTTGAAAAATTCTGTTTCTTCTCCGACAAAAATCAAGAAAGCATGGCAAACGCCTAAAATCGAGATTATTAAAATTGAATCAAAATCAGCTATTGGCTTAGCCTTGAATTTAGCTTCATAGGGTTCTGTCCTTTAATGATAATCATAATTTTGTACTAACTTAATTTATTATTTAAGATTATGGACAAGACTCGTCACTCCTCAGAAAAAAATACAAAAAAATTATGGCGGACACCTTCTTTCGAGATAATTGAAATAAAATCTAGAACTGTAAGTAATACGACAAAAGACGTTCGTTATCTGGAGTTTCTTGGAACTTGAGATAAAAATTTTAAACTTAACACTATTTAAGCTGCTATTTATCTAATTTTAGACCGAAATTAGATAAATAGCAGTTTTTGTATTAGAAGATCCACTATAAAAACACATTCATTGTTTTAATATGTTTTCAACTGAATTTCAGATATTGATAGAGTGCTGTAAGATAAGATTACTACAAGCCCCCGAAAAAAAACTTATCCAGTTACTTAGCAATAACCAGATAAACTGGGTCAGGCTTCAGCAAATGGCAGCATTTCACACTATCAGACCTGTGGTTTATGATGCTTTAAAAACGCTTGACTCTTCCATAATAGATGCTGATTCTTTGGCTCAATTAAGTAATTTTGTCAAAATCAGGTCGGTACATACTATATTTTTATCGCAGGAACTCAGGCGTATAGAAGACCTATTCAGTAAAAACAACATTAACGCAATAGCTTTTAAAGGCGTAACATGGAATAACCTGTTTTACAAGAGGTCGTTCAGGGAAGGAGCTGATATTGACTTTCTGATTGAAAAGAAAGATGTCTTCCGCGCTTTTCATTTGCTTATTGAAGACGGGTATTTAGTAAAAACAGATGATGCACACGAGTATCAGCCCCCAGAACTAATAAAAGCATTGTATGAATTTGGTCAGATTGAAGTAACGCTCTCCAAGAAAAATATTTATAATGCCACAATTGCTTTAGATTTTCATTGGGATTTACTTATTCAGGCTCAGAATTACCATTTTAGTGTAGACGAATTATTTGCCAACCATTTGAACAAATATGAGAAACTCCTGCTCATTATTATTATTCATAATGGCAAACGGGAAGCATGGACAAAACTTAAGTATATTTGTGACCTGCTGCTTTTTGTACACTTGTATGGCCAAGAAATTGACTGGGATGCTTTCATTGCCAAAACAGAAAAATATAATCTTAAGAAGTGCCTGTTAATGGGCTTGTCGTTGGTTAATATTTTTCTGCCTGTCAAGGATACCATTCATTTCTCTACCCCGCTTGAAGCACCACCCGAACTGAATATTAAATTTTGGGAAAAAGCCAGTTACTACGAGTTTAACGTACCTGCCCGTATTAGCTTCGTGAGGCTTATTTTCAAATATCATGAAAGCATTTCAGAATCATTTTATTACTGTATAAATTATATCAGGTATTTGTCGTATCCTAACCCCCGTGAAAAAAGATTATTTACGTTTCCTAAGGAGCGTACTTTGCTGAATCTTGGAAGTAAAGTGCTCTCATATTTCTATTTTAATTCATTCATAAAAAAATAGCTTCCATACATCCTCAATTTTTACCGCTAGTTTAATAAAAAATACGCATTAGCCTAATTTGCTTTTCTGATGTTTGAAAGGTATTTATCTTCGTGAAATACTAAATCCACCAGTTTGCTCAACCATTCAATCACAGATTCATAATGAAACTTATTCTTTTAATATTTGAGAGTTTTCGCTTTGCTATGCAGGCTTTGCGGGCAAACTTACTTCGTACGGTGTTATCGTTACTTGGAGTAACAGTGGGTATTTTTTCAATTATTGGTGTTTTTACGCTTGTTGATTCTCTTGAGTCTAACATCAAAAACAGCCTCAATACTATTGGTACAAACGTTATTTACGTGCAAAAATGGCCCTGGCTTTTCACTAACGGAGATTACCCGTGGTGGAAATATTTTATGCGCCCTGAACCCAAATATGATGAGTTCAAGTACTTGAAAGATAATCTTGAAAATGCGCAGGCAGGTGCCATGATGGACTTTGCAGGTGACGTAACCTGCCGCAAAAACAATAACAGCATTAATGCCTTGTGCCAAGGTATTACCTACGAATTTAACGAAATAACTGAGGTTCCGATTGTAAACGGGCGTTACTTTGCACCACAGGAAATTGAATCAGGCAAAAATATTGCAGTATTGGGAGCTGATATTGCCGAAGCCTTATTTCCTGACTCGGACCCAATAGGACAAACTTTTAAAATGAAAGGCCATAATATTACTGTAATTGGTGTTCAGGAAAAGAAAGGCAAGCCAATAGCCGATTTTGGAGGTGCACCCGACGAGAAAGTAATTATTCCTTTTATGGCACATAAGAGAATTTTCTCGTCAGGAGAATTAACCGGTGATATTGTCTTCAAAGGCTATGAACAAGATGAAGGTCTTTTTGAACTTGAAGGAGAAATAACGGGGCTAATGCGTACTAAACGAGGATTGAAGCCTTCGCAGGAAGATAACTTTGCCATAAACCGGCCCGAAGCTGCCGCTGCCGCTCTTGGACAATTATTTGGTACGCTTCGTAAAAGTGGGGTATTTATAGGTCTTTTCTCTTTGTTAATTGGGGGGTTTGGTATAGCTAATATCATGTTTGTGTCGGTAAAAGAGCGTATCAATGTCATAGGTATCCAGAAATCTTTAGGTGCTAAAAATTTCTTTATATTGTTCCAGTTTTTATTTGAGTCGGTTTTCTTATGTATTATTGGTGGCTTATTTGGTATCCTGTTAGTTTATCTGCTCAGTTTCTTGCCAATAGGTTCGCTTGATATTGTGTTAAGTACAGGAAACATTATTTCAGGGCTGGCAATTGCTAGTAGCATTGGTATTATTTCGGGTATTATTCCGGCATGGCAGGCAGCCCGTCTGGACCCCGTAATTGCTATCAGAAGTAAATAAATATAGTTTTGTTTGAATCAGCCATTGTACAATTAGTAATTTTGTTGCTCGAAAATTACTAAAATTGTACAATGGCTTTTATTTTAAGTATTGAAACCTCAACTAAAGGTTGCTCGACGGCTATCCATCAGGATGATAAATTAGTGGCTCTGAACGAATTATTTCATGAGAAATCTTCCTCTGGTATGCTAACTACCCTTGTGCAACAGGTTATAAAAGCTGCCGGGCTGGCATTTAACGATATTGATGCCATTGCTGTGGCAAAAGGGCCAGGGTCTTATACAGGTTTACGTATTGGGGTTTCAACAGCAAAAGGGCTTTGTTTTACACTCGAAAAACCCCTCATCGCGATTAATACACTTGAGGCTCTGGCATGGCAAGTAAATAGTTATCAATCAGTTATTTCGGAGGCTTCACTTTTATGCCCCATGCTTGATGCCCGACGCATGGAAGTATATTGCGCCATGTATCAGACGGGCGTTTTGCAACAGGTAGTGCCTACACAAGCGAAAATTATTGATGAAGCTGCTTTTGCCAATGAACTGAAAGAGCAAAAAATTATATTCTTTGGCGATGGTGCCGATAAATGCCGTACGGTACTGGGGAATCAGCCCAATGCTTTTTTTCTGAAAGAACCCGTTTACCCGTCAGCAAAAGCCATTGGCGCATTGGCTTATGGCTCTTTACAGGCAGAAAACTTTGAAAACGTAGCTGAATTTGAACCTTACTATCTGAAAGAGTTCATGACAACTACACCTAAACAAACACGCTTGTAAATTATAACAATGCAGCTATTAAAAAAGACCGAAGATTAATCTTCGGTCTTTTTTAATAGCTGGTATTTTATTTTCCTCCTTTCAGTATGGCCTGATACCTCGGTATATCTTTAAACAATTTCAAAGCCTCTTGCACTTCTTTGTCACGCTCGAACGAGACAAACTTCATAGCCTTCTGGTAATAATAACGGCTCAGAATTTCGGCCTCCAGTTGTTCTTTAATTTCTGCTTTGTGCTTGATTAAATCCTGTTGTTTGCTCTGATTAATCTTTTCACGAAGCGATTTAAGCCCTTCCTGTACAGCATCCAGATTATTTTCTTTTTTAGCCGATGCCTCAAGGTTATCCAGATTCTTTTCCATAGCAGTAGTATAAGTAAAGTTTCTGGCTTTCAACCAATTCATAAAATCCTGATAGTCAGTATCTTTCAATGAAAACTTCTCTTGTGGCTTATCGTTTGTATGCTCAAAATAATATTTAGTTGCGTAGTCGAAAATAGCATTCTTTGCTAATAGATTCGATGTTACAGAAGCCATTGCAACCATTTCTGTTTTCACATCGGGGTCAACGCCACCTCCATCATAAACGGTGCGTCCGTTTTTTGTTTTAAAAGCAGTTTTTAAAGAATCTGGCACCCTTCCTACGCTACCGTCGGAGTTTCTATGGCTATAATCAAGTGCTTGTATACATCTGCCACTCGGAATATAATATTTAGCCGTAGTAATTTTCATTTTGGTGTTGTAAGTCAAATCTCTGGTAGTTTGCACCAGTCCTTTTCCGAACGAACGTTGCCCTAAAATTACGGCGCGGTCATAGTCTTGCAGGGTACCGCTCACAATTTCAGAAGCCGAGGCACTTTGGCTATTAATTAAAACAATAATAGGAATTTCGGTATCCATCGGATTCTCCATCGACGTAAACTTCTTATTCCAGTCGGCAACTTTGCCTCTTGTTTCTACAATAAGCTGGTCTTTAGGCAGAAAAACATTACATATTTCAACAGCCATATTTAACAAGCCACCGGGGTTTCCTCTCAGGTCAAAAATCAGTTTTTTCATCCCTTGTGATTTCAGGTCGCTAAAAGCCGACTTTACTTCTTTTGCAGCAGTAGCTGTAAAGTCATTCAGTTGAATATAGCCTACTTCTTCATTAACCATACCTGAATGTGGTACGTTAAGGGTTTTTACGATGTCACGCCCTACGGTTAAGTCAAGAGGTGAATTTTGCCCGTAACGTTTTACCGAAATTTTAACGGTTGTTCCTGTTTGCCCTTTGAGTAAACGGCCCATGTCGACACCTTTGCGTGACACCACATCTACGCCATCGACCTTCAGTATTTCATCACCGATTTTCATACCGGCTTTATCGGCAGGTGACCCTTCATAAATCATCACCACGAGGTGTTTATCTCCCTGATGCGAAACAGTAGCCCCAATACCGTTATATTTTCCGGTTGTCATGGTCATGTAATCTTCGATGTCATCTTCGGGGTAAAAATTAGTATAAGGGTCAAGTTGTTTCAACATGGCTTCAATACTTAACCGCATAGCCTTATTGGGGTTAATTTCGTCTACATAATATGCGTTCAGTTCCTTGAACATGGTAGCGAAAATATCCAGATTTTTAGCTATTTCGAAATAGCGGTCATCGTATTTAAAGGCTATAAACGGAACAGCCATCAATATGAGAATGATAATAGAAAACTTACGAATACGTTTCATTGCTTTTATAAAATTGTTATCACATTTGGCACTCAGGTAAAGTGCCTTACAAAACTAACGCAAAAACTTCACCAAAAGGTATTAATCCCTGATAAAAAGCTTCAATCAGGGTGTTGGCTTACCATAGGTTTTTGCTGTAAAACTAAGTTTCTTTTTAGGGGAGGTCTGTCTTTTTACGATATACAGGTTATCGAAGTCGGTCTCCTCTAGGTCTTTGGTGAGTGTATCTTTTTCATACAAGCCATTGGCAATATGCCTTATAGTATTGCTATGCCCGACAATCAGGATGTTTTTTCCTTCAATTTTTTTGAGGTCTTCAATAAAAGGTTTCTGATTGCGAGGGTCATATTTCTGAATGGTAACGTTCAGGGCATCAGCCAGAGGCTTGGCTGTGTTTGTGGTTCGCTGGTAATTGGTACTGTAAACTTGTGTAATTTTCTTGTCTGCCAGCAGTTTCTTTAGTGTTTCGGCTCTTTGCTGCCCTTCGATACTTAAAGCGGGGTCGGCCGACCCATCGACCTTTTCGCCATGGCGTACGATATAATAAGTAGACTGAACCGAACGGCTACAAGCACTAAAAACAAGCATCAGTACTAAAATATAGCAATAGTTTTTCATAAAATATTTAATGATTCAACTGGTGATTTTAAAAGTAATTCTGAGATAAAAATATAAATTATTCTGTATTTATACTACCTAATATTGATTGGCTGAGAAATTTCTATTTGTAGATAAAAAATCGTAACTTTACAACTAAATTATGTTAATTATTGATGAATATCAAATATCCTGACCGGATACATCTATTTTATTGATAATCAGGTTTTTATAAAAAACGAATTATGACAGAAAATCAAGAAATTAAAGAGCCACAAAACTCAAAAGCAAATTACGGTGCAGATAACATTCAGGTGTTAGAAGGATTAGAGGCAGTACGTAAACGCCCAGCCATGTATATTGGCGATATTGGGGTAAAAGGCTTACACCACTTAATTTGGGAAGTAGTAGATAACTCGATAGATGAAGCACTTGC
Source organism: Emticicia sp. 17c (assembly GCF_037153985.1). Taxonomy (NCBI): domain Bacteria; kingdom Pseudomonadati; phylum Bacteroidota; class Cytophagia; order Cytophagales; family Leadbetterellaceae; genus Emticicia; species Emticicia sp. 17c. The sequence continues at coordinate 337,796 of NZ_JBBAYI010000003.1, forward strand.
CGGATATTGCGATACAATAGAGGTAACTATCAACGAAGATAATTCAGTAACAGTAAAAGATAATGGCCGTGGGATTCCGACAGGAATCAATTCAAAAGAACAAAAATCTGCTCTGGAAATTGTAATGACAGTATTACACGCCGGAGGTAAATTTGATAAAGACACTTATAAGGTTTCAGGAGGTTTGCATGGTGTGGGGGTTTCCTGCGTGAATGCCCTTTCAACTCACTTGAGAGTAGAAGTACACCGCGAAGACCAGATTTTTGAGCAGGAATATAGTATCGGTAAACCCTTGTACGATGTGCGCGCCATAGGCAAGGCTAGCGATACCGGCACAACTGTTACTTTTAAACCTGACGGCAGTATCTTCACCGTTACCGAATATAAATATGATACGGTAGCAAACAGGCTCCGTGAGTTATCGTTCCTGAACAAAGGAATTACTATTATTCTGACAGATTTAAGAGAAAAAGATGAAAATGGCAACCCTGTAAGCGATACCTTCCACTCGGAAGGCGGCCTTACAGAATTTGTTTCCTATATTGATTCGGGTCGTGAAAGGCTTATTCCTGAGCCTATGTACATGGAAGGAATAAAAGACGGAATTCCTGTTGACGTAGCCATGCTTTACAACACCAGTTACAGCGAAAACGTATCATCTTTTGTTAATAACATTAATACGCATGAAGGTGGAACGCACGTATCTGGTTTTCGGATGGCACTTACTCGTACACTAAAAAACTATGCTGAAAAAACGGGTATTCTTGCCAAAGAAAAAGTCGAAATCAGTGGAGACGATTTCCGTGAAGGGCTTACAGCCGTTATTTCAGTAAAAGTAGCAGAACCTCAGTTTGAAGGACAAACCAAAACCAAACTAGGAAACAGCGAGGTAACTTCGGCAGTAAGTTCGTGCGTGTCAGAAATGCTTGAAAACTATCTGGAAGAACACCCCAAAGAAGCGCGTATCATCATTGATAAAGTGGTATTGGCCGCTAAAGCTCGTATTGCTGCCCGCAAAGCACGCGAAATGGTACAACGCAAAAATGTACTGATAGGTACGGGCTTGCCGGGTAAACTGGCCGACTGTTCTGAGTCAGACCCGACACTTTGTGAGGTATATCTGGTTGAGGGTGATAGTGCCGGCGGTAGTGCCAAACAAGGCCGCAACCGTGCGTTTCAGGCGATTCTGCCATTGAGAGGTAAAATTCTGAACGTAGAAAAAGCTCAGGAATACAGAATATATGAAAATGAGGAAATCAAGAATATTTTTACGGCTTTAGGTGTACAGATTGGAAAAGATGGTGACGAAAGAGCTTTGAATACTGACAAGCTACGTTACCATAAAATCATTATCATGACCGATGCCGATATTGACGGTAGCCATATTCGTACCCTGATTCTGACATTCTTCTACCGATATATGCGTGAATTAATCGAGAATGGTTACGTGTATATTGCGCAACCTCCGTTATATCAGGTAAAGAAAGGAAAAGAAGAAGTATATTGTTGGACAGAAGAACAACGCGAACGCGAAGTAAAGCGTTTAGCTGCCGGCGGACGTGAAGAAAGTGTGAATATTCAGCGTTATAAGGGTCTTGGAGAGATGAATCCTGACCAGCTTTGGGAAACAACCATGCGCCCTGATAAGCGTACCTTAAAACAGGTTTCGATTGATTCTGCTGCCGAGGCCGACCATTTGTTTGCGATGCTTATGGGAGATGAAGTAGGCCCACGCCGCGATTTTATCGAAAGAAACGCCAAATATGCAAAAATTGATATTTAAGCATTTGTTGCTTAACAAACAGAGCAGGACAAAATCCTGCTCTGTTTGTATTACTTATTATATAGTTTCTACTCCGTTTGTAATAGCTACTTTGTATGATACCAGTTCTTTGCCGAATTTGGCCTCATAGCCTTCAGCCATTCTGGACAAAAAGCTATCTACGGCTTTGGTTTTTACCAGATTAATTGTACAACCACCAAAACCGCCACCCATCATTCTGGCTCCCAGTACATTTTTATCGTCAAAGGTTTGTTCTACCAGAAAATCAAGTTCAGGGCAGCTTACTTCATAAAACTGGCTTAAACCGTTATGAGTTTGGTACATTTTCTCTCCGAATGTTACGAAATTATCTTTTAACAGGGCTTGGCAGGCTTCTTCTACCCTACTGATTTCCTCGACCACGTATCGGCAACGAATATATACAGTTGGCGATAGTTTATCACTCTGGCTCCGAAGCATTGATATACTTACATCGCGCAGGCTGTTTACCTGTGGATAAGCATTTTGTAAGATAGCTACCCCCTCTTCACACTCTGCTCTACGCTTGTTATATTCGGTATCTCCTAAGTTATGTTTAACGCCTGAATTGCACAATACAAGTGTGTATTGAGTTGTGTTAAAAGGAAAATATTGGAAGGTCAGGTCACGGCAGTCGAGTTTGATTACTGATTTTTCTTTGCCATGAATAGAAGCAAACATATCCATGATACCACATTTAACTCCAGCAAAATTATGTTCGGCTTTTTGGGCAACAAGCGCCAAATCTATACTTGATAATGGCAAATTATAAAGTTGTTTCAAAGCAAAACCTATTCCGCTTTCAACAGCCGCAGAAGACGACAATCCAGCTCCAAGTGGTACATCACCACCAAACACAACATTAAAGCCATTCGGAATTATATAATTGGCTGCTTTAAGTTCGGCCACTACACCTATAAGGAAATTAGCCCAGCCTTTTTCTGACTTAACTAGGGTATCCAGCGAAACCTCATAGCTATCGTTTAAATCATAAGAAACCAACTGGCAACGTTCATCATCTCTTTTTGAAATGGCAAAATAAATGGCTTTATCAATAGCTGCGGGTAATACGAAGCCATCGTTATAGTCAGTATGCTCGCCAATGAGGTTAATGCGGCCTGGCGCACGTACGATTAAATCAGGTGTATGGTTGAATATTTCTGAAAACTTTTGCTTGATACTTTCGGCGTACATGGTTCTATCTGGAAAAATGGCTGACTTATTCTGTTTCAGAAGAAGGGGCAACAACTGCGTTTTCTTCTTGCGGAAACAAATTTATATCTTCCATTTCATTTTCCTCTATTTCAAAGAACATTTTATGAATATCAATCGGTTGGTCGTCAGGGCTTAAAGAGCAAATTACTTTAGCATACGAGCCATCTTCTTGTAATTCATACGCATTAACGTTGTCGAGCAGGTTATAGGCCAGTATATGAATGGCGTGTTTTTTTACTTCTTCATCAACAAGTTCAAACAATGATTCAATTCGTTTGTCAAAACTCCGAACCATAATATCGGCACTACCGCCATAAAGTTTGGGGCTGTTGTTATTATGGAAATAGAAAATACGGGCGTGTTCGAGAAATACCCCCACAATTGAGCGTACAGTAATGTTTTCGCTCAGGTTTTTTCTACCCGGCCGCAAACAGCAAATTCCTCTGATTATCAGTTTAATTTTAACACCAGCCTGTGAAGCTTTGTATAGCTCGTTAATAATGTGCTGGTCTTCTAGTGAATTCAGTTTGATACAAATACCACTAGGCAAGCCTTGTTTGGCATTTTCGGCTTCATTTCTGATTAATTCTATCAGACGCTTACGCATATCTCTCGGTGAGGTAATCAGGTACTGATAATTAGCCGGCTGAGAATGCCCCGTTATTACATTAAAAAACTCTGAAATATCTTTGGTATAAGATGGGTTTGTAGTCAGTAAACCAATGTCAGTATACAAACGGGCGGTATCTTCATTATAGTTTCCACTGGCCAGATGGGCATATTGTACTACTCTGTTTCCTTCTTTACGAACAATAAGCATCAGCTTGGTATGGGTTTTATACCAGCCTATTCCATAAATTACAAAACAACCTGCACGTTGGAGGCGGTCAGCTTCTCGGATATTGTTTTCTTCGTCGAAACGAGCCTTTATCTCGAACAATACAGATACGTGCTTGCCATTTTCGGCTGCCTTTAACAAAGCCTGCGTTACTCTAGACTTTTTGGCCAGGCGATAAATAGTCAGTTTAATAGCCAGTACGTCGGGGTCTTCGGCAGCTTTTTCAAGCAATTGTAATACAGGTTCAAAGTTATTATATGGATGATGCAAGAGAATGTCTTTCTCACGGATAACCTCAAAAATATCTGTGTTTTTCTCTTTAAGCCTTGCCGGAGTAACAGGCGGATGAATTGGCTCAAGTTCTTCCTGAAAGTCAGGGTGGCGGATAATCTGCCATAAACACGTGTAGTCAATCAGGCACTCATCAACAAAAATATTATATTTATCAATTTCCCAACGCTTTTGAAGGATTGTCATCATCCACTCATTGGCATTAGGCTCAACTTCCATGTATACTACTCTACCCAAGCGGCGGCTCTTGATTTTCTGCTTGATTTCATCCACAAAATCTGACTCAATATCGTCTGACTCCTCCAGTGTGAAATCGCCATTACGCACCACTCTGAAAAGGTTCACTGCCTGAATCTCAACATTACGGTAGAGTTTTTTTATTTCATGCCTTACAATTTCTTCAATTGGCAGAAACAACAACTCGTCGCCTCTTTCAATTGTGAAAAATCTGGGGAGATTACCCGGAATTTGTACGAACGAAATTTTCTTGGTTTCGCTGTCTTCCGAAAAGAGCGTCGAGCGGCTTGAATCGGTTATAACACCAAAAATAAGCGTTTTTGCAATCAGTACCGGAAAAGCATGGGTATGATCGAAGAGCATCGGCGTAAGCATCGGATAGACGGTATAATCAAAATAATCTATCGCTTGCGCCAGTTCTTCTGGTTTCAGGTCATTTATTTTTACTATCTGAAACTTATAATTTTTGAACAAAGGAGTTAATTCTTCGTTAAAAATCCGGTCTTGCTCCTGACAGAACTGCCTTACGGCCGATAATAATGCTTTACGAAAAGGTATTTCGCGCAAACCAGAGTAATCGACCCGCTCTTTGTTATAGTCCAGATAATTATAGAGACTTCCTAGCCTGATAGTAAAAAATTCATCAAGGTTTGATGAGGTAATAGCCAGAAACTTTAAACGCTCAAACAGGTTCAGGTTTTTTTCGCGGGTTTGGTCTAATACACGCTCATTAAATTTAAGCCAGCTCAGGTCGCGGCTGATATAATTTGATTGCTCGATGCTATCGGCATAGCGGCTGATTTTCGATTCAGGTATCGGGACAGTCTTCTCTTCATTTGCTGTGGGACTAACCAATCCGTTTAAAAATGAAAAAAGGCTACTTCTCGAGCCTTTTCCATCAGAGGTATTTTTATGTTTTTCTTCCATCGCTCGATAACATAATGTTATCTTGCGAAGTACGTCAATTATAGTACAAAATTCAAGTATTTAACAATAATTTAATAGATAAGTGCAATGTTTTGGGGGATGAACAAGGTCATATCCACAAAAAAACAGCCATCGGGTAAGATGGCTGTTTTCGTATATAAGTAACAGATTATACACCTAGTAGAATTCTGGTTGGGTCTTCAAGCAATTGTTTTACTCTTACCAAGAAACTAACCGAATCTTTACCGTCAATAGTACGGTGGTCGTAGCTTAAAGCTACGTACATAATCGGGCGAACCACAATTTCACCGTTTATAACTACTGCTCTTTCTACAATATTGTGCATACCCAAAATAGCCGACTGAGGTGCATTAATGATTGGTGTAGAAAGCATTGAACCGAAAATACCGCCATTGGTAATAGTAAAGGTTCCACCAGTCATTTCGTCAATTGTCAATTTATTTTCTCTGGCTTTACCAGCTAAACGCACTACTTCTGACTCTATTTCTGCAAAGCCTAGTTTTTCGGCATTTCTGATAACCGGCACAACTAATCCACGTGGTGCAGATACCGCAATAGCAATATCGGCGTAATCGTTATACACGATTTCATCCCCATCGATATAAGCATTTACCACCGGAAACTCTTTCAGTGCAATAGCACAGGCTTTAGTAAAGAACGACATAAAACCTAAACCAACGCCATGTATTTCTTTGAATTTATCTTTATATTTTGCTCTCAAATCCATGATAGGTTTCATATCCACCTCATTGAATGTTGTAAGCATTGCAGTTTCTTGTTTTACTGCTACCAAACGCTTCGCAATGGTTTTACGAAGAGTTGTCATTTTTTCTCTGCGAGAAATTCTGCCCTCTACACCTGAAGCTACTGGCGTGCTAGCCGGTGCTTTGGTTTCTGGTGCTGGTGTGCTTGGAGTTGATGGCTGAGGTGCCGGTGCAGCAGCTTTCAAGGCATCTTCTTTCATGATACGCCCCCCGATACCTGTTCCTTGCACAGTTGATGGGTCGATACCTTTTTCGGCCAATACTTTTGCAGCAACTGGTGATGGATGCCCTGCGGCATAGCTACTACCTGTGGTATCTGATTTCTCTTGCGTTGCGGTAGGTTTTTCTGTTGCTGGCGCAGGCGCAGCGGCGGCTGCTCCTACTGCAATTCTGGCAACGACTCCACCAATAGGTACTACCTGCCCTGCCTGTGCTACAATAGTAATTACACCGTTTTCGGGTGATGGTAATTCAAAAGTAGCTTTATCAGACTCCAGTTCACAGATTACCTCATCCATTTTAACAGAATCGCCATCTTTTTTGCTCCATGAAGCAATGGTTACTTCTGAAATTGACTCCCCTACTGCTGGCACAACTACGTCAATAGTTTTTGAGGCTACTGGTGCAGCTTGTGGTGCTTTAGCTTCTTCTTTTGGTGCAGGAGTTGTTTCTTTAGCAGGCTCAGAAGCGGGTTTATCGGCTACTGGCTGTTGTTTATTATCAGATTCAATTCTACAAATCAAAGCTCCGATAGGTAAAGTTGTGCCTTCGGCTGCTACTATTCTCAGAATACCATCGGCCTCTGCTGGAAGTTCGAAAGTGGCTTTATCGGACTCTAATTCGCAAATTACTTCGTCCATTTTTACGGTATCACCATCTTTTTTAACCCAGGAAGCGATAGTTACTTCGCTCACTGATTCGCCCACCGAAGGGACTTTCATTTCTATTGCCATAACTTGTTTGTTGCTAAGTTATTGATATCGATTTATAATTAGTTAAGTCTTTTATTTTTTCTCAAATGCCTTTTCTACGATTTCGGCCTGCTCTTTTGCGTGTATTTTAGTATAACCTGTTGCTGGCGATGCACTCGATTTTCTGGCAATTACGTTACCTATTCCAATTTCAGGAAATTCTCTTAGCACAAACGACCAGTAACCCATGTTTTCTGGCTCTTCCTGTACCCAGATTACCTCAGGCTTTTTGTAATTGGCCAGATGTGACTGTATCTGTTTTTTCGGGAACGGATGTAGCTGCTCTACACGAATAATGGCTACATCGGTGCGGTTATCTTTACGTTGTTTGTCTAATAAATCGTAATATACTTTTCCACTGCAAAGCAATACTCTTTTTACCTTTTTAGGGTCGGCGTAATCGTCGCCAATAGTTTCCTGAAAACGAGTACCTTCTGTGAAGTCGCTTAGTGGGGAAATAGCCAACGGATGACGCAACATTGATTTAGGCGACATGTGAATACATGGCTTGCGGAAAGGCAATGCCAACTGGCGGCGCAACATGTGGAAAATATTGGCAGGGGTTGTACAAGCACAAACGTACATATTGTACTCGGCTGCTAGTTGCAGATAACGCTCAGGGCGTGCATTTGAGTGCTCTGGGCCTTGCCCTTCGTATCCGTGAGGTAGTAATAATACTAAGCCGTTCATGGTGTTCCATTTTGACTCTGATGCCGCAATAAACTGGTCAATCATGATTTGCGCACCATTCGAGAAATCACCGAATTGTGCTTCCCAGATTACAAGTGCATTTGGGTTAGCCATTGAATATCCATACTCAAAACCCATTACGCCGTACTCGGCAAGCAAAGAGTTATAGATTTCGAAGTGGCCTTGTTTTTCATCGATATGAGCCAGATTGGTATACAGATGGTTGGTGTCGGCATCGTGCAATACTGCATGGCGGTGTGTAAATGTACCTCGTTGCACGTCTTGCCCTGTAATACGAACTATTTTACCTTCGCTCAGAATAGCTCCATAAGCCAGTAATTCTCCGGCCGACCAGTTAAAAGGTTTTTCTTGTGAGAAAATAGCGCGTCTTTCTTCCAATACCTTTTCAATCTGTTTTAGAGGTTTAAAACCTTCAGGAACTGAATATAAAGTTTTTCCTATTTTTTCTATTTCATTGGCAGGTATACCTGTTGCCGGCGACAGCTCGAAATCCTCAGGTACCGAACGGCGTAGTTTCTCCCAGTCTTCTTCCAGTTTTGGTTTCTGATAAGGTAATTGTTTTTGTTTTACCTTAGCCAGTAAATCCTGAAGTTCGCCTTCAAATTCTTTCTTTAGTTCTTCTGAAAACTTTGCATCGGCTTCTCCGCGTTCCATTAACTCCTGCAAGTAGATTTCGCGTGTGTTCGGGTGATTATCAATTACCTTATACATGGTTGGCTGGGTCATACGTGGTTCGTCCGACTCATTGTGCCCATATTTACGGTAACAAATCATATTCACAAATACATCACGGTTAAATTCCTGACGGAACTCAGTAGCCAGTTTCATTGAATACACTACTGCCTCTGGGTCGTCGCCATTAACGTGGAAGATAGGTGCATCAATAATTTTGGCTATGTCGGTACAATAAATCGAAGAGCGGGCATCTTCAAAATCGGTTGTAAAACCTACCTGATTATTAATTACAAAATGTAAAGTTCCGCCTGTATAATAAGCCGGAAGGTTCGACATCTGTGTTACTTCATACACAATTCCCTGCCCTGCTATGGCTGCATCGCCATGAATAATAATTGGCAGAATTTTGTCATAAATATCGTCACGGTCATTAGGCTTAACAGCGGCTTTCTCGTAATGAGCGTCTGCTCTGGCACGTGCGTATCCGGTTACAACCGGATTAACCGCTTCCAGATGCGACGGGTTAGCCATTAGTTTCAAACTTACTCTTTTGCCTTCTGGTGTTTCAACTTGGCTCGAATACCCCATGTGATATTTTACGTCGCCATCGGTATAGGCATCCAGTTGAACGTTTTCTTCAAACTCATTGAAAACCTGCTCATAAGGTTTTTGCAGGATATTGGTAAGGATATTCAGACGACCACGGTGAGCCATTCCGATAACTACTTCTTCCACACCTAGCTCAGCACCACGATTAATAGCTACATCCAGTGCCGGAATAGTTGATTCACCACCTTCAAGCGAGAAACGTTTCTTTCCTAAAAACTTAGTATGAAGAAAGTTCTCGAAGTTTACAGCCTCATTTAATTTCTCGAAAATTCTTAGCTTTTGCTCACGAGTTGGTTCAAAGTTGAGGTATTCCTGTTCTATTTTTTTACGCAACCAGTTTTTTGCCTGACGGTCTCTGATAAACAAATACTCAAACCCTATTTTACCCAAATACACTTTTGTAAGTGCTTCAACAATTTTGCGTAAGGTAGCTGCTTCTCCAAAAAGTTCAACTCCCGCCTCAAAAACAGTATCTAGGTCAGCTTCTGACAAATTAAAGTCTGCCAGGTCAAGCATTGGTTTACGGTCTTTTCTGGGGCCAATCGGATTTATTTTTGAAAGTAAGTGCCCGCGTGAACGGTATCCTCTGATTAAATGCACTACTTCCATTTCTTTGCGTGTGTGTTCGGCACTTGCTGCCGCACCAATGCTTGCCTTCGTTACTGGGCTTGCACCGTTAGTGCCGTTTGCATGGCCATTGCCATTATAAGCTTGGTTAAACTCAAAACCTTTAAAGAAATTTTGCCAGCTTTCATCGACCGAAGCTGGATTTTGCTTGTATTGTTGGTAAATAACATCCAATGCGGCTACGTCAGCATTGGCGATGTACGAAAATTGGTCCATTGAGAATTAGAAAATTGTTGAATGTTCGTTTCGGAAAACGATAATATTTAACCGTAAATAACTTACTTACTTTGGCTCATTTATGTAGGGTATAACGTGTTTTTTTCATGCCCCCCTCTTAATAAAATCGTTCCTTGCCAAAACGTTGCAAAGTTACAGTAAGGTATCCAATAAAGTAACAATTTTTTCACTAAAATCATTATACAATCAGGTAAGAAAACATAATTATCAGATTAAAATTAAATTCATATCGTTCAGAAGCCTGTCAGAACCTGATTATTGGCTGAAAACAAAAAGAAAAATCCCTCTTTCAGGAGGGATTTACGGCATCAATAATATTTCAGGCGGCTATCGTTACTATCGTCACGTATAAAATCGTATCGCAAAAACAGTTGCAGCACTCCACCTCTTTTGGTAGTGGGTGTAGACCCCGAAGCATCAGGGAACGAAAAAGGATTAGCGTCATAAGATGCCCCTAAACGGAAGCTATCAGTAATTTGAAACTCAGCCATAGGAATTATTTTATTTTTTTTATCGCCTAAGGGGTTGGTTTCAGAGCGGTACATGACCCCTACTCCTACACTCTTTTTGACCCATACTTTAGCTGTTATAAAAATATTAGCTTTTTTATCTTTGTTGGTTTCCAACAAACCGCTTACGTTCATCATGAGGTTTTCAATCTCTCCTAATGAAAAACCCAACATACTATAAAAAGGTTTTTTATTATTTAATATAACTGCCTCGTTAATGAAAAGTACCGGTTTTGATACACTCACAAAAAACCTTTCAGAAGAGAACAAACCACCTAAGCCAACATAAGGAAACAGTTGTTTAGCGCCGAGTGTAGTGGTAATAATAGGTTGGTAAATAAAGCCTGCATTAGCCCCTAAGCCTAGTGTAAAAATATCGCCGAATTTCTTTCGGTAGGCATACGAAATTTTCACACCAGAATTATTAAAACCGACGGTATTGCTGTTGTCGTTGTGTGCCTGCAAAGCTAAGCCACCCTGCCCCTGCTGAACAGGGCCATCCATCGAGAAAAGTTGATACATTTGTTGCGGGCGAATAGTACCATTAAACTGATTCCCGAGCATACCATTCAGGCTAAAAGTTTCGCGGGAACCTGCAAAAGCGGGGTTCAATGCTAAAAAATTGAACTGAAATTGGTTTTCTAGAATCGTTTGAGCCTTAACAAATGTAGTGAGTGGCAAAAGTAGGATAAACAGATATTTTTTCATTATGAGATTTTTATTGTTAAAGCAACAAAAATATAACCAAAATCAGAAGTAAAAATTAGATGAGGTTAAAATTTCGTCCAGATAAGGGGCCGACGCTTGCGCGCCCATACGTGTAACCGACAGAGAAGCGGCTTTACAAGCCAATTCAATGGCCGATTTCCAATCTTTTTTATTACCTAGTGCTACCGCCAGCGTTCCGTTGAAAATATCGCCCGCGGCCGTAGTGTCAACGGCTTCAACGGTGGGTGCTTCAATAAAAAATGACTGATATTCGTTCTGGAAATACGCCCCTCTTGAACCGAGGGTAATTATTACATTTCTGACACCTTTGTCGAGCAGAAGTTGAGCGGCCTCTTTAATGGAGGCATCTTCTTTGATGCTAACACCTGTTAATAACTCTGCTTCGGTTTCGTTCGGAGTAATTAAATACAAATTAGCGAAAAGCTCGTCGGGCAGCTTCTGTGCTGGAGCAGGATTAAGAATTACTTTACTTTCTGACTGAATGCCTAGTTGGGCGGCAAACATTACGCTGCTAACAGGAATTTCAAGTTGGAGTAGAATTACCTCAGCTTCTTTTATCTGTTTTTCAGCTTTTAAAATATCTTGTTCTGCAAGGGTATCGTTAGAACCTGCTGCTACAACAATTTTATTTTCTCCGGCTTCATTCACAATAATCAGGGCTGTACCTGAGGCTTTTTCTGCGTCGGTGCTGATAAAATCGGTGTTGATATTTTCTTTTTTAAAACCCTCAATGGCTTGTTTGCCGAAAATATCATTGCCTGTTTTGGTAATAAAGGTTATGTCGCCGCCCATTCGTGCTGCTGCTACTGCCTGATTGGCTCCCTTACCACCAGCAAACATAAAGAAGGTTCCGCCCAGAATGGTTTCTCCGGGGTTAGGGAAACGTGTAGTTTTAACCACCATATCGGTGTTTGAACTACCAATAACAATTATTTTTGACATATCTTTATAAAATTTGTGGATTTATTACCTTGCCGCTATAATTAAGCCAAGCCCTACTATATAAAGTAAAAGCATGGCATTTAGTATAGCCGATGTACCTTTAGGCGCATTACGAAATTCTTTCCAGATAAAAATGCCCCATATTGCCGCTACTACTGTGGCCCCCTGCCCCAAACCATACGAGATGGCTGTACCTGCTTTATCAGAAGCAATAATGCTGAACGACATACCCACACACCAGATAGCACCACCTAGTATTCCTGTCAGGTGGTTTTTTATGCTTCCACCAAGATAATCGTTGTATGTAACTGGTGTTCCTTCAAATGGCCGAAACATCAGGAATGTATTAAACAAAATATTGCTTAAAAAGATGCCAATTGAAAAACAGAATACAGCCGTATAGGGGCTTAGCTTACCTGTTTCAGGCACCTGAAAGTTCGGAAACATGGCTTGTGCGACATACTTGTAAAAATACCCCATGAGTACGCCAGCTACTACTGATAAGATAAGCCCCTTAGACGAAACGCCCTGTGCCTGAGCAGCCGTGCCCCGATACGCGTAAGCATTTAACAGAATAGCTACCGAAACCAGTGCTACACCCGAGAAAATCATCAGAGAGTTGCCCACCGGATTGGCCAGATAATTTACAATTACTCCTATAACCAATGCCAGACCTATACCCACAGGAAATGCCACTGCCATGCCAGCAATAGAAATGGCTGCTCCTAACAGAATATTGGCAGCATTAAATACGACCCCGCCCAGAATAGCCGAACCGATATTCGACTCGTTGGCCTGTTTTAAATCTGCTAAAAAACTGCGACCACCTGTTCCGGTGCTACCTAAAGTAAAAGCAAAAAGGGTTGCCAGTAATACAATACCTATGACGTAGTCCCAGTAAAATAGTTCAAAACGCCACGATGAAGCCGCCAATTTTTGAGTATTAGCCCAAGACCCCCAGCATAGCATCGTAATGATGCAGCATATAACTGCAAGCGGATAGGTTTCTATGATAAACATTTTCGCAGAAGGTTATAGGTACAGGTAATATATTGATAGTTGTTGTACTATTACTTTTTTTGAGGCTGGTGCATCATTAAATCTTCTATCAGGGTTGTTACTTCAGCCGTTGGCATTTTTTCTGTTAAATAAGTCAGGCGTTCGCCCGGAATCAGTACATTACTGCCGTCATCTGTAATGTCAAAGTTCAGCTTTTTCGATGAAAAATAAGGTTCTATTCCTCTTACAGCCACTAAAACTGCTGTTTGGTCCCAGCTATTACGCCCAATAGTGTTGTTGTCTTTTGTAAGAGCCACCTGATAGGCATCTTTTACGGGGCTTTGCCGAATATTTTCATTGTTTATGAGACGAATTCCGGTTCTTATCTTCTCACCTATCTCGAATCCGCTTAAAATCATGGGGGTGTTCCAAGCTGAAAAAACTTTCTGTGAGGCTTTTGTATCAATATGTACGTTGTACTCATGCCCGCGTTGTTTTTCATTGAAGCCGGCAGCCATTGAAACCAATACTTTGACTTTTTTCCTGATTAAATCTTTACCCGACAGCTTTGAAAACTCGTCGGGTTGTGAGTCGAGCAAATCGGCCAGATTTGTAAAAAAACCAACAGTAATAATTGTTACAGATTTATCGGGTTGTTTTGCCAGTATTTTACGATAGAGTTTTACGGCTTCTTCGGCCTCTGCATTTGATTTTACGGCGTGTGGATACTTCTCCACGATGGCTTCGGCCCATTTCTGAGAACAACTCATGTTTGGTTTTTCTCTTTTTGTAATACCAATAGGTATGTTGGGGCGGCCAAAATAAGTATTTAAGACGCTAATAGTAGGAACTGTGGTTTCGAAGGCATTGCATGAGATTGTTGCCAGAATTTTTGCTTCGCCGGCATCGGCAAAGGCATGGAGCAACGCCATTGCACCAACGTCGTCATAATCTCCGGCAATGTCGGTATCAAAAATAATGGAAACTGGCTTCTGAGGTTTCTGTGCATATACGCAAAAACTTATCAGGCAAAGTATGCTTATCAAAAACTTTGACATTTCAATTGTAAGGTTATAGGCTGAATTAATTCTTTCAAAAATAACAAATAAATATCAGAAACAGAAACGATTCCTTACCCATTATTGGGGCTAAACCATTAGTATTCAAAGAAAAAATGGATTCGTTTTGTATTTCTCTCTATCTTGGCGACCAAATACATTAAACCTATTCTATGAAAAAAAAATTAATCTTTCTGTTCTGCCTTTTTACTTGGGCAGCACAAGCGCAGCACGTGGATGTATGGCTTACAAATGCCGATAAATCATCGTTATTTCAGAAACAATCAGGGAGTTTAGCTTTCGGGTATGAAAAGACAGACGGCCCGACTATTTTTGTTGATGACACCAAGCATTTCCAGACTATGGACGGTTTCGGTTTTACCCTGACAGGTGGCAGTGCTATGCTCATTAATCAATTACAAACCGCCGAAAAAGCCGCTATTCTGCAAGAACTTTTTGCTACTGACCAAAATAACATTGGGGTAAGCTATTTAAGAATAAGTATTGGTGCCTCGGATTTGAGCGACCATGTTTTTACTTATAACGATTTGCCCGATGGCCAGCTAGACCCTGATATAAAAAAATTCAGTCTTGCTGAGGAGCAAAAAGACCTCATTCCGATATTAAAACAGATAATAAAAATTAACCCTGCTATCAAGATTTTAGGCTCGCCGTGGTCACCACCAACATGGATGAAAACCAACAGCAACTCTAAAGGAGGAAGCCTAAAACCCGAATACTATGGAGCTTATGCCAAATATCTGGTAAAATATATTCAGGCCATGAAGAAAGAAGGCATTACGATTGATGCCATTACGATTCAGAATGAGCCGTTGCATCCGGGCAATAATCCGAGCCTTTTAATGTTGCCCAGCGAGCAAGCCACATTTATTAAGAAACACCTCGGCCCTGCTTTCAAAGCGGCTCTTATTAAAACCAAAATTATTCTTTACGACCATAATGCCGACCGCCCTGATTACCCAATTGGTGTTTTGAATGACCCCGAAGCGAGAAAATACATTGATGGCTCGGCTTTTCATTTATACGGCGGCACAATAGAAGCGTTGAAAGATGTGCATGAGGCACATCCTGATAAAAACCTATATTTTACAGAACAATGGATTGGCTCGCCGGGTAATTTTGCCGGTGATTTAAAGTGGCACATCAAAAACCTTATTATTGGCGCACCTCGTAACTGGAGCAAAAATGTTCTGGAGTGGAATCTGGCCGCAGACCCTAAACAAAATCCTCATACCGATGGCGGGTGTACAGAATGCCTTGGAGCCATTACAATCGGCAATTCGATTGTCAGAAACCCTGCCTATTATATTATAGCTCATGCTTCCAAGTTTGCTCGGCCGGGTTCGGTACGTATTGCTTCTAATGTTACAATGGGGCTTGCCAATGTAGCTTTTAAAACTCCTACGGGGAAGACAGTATTGGTTGTCCTGAACGAGTCTGACAAGCCTCAAAATTTTGTTATTTCATCAAAAGGGAAAGCCTTCAGCCAGTCTTTGGCAGGCGGGTCAGTAGCTACCTATATCTGGTAATTATTCAATAATTATATACAAAAAATGGTGAGCTGGCAACTCACCATTTTTTATTTAATAGGTACCTTTATAGCGGTTATCGCCTCTTTTGTTAGGGATACGTTTTAACGGAATCTGCATACCTTTGGTACTTTCCAGCCAGTCCCATATCTGGTCGCGAAGCTCTTTGGCTATGGCCTGATGTTCCGCACTCCGAATCAGGTTATTCACTTCCAGAGGGTCATTTTTCAAGTCATACAATTCGTTAGCGTCCCATACCCCATGATTAAAAATATATTTGTAGCGGTCGGTACGTACGGCAAACATTGTGGGTGTTTGCGGAAAATCATACTCCCAGTAATATTCATAAAAAGCCTTGTCTTTCCATGCTGCTTTTTGTCCTTTCAGAATCGGCAAAAAAGATTTCCCCTGCATTTGGGCAGGCGTTTGTAAACCTGCATAAGCAAGAATAGTCGGGGCAATATCAATATTCTGGATTACTTCTGTCACTTTTGTTTCTGACTTTATGATACTCGGACAACGTATAATAAGCGGTACTCTCATCGATTCTTCGTAAGCATGGCGTTTATCTATCAGGCCATGTTCTCCAAAACTAAAACCATTATCACCCATATAAATCACCAGTGTATTATCTGCCAGACCGTTATCATCAAGCCATTTTAAAACCCTTCCGATACTGTCGTCAACGCCTCTCAGGGTTTCACAGTACTGGCGATAAAAATCATTGAACTGGATTTGCCCATGATAGAGGTAGTCTACGCCATGCCAGCTATATCGCTGATTTTTCACCCATTGCGGCATATCTTTAATATTTGGATTGAGCGGAGGCTGCGCAGGATTATGCGTTGGCATAGGACCAAAAATCTTACTAGTATCGGTTTTAGTCAGATACATAGATTCGGGGTATACCAGTGCATCTTTAAACGTACCTTTATGCCTTTTGGCTGGCTGAAATTCGGCATGCACACCTTTATGCGACAAATACATACAGAAAGGCTTACTTTTATCGAGCGAGTTGAGCCATTGCTCGGCATAGTCAGTAAGCAAGTCAGATATGTAACTACTATCTTTATGGGCTACCTGCTTGCCATTAATATTAAAAGTTGGGTTATAGTAAACACCTTGTCCTTTAAAACTTAACCAGTAGTTAAACCCTGGTTGTGGGGCATCATCGGTATTACCCATGTGCCATTTACCAAGAAATGCGGTGCTATACCCTGCTTTCTGGAGATACTGTGGAAAAAACTTTAAGCCTTTTGGCAAAGGAGCCTGATTATCGACAATAGTGTGGGTATGGGCATACTGGCCTGTAAGGATACTGGCTCTACTAGGCGAGCACAAGGCCGTACTTACAAAGGCATTCTGAATATGTGCGCCTTCGCGGGCTATTCTGTCCATGTTAGGGGTTTGCAGGCCCGGCACCTTATTCATAAAGCTCATGAAGTCATAGCGGTGGTCATCGGCCAGAATAAAAATAATGTTCTTGGGCTTAGCAGGTGGTGTATTTTTACCTTTCCATCCGCACAGAAACAATACAAAGGCAACCAGTAGAAGTTTAATTTTCATGAAAAAGAGGTTGAAATGATATAAGTACAAATATTCTGCAAAAAAATTATATTCCAAAGCGTGAGTTTATTTAAAAGGGGATTTTTTCAGGTAAATACCTTACTATCCTTCAAGCTGTTTTATTGCTTATTATAATATATAGCAAATTACGGGTTGGAATGAAAACATATAGCTTACCATAGCCATAAAACAACACTGCCGAATTTACGCTGAAACCAACCAAATACCCACCAAAATCCTCCAAATAATAATTATAGCTTTACTTAACACAGGCATTTGAATAGTTTTGTAACGTGCTATAATAACAATCACTATGATTTTCACCTATCCCACTCTTTTGTTGGTGCTACTAAGTGTATTTGCATACGTAGCAATGGCATTGCTGTTAATAATTAGTTTTTTATTAAGCCTGACCAACTATTTAAAGAAAAAAACAGAATCGAATATTCTGGAAAAAATACAAGAATTAGAAAAAGTTATGGGAAACCAACAGTTTTTATACGGAAGCCTTAATTCCATAAAGCAGTATATACTGTTGCATAGCCCCATGGAAGCAGCTCAGTATTTAACCGAATTCAGTAATCTGTTAAAATCTATTTCCGTTAATTCTAAACAAAAGAATATTACGTTAGCACAGGAAATAGAAACTGTTATTCTGTTTCTGGAACTGGAAAAAAAACGACTGGGCGAACGACTAGATTTTTATCAGGAAATTGAAAGCAACATTAATACTGATAAAATTCAGGTGAAGCCGCTCTTCTTGTTTAAACAGATTGAAGAGTTAATTCAAAAGCAAAGCGAGTATAATAATATGAAGGTTCATTTAATGATAAAGAATGCTGGCGAAAAACTAAACTGCCGAACCGAAGGCGTGATGCCCAATACAACTTTCATTATCGAAATTCCAACTAAATAGCCATGGACTGTCACCCTCCTGCAATGGGGGGTGATTATCTTTTTTTAACCGCAGGCTTATTTACCTGAATCTTTAGTGTTGTTTCGGCCGATTCTCCGGCATTATCGGTCACTTTAAGTCCGACATCATAAGTTCCTGGTTTGGTAAATGTAAACTCAGGATTCGCCTCTGCCGATGTGCCTGCCCCGCCAAAAATCCATTCAACAGATAATTTTTCAGAACTGTCATAATCTACTGACCTATCAGAAAAGAATTTTACTTTTAAAGGAGCATTACCCGTCAGTACAGCGGCCGAGACAATTGCTAATGGTTTGCGGTTAGTTTCTGAATAATCAATCTTTTTCAATTGTTTGTCTTCCAGTATATATAAGCCCCCATCAGCTCCAAAACTCATGTCTGTAATATAATTAAAGGGGGTGTCGGTCAGGAAAGGTTCAATATTTTTTACATTGTTATCTTCGTCGAACGTTTCCACGATAAGCCCCTGCTCGTTATCATATCTGAACGATTTTTTATCGAAATACTGGGGTAAGCGATAAGGGCTTCTGACGTATTTTTCATAATCATATATAATATTGCTGGGCAGCGGATTATTCGATTGGCTGGCAAAATCGGTCATTACCACAGTGGTATCGCCAATTAGTTGCATACGCCCAATTTTATATTCTTCCGAACTGCCCCCCGAAAAAGTATAGATATACCCATTTTGATAAAACTCAGGGTCAAGTTTAATTCTTTTTAAATTAGTAACGTCTATTTTACCTATTGTACTGGTTTTTCGTAGCTGTGGCTCATAGATTTTTACCTCGCCATTTTCTTCTACAACAATTATGTTATTATCTCTCAAAGTAGTTAAAGCTACCGGATTCTGGAAGTCGTTGCTTAGCGTTGTTTTTAAAAAATTCTTTTCAGCCGGTAAAGCAGTACTGGCAATACTGGCATAATCAGGCAAATTTCTAGGCATAACTTCTTCTATGCCAGCCCAAACATGGCTGATAAAATCAGGGCTTTGATACGCCGACGGCTCGCACCCTAATGCTGTGTAAAAAAGTTTCCCGCCTTGCTCTGTGGTATAATACCATGCCCAAGTTTTGCCTGTTACATCGAGCAAGACTGGCTTACATTTAGTGGGTAAGTCGTTAAATAACAATGGTTTATCGTTAAGTTTCCAGAGAGGTGGCAAAGTGGTTTTCCCTAGAAAGGCATTTGTAATAATACTCAGCTGAATTGGTTTTTCGAGTTGAGTTGCAGCTAGTTGTCCGCCCAACACATTGGCATACCACAGCCATTTGTACGATGCTTCAGCGGCTTTTCCTATGCCTGCAAACCCACCCCCTGCCTGTAAGAATCGTTGTAGTTCGGCTGCTTCTCTAAAGCTCAGGCGATTAGCCGATACATTCATGAAAATAACTACCTGATAATTTTTCAGATTAGATTCTGTAAAAACAGATGTACGCGAAGTGGTATCAAGTAGCATTTTTTTAGCAGAAGCCTGCGCAAGCAGCAATTTAACCTCTGACACATAGGCTGTATCATAAAATAATAATAGCTTGTTTTGTGCCAAAGCCATATTGATACCAGCCAGAAGCAGGCAACAAATAGTAGCTAGTAACCTCAGTTTTTTCATGCTATTCATCTTAAGTTTTATACAAAAATAACCAATAATATTTAGTTTGAATGGTTATTTTCAGGCTCTGTATCTGGCTATTATTTCATCAGACAGGTTTTCGACGGTATCAAGGCCATTGAGCCAATGTATAGGTAAGCCTTTTTTTTCCATACTTCTGAAAAAGGTCATCTGGCGTTTAGCAAACTGATGAATAGCCACTTCGAGTTGTCTGGCCATTTCATCGTAACTCAACTTATTCAATAAATATTCTGTAATAAACTTATACTCTAATCCATAAAACACCAGTTTTTCGGCACTTACTCCTTTATTTAATAGGTGTTGTACTTCTTCTATCATACCCCCCTGCAAACGTTTATGCAAACGCTTGGTAATACGTTCACGACGAACTTCCGCCGGAATGTCTATACCAAAAATCAGATAATCGAGTGGTTTTTCTTCTCTCAATTCTAATTCATTATTTTTAATAAACATCCCTATTTCAATAGCCCTGATAAGGCGTTTTTTAGTAGATGTATCGGCCAGAGGATAATACTGCTCATAGGTTCCAGAAAACATATTCAACAGAAAATCAAGGCTCTGTGCTTCTAATTCTTCTCGTAAAGCCAAATTAATTGGCACTTGCGTGTGCTGATAGTTCTTTAATACAGCTTCGATGTACATACCAGAGCCCCCACATAAAACAGGAGTTTTTTTTCGGGAGCAAATATTTTCATATATATTTTTAAAATCCTGCTGAAATCTTGCTACGTGGTAGTCGTCTCCTGCCTCTACGATGTCAATGAGATGATACGGAACTTTTTGCCCCGAAGCAAGTGTGTATTCTTCATAGTCTTTTCCGGTCCCTATGTTCATGTCTTTGTATACTTGCCTGCTATCGGCACTTATTATCTCTCCATCCATACTGGCAGCTACCCGAACGGCCAGTTTTGTTTTACCCGAAGCCGTCGGGCCTATTATCACAAGTAATTTATTTTTATGTTGCATTTGTTTCCGGCTTAAGTTTTAACAAATATTTCCAGCTACCTGCATTCCATACTTTTTCATTACGCTCGGTCGGTTCGGTTCCTTTCCAAATTCTTTCATGGGTGGCATCAAGCATAAAACTTTGCGGCTGTGTAAGGGCCACACGCTCAAAGCCTAGCTTTTCATAGCTTGAGCCGTCAGACCAGTCTACGTCTGCATAGGTCATGATGTCGTCGGGTTTGTGTTCTCTGATAAATGCCTGCAAGAGTTTATGAAAACCTCCTACAACTGTAAAGCCTTTAAGATTTGCGAAACGAATCAGTTCAAAACTACGGAATTGCACTCCTTCTCTGACAAAAGTTTTAGCATTACTGAATGAAGCAACGGCCATGAGTATCTCGCTGGTGCTATGAGCATTATGTATAACTGAATCTGTAAAAATATTACCTTCCGCCGGAAGAACCCTGAAATAGCGTTCAGGCAAAAAAAGCCCGTATTTGAATTTGGCTGTAGTCGGAATCTGCAAATGATTTTCTTTCAGGAAAGCATCAAGCGTTGGTTTATCAATGCGCCTGCTTTGTGTAAGCCTTGCAGGAATAGTAACCGATTTACCCAGAACAGAAAGTAACCTTGACTCTATAATGGCTCTTCGGGTATACCAAAGGTCTTCCCAGAGATGAATAATTTTCAGATTCATACGGGCAAAGGTAAGCGTCAGGTTCTGAAAGAATGAGCCATCTTCGATAATAGAACCAATTGTTACACAATGAATAATGGTTTGTTTGTCTGCTAAATAAATATAAGGAAATGGAGAAGGCGGAAAGGCATCAAAATTGTATAGAAACGTTGTATTACTATTGTTACGGATAAACGTTGATATTTCGTTGACAAATTGTTTCAAATTTTTAATTATTTTTTAACAGTTTTTCTCAATTTTTTTATTAAAACATACGTTTATTAGTCAAAATCAGATAAAATCGCAAAACTGTAAATGTAAATCCGTTTTCTTATGAAGACTATACGTTTTTTTGCTTGGATGACCAGTATTTTATTTGTTTCATTGGCAAGTTCAGGTCAGACCAATCGTTCATACATGCTGCAAGAAGCCGATGACTATTTTAAGGCCGGCCGTTATTGGGACGCATTCTTCTTGTACCGTGAGTGCGCTAAATTACCAGAATTTCAGTCAGAAAACAAGATTTCTGAACAGGTTAAAAATTCGTCGCAGGCTTTGTATTTAACTAAAAAGTTTAAAGACTACAGAGCTTTGCAAAAATATGAACCTGCCAAAAATAACCTGATTGAACTTATTAGCCTTAACCCAAACGACCCAAATCGTGGGGAGTTACCTAAAATCACATTGGCTCAAGGGGCTGAATTACAACGCCTTGCGTGGCGTCAGCCTACACCACAAGCAACGGCCGATATGTTAAAGAGAGCCATTATGTTTTATCATCAGGCAATCAGAGAAGGTTTAATGGATGAAGCCATTGCCGTAACAATTAGGCAATGCGAGGCGTCGATAAAAGATACTGGTGTTACCGATGTTTCGGTACCTGCATTGGCGGCTGACAGTGCGCAGGATAATAAAACCAATGCCGCCCAAAGTTTAGCACCTGTTGCCAGCCCAAGAAAAGCAGCAACTCCTCCGACGGTAATTATTCTACCGTCACAATCAACTCCAAAAACAAATAATTAATTTTTTCTATAAATAAAAAAGGCTTGCGTTCAGCTGAATGCAAGCCTTTTTTATGCCTTTATAATTCTATTTCAACACAAAAGCAATGGTAGGGTTAATCGGATAACGACCGAATTTGTCACCATAAATAGCCAGCCCCCCATTCATGCTTTCGGGTACTTCCAGTTTTACAACCAACCGACCTGTCTTTTTAGCTTCTTCTATTGCCTTTTGTGGAATATTCACGCTTAAACGGTAGCCATAAGAGCCTGCTTCGCGTAGTTTTTTGTCTCTTAACTGATTGTGCCACGACAAAACACCACGGTGGTCAGATGGATCATCGGGTAAATCATAACGGCCTGCAAATACGCCATTTACATTTACAGCAACCGCACTAGGAAACTTCTTGGTGTCGGTCATGCCATAGGCGTTCTGATTTTGCACAGGGTCGGCTTTTTCTCCAAGCATATAGTTTTCGTTACCTCTTAACTTTTTATCCATATCCTTAGCAAAAAGTTCTTTTGCACCTGCCTCAGCCACAAATGCGATGCTTTCTACCCGATTAAGGTCAACGCCCGAAGGTACTTTAAACACATACTCAAAGTATCCGTTTCCTGCTCCGTTTACTTTAAGTCCGTCAAGTACATTCCATTGTTTTAACGACCATTTAGCATCTTTAAAGTTTTTCGGCTCAACGCTTACTAATTTTGCTTTCTTACCCGATAACAATACCATTTCGTCAGGTGTTGGTGCATCTACAATAAAATTCATCATGTTATGATGTAACTCATTTCCGGCGTTATCAAGCAGAACCATCGACATCGTTACTACTGCCTTTTCGTTAGGCATTTTAACATCTATTGGGTCTAAGGCTTTTTGTAACCACGGTTGGTAGTCAATAGTACGCTCGGTGCTACTCCAAGTTTTTTCCTGCCCTAGAGCATCATATCCATACATATTTATTTTTAAAGTTAACTTACTACCTACATCGGTTCTGTCGGTCATGAACGACGCATAAAGAGGCACCGTTATCAGTTCATTTGGTTGAACTGTTTTTGAAATTTCATTCCCTGTTGAAATATAAAAAGGTGCATGAAAATCTCGGATACTCATGCCTTTTACCATCTCGCCAACACCTGTTTCTTTTTCGCTACGGTCAAAACGTACATACCCATTCCATTCATTAATTACATCGTGGTGTTCAGTGTATAACCATCCGGCAATTTTAGGGTATTTCCTGAATGTGTTCATCATCTGGTGGTAATCCCAGCTCCAGTCACAATCTCCTGTACTTCCTTCATAGCCCCATACATTACCACACTCTGAGTTAATATTAGGCACATCGGTTTGTTTATATCCTTTTTCATAGTGGAAATCGCTGCCAACAAATGTATTGTCGTTGATACTCTTGAGGTGGTCTTCCCATGCCCAACCAGGCAGATACTCATGCCAAGAGTTAATATCAGTTTCGGTGTGACCTGCTCCGCAGCAAATCGAGTTGTCTTCTACCAGACGGGTGTTATCTAATGATTTAGCCAAACGATAAACCGAAGCTACCCATTTTTGCGTTTCAGGTGTATAAACAGATTCTGTTTTTCCGTTAACTGTTTTCTTGGTTTTCAAGCCCCATGTTTCATTAAAGGTAATCCAAGAGAAAATAGCCGGATGGTTAAAATCACGTTTAATCATTTCTTTCAGGGTATACTCAGACTCCTGCTGTGCATTTTTATCGGGTTCGCCCCAACTATTAGGCAAATCTGACATTACAAGCACACCTAATTTATCGGCCCAATATAATTTTCGGGGTACATCTACTTTAATATGGGTGCGTATACCATTTAAACCGAGGTTACGGGCAATCAGGATTTCATTTTTCATAAACTCATCGGTCGGAAACGTATAAAAGCCCTCTGGATGATACGATTGGTCGAGGGTTAGTTGCAGGTATACAGGCTTGTTATTAAGAGCTACGTATTTGTAATTAGTACCGGGTAGGTATACGGTTGAAATCTTACGCATACCAAAATACGATTTTACTAGGTCGTCGCCCAGTTTGGCTGTTACATCATACAGGTATGGGTCTTCGAGTTCCCACAAATGTGCCGAAGGCATCGGAATAATAAACGAATATTCGGCCTTACCCTTAGGGAATGTCTGCTTAACAGCCGTATTGCGGTCACCGCCTACATTTACAGTCATTTCTATATCTTTTGGTGCAGGTTTTGCCAGATAGGTAGTTACTTTTAGTTCCTGCTTGTCGATATCTGGCGTAAAATGGAGGTTCTCAATATAGTTTTGTCCGCGCGCTTCCAGATAGATGGTTTGCCACAATCCGCGGGCATTGCCATAGCCTTGTTTTCCGTATAGCGTGAAATCCCGACGTTTGTCGTCCACTCTTATAACCAGATTTTGCTTAGCTCCATATTTAATATTAGTGAGTTCGAACGAGAAAGGCGTATACCCCCCCTGATGAGAACCTAGTTCTTTTCCATCGAGCCAGACTGTTGTTTTCCAGTCAGACGCTCCAATGGTAACAAACACACGTTTGCCTTTCCATTCAGGTTTTATTACAATCTGTTTTTTATACCACGCAATATCGGCTTCATCTTTTACGCCTGATAAGGGCGCACCCCACGGAAAAGGCACATTAATGGTTTTGGTGAAAGGTTTGGCAGATGCTTGCCATTTTTGGGCAAGTCCTACATCATTTTTATCAAATTCAAAGGCCCAGTTTCCATTCAGATTCTGCCAGTCGGCTCTTTCAAAATCGGGGCGTGGATGTTCAGGTAAAGGGATATTCTCCTGGGCACTAGCCGTAAAGAGAAAAAGTGAAAACAACAGGCAAAGTAATTTGTCCGGACGGGTCATATAATTTATAAGTTTGAGATTAAATAGATTTTGCTTGGCGAAATTAAGGAATTTATATATTTGCGTTTTAATTATTTTAAAAATCTTTCAATCATGCTTTTAGAAATAGGCGATACCCACCGTTATGAATTCAGATTTTCGCAAGAAGATGTACAGAAATTTGCCGAAGTGACTGGCGATAAAAATCCGCTACATTTAGATGCTGACTATGCTGCCAAAACGCGTTACAAACGTCCGATTATTCATGGCCATTTAAGTAGTAGTATTTTTACACGCGTACTTGGCATGGAATTTCCGGGTGAGGGTTCTGTGTATATGAAACAAGAAACAGAGTATTTGTTCCCGATGTTTGTAGATACCGACTACGAAGTTATTTTTACTGTTATGAATGTTGACCGTGAAAAACATATAGCTCAAATAACCGGAGAAGTGTTTATTAAAGGAACCTCCCGAAGAACAATCAGAGGGCTAGCTACCTTGATGCACCCCGAAAAAATATAAAGAGATAAGCTCGAATACTGGGCTTATCTCTTTATACTCAATGTCAAAACTCTCAAATCTACTATTCTGATTTGGCATTTTTCATGGCTTGCACTTCGGCTCTTGTCGCTTTAGCCCAAGAAGCTAGCTGTGCCATGCCTGCTCTAACTCTGGTGCCTGCAGCTTTATTACCCTTTTCATAAAATTTGTCAAAATCTCCTGCTAAGGATGCAACAAGGTCGCTTAGTTCTTTGTACTTATTCATAGTAACTGCAAAGGATTTGGTTAATAAATAAATGAAATATTTGCTTAACTGATAAATAAACTACTTGCAAGTTATATATATTGACAAAAATTACAAATTTTTCTATAAAAAATACCATCAAAAATGGCACTTTTATTAAAAAAAACTAAAAAGTCGGGCTTCAACCCGACTTTTTAAGGTTTTATTACGATAAATATTGTTTTTTTGGCCTGCTCAGGCCAATTTTTAAGCTACTGCCAAAGGTGCATATTCACCAGCCTGTAATTTAGCCTGTACTTTCTCAAAACAGTTCATGGTATACTCAACATCTTCTAAAGTATGTGAGGATGTCGGAATAATACGCAGCATAATTACACCTTTAGGAACAACCGGATAAATGATTACTGAGCAGAAAATGCCCATGTTTTCTCTTAAATCACGGATAAGATTTGTTACTGTCGGGAGGTCATAATTACCATGCAAAAACACAGGTGTAACAGGCGAGGTAGTATCGCCAATATCGAACCCACGCTTACGGAAACCATCCTGCAAGGCACGAACGATTGTCCAGAGGCTTTCTCTGTATTCAGGGTGATTTTTGATTAACTCAAGGCGTTTCATCCCCCCTAACACATACGGCATTGGCAAAGCCTTTGCATAGGTTTGTGAACGCATATTATATTTCAGGAACATAACCACGTCAGGATCGGCGGCAATAAATGCTCCGATAGCCGCCATCGACTTTGCAAAAGTACAGAAGTGGAGGTCAACTTCATCTTGTACCCCAAAATGTTCAGGTACACCTGCTCCAGTGGCTCCCATTGTTCCGAAACCGTGGGCATCATCAACCAACAGGCGGAAACTATATTTTTTCTTTAATTCTACGATTTTATCAAGGCTACCTACTTTACCCGACATCCCGAACACGCCTTCTGTAATTACCAATACGCCACCACCTTTTTCTTCAGCCATTTTAGTAGCTCTGATAAGGTTTTTTTCGAGGCTGTCCATATCATTATGCACATACTTGTAGTATTCGCCTCCTTTGGCTTTGTGCAAACGGATACCATCTATTAAACAAGCATGGCTTTCGGCATCGTATACAATTACGTCACGGCGGTCAACGATACATTCAATTACCGACATAACACCCTGATACCCGTAGTTTAGTAAAAAAGCGTCTTTTTTACCTACATAAGCCGCTAGTTGCTTTTCAAACTCTTCGTGCAATTCGGTATTTCCTGTCATCATTCTGGCACCCATCGGATACGCCAAACCGTATTCTGCTACGGCCTTTGTATCGGCTTCGCGTACTTCAGGATGGTTAGCCAAACCCAGATAGTTATTCAACGACCAGTTTAACACACGTTTGCCGTTAAATTCCATATAAGGCCCTAGTTCGCCTTTAAGTCTTGGGAAAGAATAATAGTGGTGAGAGTTGAGCAGTTTTGCTTGTGTACCAATATGCCCTAAATCGCTAATTGTTTTATCAAAAATATCTTTTGCCATTATGGTAAGTATAAATGAAGGAACGTGTTTTTTCGTTGCCTGATTAAATTAACAATAAAATGATGAAGAAGTCTCCATTTTTTAACAAAAGTACCATTTTTTAAGAATCTTCCCAAACGCTTACCAGTAAGGGTAAGAGTTTTTATGAAAAATATCCAAGATTTTTATGATAAATTTCAAAAATAAATGAGATTTTAATGTTAATTCGTAGCTTAAAATCAAGCTATTAATTAAAACAAGACACTCAGCGTTTCAATATGCCAACAATTAAAAAAATTCTTGTAGCCAATCGAGGTGAAATTGCGCTTCGTGTCATGCGTACGGCTCATGAGATGGGAATCAGTACAGTAGCGGTTTTTTCTGAAGCCGACAGAAACGCACCACATGTGAAATATGCCAACGAGGCCGTTTGTATTGGCCCTGCTCCTTCCAAAGAATCTTATTTATTAGGTAACAAAATTATTGAAGTAGCTAAAAGCCTCGGCGTTGATGCCATACATCCGGGGTATGGCTTCCTTTCCGAAAATGCTGGTTTTGCACAGGCGGTACAGAAGGCCGGACTTATATTTATTGGCCCATCGCCCGAATCAATAGAGATAATGGGCGATAAACTTTCGTCGAAGCACGCAGTAGCCAGTTATAATATACCAATGGTACCCGGTACTCCAGATGCCATTACCGACCGCATTGCCGCCAAAGCAAAAGCTGCTGAAATAGGGTATCCGATTCTGATAAAAGCCAGTGCGGGTGGCGGTGGTAAAGGAATGCGCGTAGTAGAACGTGAGGAAGAATTTGACGAGCAAATGGACAGAGCCGTTGGGGAGGCTATTTCAGCTTTTGGCAATGGTTCGTGTTTTATTGAAAAATATATTACAAAACCAAAGCATATAGAAATTCAGGTAATGGGCGACCAACACGGCAACGTGGTTTATTTATTTGAACGCGAGTGCTCTATTCAACGTCGGCATCAAAAAGTGATAGAAGAGGCCCCGTCGGCGGTACTGACTCCTGAAATCAGAGAGGCCATGGGCATCTGTGCCGTGAATGTAGCTAAAGCCTGTAACTATTATGGTGCGGGAACGGTGGAATTTATTGTTGATGAAAACCTGAACTTCTATTTTCTGGAAATGAACACCCGCTTGCAGGTTGAGCACCCTGTTACTGAGTTAATTACAGGAATTGACCTTGTAAAAGAAATGATTCTTGTGGCAGAAGGTAAACCTTTGAGTATTAAACAAGAAGATTTACAAATAAAAGGCCATGCCATTGAAGTGCGCGTGTGTGCCGAAGACCCCACCAATAATTTTCTGCCTAATGTGGGTACACTCCAAACGTATGTACGCCCGCAAGGAAATGGCGTAAGGGTTGACGATGGCATTGAAGAAGGTATGGAAATACCTATTTACTACGACCCAATGATTGCCAAACTGATTACTTATGGCAACGACCGAACTGAGGCTATCGAGAAAATGATTCGGGCTATTGATGAATTCAGGATAACTGGCGTAGCCACTACTCTACCGTTTTGTAAGTTTGCCTTGAAACATGAGGCATTTGTGAGTGGGCATTTTGATACACGTTTTGTAAGCCTCTATTTTACGCCTGAGGTATTACAGCACCAAGCCGACAAAACCGAACTGGAAATAGCCGCCGTTTTGGCAGCGGAGCTTTTAAAAAATAAAAACAAACCCGCCTTAAGCAACGGAACGCCACAAGGTGAAGGCCATAACAGCCGATGGAAAAATAACAGAGCAAAATTGCGTTAAGAAAAAAAAGTTGCTTGTGGTTTTGTTTAAATAAAATCAACTTTTATATTTGCAGTCCCAAACGGGAAAGGAGAGGTGCCTGAGTGGCCGAAAGGAGCAGTTTGCTAAACTGTCGTACGTCTAAAGCGTACCGCGGGTTCGAATCCCGCCCTCTCCGCGAGAAACAAAAAGAAATTTTTAAATTAAATATTTGTTTTTAAAATAAAATTTTCTACCTTTGCACTCTCAAATTTTAGATACCGCCCTCGGGGTGTAGCGTAGCCCGGTATCGCGTCTGCTTTGGGAGCAGAAGGTCGTCAGTTCGAATCTGGCCACCCCGACAGGATTAAAAGCCTTATAACAAGCACGTTTTAAGGCTTTTTTTATTTACATTTTTATCTTTTTACCTACGGATCCAAAGTATCTTAATTAATTTCTTGATTTTCATTAATTAACTAGGCTCCAATTCAGTAAAATGATGTACTGCCGAAATCAGGTATAATGGGCAAACATTTTATTTACTTTTCCATAATCATCAAAAAACATCACTTCAATTACACGTTTGTTCATAATAGACTTATAATAGAGTGCTACTGAATTTACCCCTTCTACGGCTTCTATCAATTCAAAATGTAGGTCGGGTACTTTATTAAGGGCTGTTTGCCAGTAGTTTCTGATAGCCGTAATATCGTCTAGTGTTCCATCCTCTACCCCCATTATTGTTTTAATCATAGGTGTAGTAATGCTTAGGTCATTACTATAATGGCTCAGGATTCTCTCAATGTCATGGGAATTCCATGCAGCAATCCATTCGTCTGCAAATTTTTGTAACTCAACATTTGCCATAATTTTCCAGATTTTAATTGTTTATAATAAGTACTCCTAAATTGTAATGCAACCGATAAACCCCAACTTTATGCTAAGTTTAGGTATCTTGAGATGGAATGATTTCAGAAAATATCCCACAAAAAAAATCTCACCAGATGGCTGGTGAGATTCTCTTATTGACCGAATGCCTGATTTTCAACAAGCAAATCTGAAACCTATGCCATGTACATTTTCTATTTTAATGTGGGGATCACTCGAGAGCATTTTTCTGAGTCGGGTAATAAATACATCGAGGCTCCGGCCGAGAAAATAATCATCTCTGCCCCAGATGGCCGTCAGAATCTCGTCACGTTTTATTACCTGATTTTTGCGTTCGCATAAATATTTCAACACTTCTGCTTCACGGTGAGTTAGTTGTTCTGCATGGTTATCCGATTTTAACGATAATTGATGATAATTAAAATCATAACTACCTATTTTCCATTTCCCCTGCCCTTCTGTGGCTTCTTTATTGATTTCCTTTCGTTTCAGAAATACTTTTATACGCAGGTTTAATTCTTCAATACTGAATGGTTTTGTTACGTAATCATCGCCGCCCACTTTCAGGCCAGCAATGCGGTCTTCCTGCATTCCTTTGGCTGTCAGGAAAATAATAGGTATTTGCTGATTCTGTTTCCTGATTTTCTCAGCCAACGAAAACCCGTCTAACTCTGGCAACATGACGTCGAGCAGGCAAAGGTCATATTTTTCTTTACTAAAACTTTTCCATGCTTCTTTGCCATCCTGAAAATGAACAATCTCGTATCCTTCCATTTCAAGGTTATCTTTTGTTACATAGCTCAGGTTTGGGTCGTCTTCGACGTATAAGATTCTTGGCATAATATTATTTTTTCAAACTATTCCTGTTTTATAATAATAGTAAAGGTACTTCCTTTTCCGGGTTCGCTTTCTACCTTCATGTCCCATTTATGGGCTTTTACAATTTCTTTTACATAACTCAAACCTAGCCCGAAACCCTTTACGTTATGGGTGTTTCCGGTAGGTACCCGATAAAACTTATTAAAGATTTTATTCAGGTGTTCGGGGGCAATTCCGATGCCCTTGTCGCTGATTGAAAGCCTGATACTCTCCCCTATATTCTCAGTTTTTATGCGCACACAAGGTTTCTTACCCGAGTATTTTATGGCATTTTCGAGCAGGTTTCTTACTAAGCTGATAAGTTGGGTACGGTCGGCATAAATACTAGTTTTGGTAGCTTTAAGGTCAAGTGTCAGGTCATCTTCCAGTTCAGCTTTTATGCCTTCGGTTACATCATCGATAATACTATGTAATTCCTGCAATTGAATATTAAGTTCCATTTTTCCGCGTTCCATACGGGCTGTATTTAGAACGGAATCGACCTGATTTTTCAAACGGTTATTCTCTTGCCTGATAATATGAATATATTTTTTTAAACGCTCGGGCTGCTCCATTATTTTAGGTTGGCTCAGCACATCGGTAGCTACCCGTATGGTTGAAATAGGTGTTTGGAACTCGTGCGTCATGTTATTAATAAAATCACGCTGAACCTCACTTAGTCGTTTCTGTTTCAGAATAATAAACATGGCATACCCAAAAAATGCGGTTACGATAAGTGTTATTAATGACGAAATGACCCATATATCGAGCCTGCTTGCCAGATAACTAGTTTTACTAGGAAACCTTACTCCAAAATAGTTAAGGTACTTGTCTGTTTTAGGCAGCGCCTTCTTAGCTGTTGAGCTTTCTTCAAAGTTAGAGTTAATGTAAGCTCCGTAAACTATTTTGTCGGTATTACAATCATAAATACCATATTCAAAATCGGTTTGCAGATTTTGTTTTTTAAATTCTTCTTTCAGATAATGCTCCAGCACATCAGCATTTAATGGCATACGCAGATTTGCCACATAGTAATCAGAAGAAAGCTGGCTTACAGGGTTTTCGATACTGGAAAGTTTGTAAAGTGCAGATATTCTGTTGGCGACATTCCGTAAAGAAATCATGACAGTTTGCCGAAACTGTTGTTCTTTTAAATCGAAAGCACGCTTAACCCAATAGGCTTGCACTGCAATTATTCCCGTAATCGAAAGCGTGCCTAGTATAACCAGAAGTCGGATAGTATTTCTATTCAAAACGGGAGGCTTTTTTTGGTAAAATTATATAAAAGTAGTTTTAAAGGCAAAATTTTAACAAGAAGTTTAGTGAGTGGTTATTGAAAAAATTATGTAAAATCTAAAAAATCTTTTAAAAAGGTCTATTCTTCTTTGAAAAAGCAAATTTTCTACCTTTATTTGCCCTATTCAAAGAATCTTATTTCTAAACGAAGCATTAATTTCTCATTTCCCTAATCACTATGGAAAAATTGCAAACCCTCGATTATGTTGTATTCCTGTTTTATTTCATTATAGTGTCAGGCTATGGCTATTGGATTTATAAGAAAAAACAAGCAAAACAAACCTCAACAAAAGATTTTTTCCTTGCGGAAGGTTCACTTACTTGGTGGGCTATCGGAGCTTCATTGATTGCATCTAACATCTCTGCCGAACAAATGATTGGGATGTCAGGAAACGGCTTTTCAATGGGTTTAGCTATTTCAACTTACGAGTGGATGGCTGCTGCAACACTCATAGTAGTAGCTGTTGTTTTTATGCCTATTTACCTGAAGAATAAAATCTTTACTATGCCGCAGTTTTTAAGTCAGAGGTATAATCCGACAGTAAGTTTGATTATGGCTATTTTCTGGCTAGGCTTATATATTCTGGTAAATTTGACCTCAATCTTATACTTAGGGGCATTAGCTGTGTCTGGAATATCTGGAATAGACTTCTGGGTATGTATGTGGGGGCTAGCTATTTTTGCCATTATTATTACTATCGGAGGGATGAAAGTAATTGGCTATACTGATGTTATTCAGGTATTTTTTCTGGTAATTGGTGGCTTAGCAACAACATATCTGGCAATTAATTTAGTTTCTGACCAATATGGCTTGTCAGGGTTGGTAGATGGATTTAAAGCAATGACCCAAAATCATAATGACCATTTCCACATGATTTTAAATAAGGGGCAAATGATGTATCCTAATGGAAAAGGTGAATTGCAGGATGCTTTTATGGAACTCCCTGGCCTGACAGTACTTCTTGGCGGTATGTGGATTGTAAACCTTAATTATTGGGGATGTAATCAGTATATTACTCAAAGAGCCTTAGGTGCAGACTTAAAAACTGCCAGAAATGGACTTTTGTTTGCGGCCTTCCTGAAACTATTGATGCCTATTATTGTAACGCTTCCGGGTATTGCTGCTTATGCTTTGTATAGTAAAGGTTTGTATCAACAAGAAATGTCTGTGAATGGGCATTTAGTTGCCGACAAAGCCTATCCTGTTTTATTAAACTTATTACCAATAGGCTTAAAAGGCTTATCTTTTGCAGCTTTAACGGCAGCGGTAGTTGCCTCTCTGGCTGGAAAAGCAAACAGTATTTCAACAATTTTTACGCTGGATATATTTAAACAATACATTGGTAAAAATAAAACCGAACAAGAGCTTGTTAAAATAGGTCGAATTGTCATTGTGGTAGCTATGATTCTGGCAATCTTAATCTCTCCTTATATGGGCATAGACAAAGAAGGCGGATTTCAGTTTATCCAGAAAATGACAGGCTTGTTATCGCCGGGTATTTTTGCCTCATTTGCGATGGGCTTTTTCTGGAAACGCACTAACTCGGCAGGTGCTTTGTTTGCCATCGTAGGTGGTTTTCTTATTGCGCTTTCGATGCACAATAACTGGCTTCCGTTTACTGATTGGACACAGGTTCCGTTCCTTGACCGCATGGGCCTTGTATTCCTGATTTGCGTAGCCGTGATGTTTGTTTTAGGTTATGTATTACCTGATGAAGGTAAAGGTCTCGAAATAGATGCCAGTATGTTTAAAGTACAAGGCACATTTGCAGTAGGAGCCGTAGCTGTTATTGTGATTCTTACTTTCTTGTACTGGTACTTCTGGTAAAAGAGCATATATTAAAGAAAAAAATTGAGCGGCTTCGGGTATTTCCGAAGCCGCTCAATTTTTTAGGCGTTGCTAGTATTATTTTAATAATTTCGGAAACATGGCTTGCGCCCTTTCAATACGTGGTATTGATACCGAAGCCACATAGGGTTCGTCGGCATGGTGCTGGTCATAATTCTGATGGTATTCTTCTGCTTTATAAAATGCTTTAAAAGGCACTATCTGCACCGCAATCGGCTTTTTATATTTGCCCGATGACCCTAGCTTGTTTTTGTAATCATTGGCAAGTTGTTGCTCTTCGGAGTTGGTATAAAAAATAACAGAACGATACGAATCACCACGGTCAGGGCCTTGTCCATTTACCTGAGTAGGGTCTTGCGAAGCAAAATAAACTTCGAGTAAAGTCGAATAACTAATTATCTTCGGGTCATAATAAACGGCTACGGTTTCGGCATGGCCTGTCTTTTCTGTGCTTACATCCCGATAATCAGGGTTTTTCGTATGCCCGCCACTATAACCAGATTCGGCTTCTTTTACTCCTTTCAGGCTATCGAAAATACCTTCAACCGCCCAAAAGCACCCTGAGGCAAAATAGGCAGTATCAAGTTTACCATAAACGGTATTATCAACCACAGGAACTTTGTAGTGCGTTTTACTACCAGTAGCATTAGACGAACCACAGGCAGAAAAACCCAGCATACCAACTGCCAACCATACTATTGCAATAATTCTGTTCATTTGTATCTCTGTTAAATATGAAACACACTTATTATTGATATAAACGAGTATTAAGCGGTTTTGGTTTCGCGGGTTAAATGGGCATTCAGCAGGCATATAAATTTAAAATATGCTATTGTTTAGCAAACAATGGTATCTGAGTAACTTATATACTAAACCCTAGTTTGATTTTGTATCGTGCCCTGTCTTTTCCTATTTCGTTTTCCAGTTTCAGTACCTCATGTGTTTTTTTACTTATCCAGAAAACCTCTTTATAACCTTTTGCTTCGTGTGTCAATAACCAGCAATCTACTTTCTGATTGTCGTATCCTTCGAGTTGTCCTGAACTTGTTACCGTATATGCTTCGTGTTTAGGTGCCGAAAACCCCGGGTCGTAAAAAGGAATCATAAATGTTTTACCTTTGGCATAAGGTAGCAAAGGAAATACTTCTAGGTCGAGATGCCAGTTTAGTACATATTGCGTTGAAGCCTTCTGAAATGCCAACCAAGCTGTTTTTCTGTTACGGGCGGTATCGGCATCGGTTAAGGGTTGGTCGTTTAATCGGGCTGTTTTGTTCAGAAAATCAAATACGCCTGTGCCTCTTTGTTTCCACCAGCTTTCCTGATAAAGCGGTGCAAAGGTTTTTTTATCACAAACCGATTTCACCGTATGCACCACACTGTCGCGGTCTTCCCACTCCTGTTTTACTACAATGGCATCACGGCCCTGATAATTTTCAAAGCTGATAGTCCTTGTCCAGAACTGTGGCCTTGACCTTGCTGCATCTTTACTCATTTTAAAATAAACCAGATATCGATTAACGCCTTCTTTCAGAAATTGTGTATTTACTTTTGAGGCATCGACCCACACAGTATCTTGTGCTGATACCGAAAAGCAAACAACTAACATAAAAGCACAGATTAATTTAACAGATAATAGTCTCATAATTTTTGTATAAGAAAAGTGTATTGATAGTTTGATGAATTACTTTTTGAAAATTTCCATTACTTTGTCGAAGCTCACCCAGTAGATATCTCCATTGCCATTCTGTGGTGAAGAAAAAGTTTTTAAAAGTATATCTGCATTAACTTGTTTGTCTGGATACGAGTCTGCAATACTGATTCTTTCACTAGTAAAAAACAGCAATTTTTTATCAGGGCTTACAAATGGGCAGTAATCGAGCCGGTTTGAATTAAGCATACTCAGGTTTCGGGCCGGAAGCCATTTTCCGCCAGTATCTTTTATACTCATATATAAATCACCACGTCCTTTATCATCTTTGCGGCCATAAGCAGTAAACAAGATGTAATCTTCATCAGGAGAAATAAAGGCGTTAAACTCATACCCTTTTGAGTTAATGGTAGTATCGAGCGGGACAGGCTGGGTGTATTTTCCTGCTTCATACCTAGCCATAAAAATATCCTCCTTCCCAATGCCTGTTTTGTATGCGGCAGTAAAGTACAGATTCCCATTTCGGGTAACCGAAGGATAAAACTCATCTTGTGGGGTGTTTATAGGTGAACCAAGATTCTGTGGCTCGCCCCAATAATTATTGTTTTTTTTAACCACCCAAATATCAAAATCTTTAGTATTTGTTCCTGTTATGGGCCGGTTTGACGCAAAATAGAGCGTTTTGCCATCTGCCGAAAACGCTGGTTCGAGGTCACTGTATTTTCCGGCGAAGGGAGCTATTTCAGGTTTACTCCAAATGCCATCTGCTCCTTTTTTAAGATATAGAATTGTCTGGAAAATACCTTGAGGTGATTGAAGTGTATAAAATATCTCGGTTCCGTCAGGTGAGATAGCAAAATCTCTTTCGCTAAAACCTGTACTGAGTTCGAAAATCTCAGGTTGCAGCGGCACATTATTCAAGTTAATGGCTCTCTGCGCCCATGAGGTAGATACCCCAAAAATCAAGAAGAATGCTAATAGAAGTTTTTTAATCAAGTGCATAGCTTTTAATTGATAGGTTATAAAAGTAGGCACATTTACGCTTTATAAAATTCCTCTGCCGACATACAACAGCTAACGCCTGCCATAAAACTGTTTACTTGTATTTTGCTTTATTTCCGGCTGCTAACTGTTACTCATGCCACAGAATACGCTGTTGGTAGACGAAACACTGTTTAACCCAATATTTTATTATAATTTTATGTTTCTAAACCTGAATTGATGCAAAAACGGATTCTTTATCATATTGCTTTCTGGGTGGCTTACGTATTATTTAAATCGTACCTTAATTTTGAGTCGTTAATTTATAGCCGCCCCAAAGAGAATGTATTTTACCTGTTCTTTCTCGCAACTGGTATCCAATCGCTTTACCTGATTGCAAAAATCCCTCTGGTTTATACCGTTTTTTATATTACAGACCAGTTTCTATCAAGAAAATGGAAAATAATTAAAAGTATTATTCTGACTTCCCTGACCTTTCTGCTATCAATCATCATTTTTCTGTTTCTCTCAAGTTTCATACAACAATACATTATGAAGCGGCCTATGGAGAACGAAAATTTCTTTTCGGTTCCTAGTTTCTTCTATGCTTTTTTCATACTGGCATTTACTTGCGGCATTGCGCTGGCCCTCAAACTTATGCGGCAACACATTAAAGCACGGGAAACCGAACAGGAAATGACAAAAAAACGTCTGGAAACCGAACTTCGTTTTCTGAAAGCGCAAACCAACCCGCATTTTTTATTTAATACCCTTAATAATATTTACGGCTTAGCCCGTAAGAAATCAGACGACACAGCAGAAGTAGTAATGAAGCTATCGAAACTACTGAGGTTTATGCTCTACGAAACCAACAAGCCTTATATTGCTGTGGAAGACGAACTAAAGGTAATAGAAAACTATATTGAGCTAGAGAAAATAAGATACAACGAACGGCTAAAAATAAACTATACAGCCCTCATTGATAATCCTACAAGCCCTATTGCGCCGCTTATTTTGTTACCCTTTGTAGAAAATGCCTTTAAGCACGGAGCCGGCGAAAGTATGTATGAATCGTTTATAAAAGTTGAGGTACGTTTAGAAAATTCGAGCCTGTATTTTAATGTAGAAAACTCAAAGCCCGATGAAACCGCTTTGGAGATTACTGAAAAAATCGGACTGAGCAATGTGAGGCGACAACTGGAATTAATGTACCCCGCACATAACTTGAGCATTATAAACAAACCTACAACCTTTAGTATTGTGCTGAACTTAAATCTGAGTAGCCATGCAAAAATATAATTGTATTATTGTGGAAGACGAGCCTCTTGCCGCCGAAATCTTGCAGGATTACATTGCACAGGTACCTTTTTTACAACTGAAAGCCACTTGTGCCAATGCTCTTGCTGCTACTGAGATACTCCGAACGAATGCCATTGATTTGATATTTCTGGATATTAATTTACCTAAACTCAAAGGGCTTGACTTCTTACAGACCCTTCAACACCCCCCACATATTATTCTGACAACTGCCTATCATGAATATGCTCTGCAAGGCTATGAACACAATGTGTTGGATTACTTACTGAAACCAATCGAATTTAGCCGTTTTCTGAAAGCAGTAAACAAATTAACAGGTTTTACAATAAATACTCCTTTGCCTATACCCGAGGCAAGAAAGTATCAGTTCTTTAATGTAAACAAGAAAAGGGTAAAAGTATTTTTCGACGAAATTTTGTATATGGAAAGCCAGCGGGAGTATATCAAGATTTATACGCCTTCTCAAACAATTATGACAAGAATACCGTTAAGCCAACTCGAATTATTATTGCAGGATAAAAACTTTATGCGGGTTCATAGGTCGTTTATTGTAGCAAAAGATAAAATTAATGCTTTTTCGGCAACAGATATTGAAATAAACAGCTTCCAGATTCCGATAGGACGAGACTATAAAGAGAATGTATGGGCGGTTTTAGGGAATTAATCGACGTATTTTTCGTAAAAAGCGGTATTTTTGCAGAAAACTACTAAATACTTAAAGAAAATTCAATGAAAATTGCTGCCATTGATATTGGTTCAAATGCTGCCCGAATGCAGATTTCGTCGGTTTTGCATGATAAAAAGAAAATAAGTTTTAAAAAAGTTGAATATGTTCGCTTTGCTTTACGGCTGGGCATGGATGTATTCAATACAGGTAAAATCTCTTATGAAAGCGAAGCCCGTATAAAAAAACTATTGATGGCGTACCGTCTTTTGATGGAATTACATGAAGTTGATGCTTATATGATTTGTGCTACTTCGGCCATGCGTGAAGCCGAAAACGGGACTAATATTGTTGAGCGAATCAAGAATGAATTAGGCATGGAAATTCATTTGATTGATGGAGAAAAAGAAGCCGAGCTAATCAATAACGTTATTATTGCCGTCCTTGAAAACGATAAAACATATTTGCATATCGATGTAGGCGGTGGTAGTACCGAACTTAATATTTATAAAGGCCGTACCAAAATAGCTGCCAAGTCGTTCAAAATCGGGTCAGTTCGTTTATTGGAACACAAAGAAGCACCCGATGTCTGGAGGAAAATGCGTACATGGATTGATGAAACAGTGCCAACCCATGAAAACGTGATAGCCGTAGGTACGGGTGGTAATATCTCGAAACTTTTCAATATGATTGAAAATAAAGCTGCTGGCGGAAAAGCTACATTGGCAGAACTGGAACAAAAACGCGATTATATCAATGAGTTCAGCCTTGAAGACCGCATCAATATGCTACAACTCAATGCCGACCGTGCCGATGTAATTGTTCCGGCCTCTGATATCTATATTTCAGTGATGAAATGGGCGGGTGCGAACGAAATCGTAGTGCCAGACCTCGGCCTGAAAGATGGTATTCTACTACTGGTTTATGAAACATTAATGAACGAAGAAGACTAAATAATAAGTACTTATGAAGAAAAAAATTTATATCAGCATTATGTCGGTTATTGTAAGTATCAGTGCTTTAATGATGCTTACCTCATGGGGAATGTGGGGGCATCAGCATATTAACAAAGCCGCAGTATTTGCCCTACCCGACGAATTACGGATTTTCTTTTATAACCATATAGATTTTATTACGGAAGAATCGAATATTCCTGATTTAAGAAAATACACTTTAAACGATAAAGCAGAAAACCCAAGACATTACATTGACATTGAAGACTTTGGCAATAAACCTATTGACAGCCTAGCTCAAACCAGTAAGTTAGCTTATACCAAATATGATAGCAAAATGTTGCAATCGAGTGGAATTTTGCCTTGGTATATTCAGGATGTAATGGAAAAGCTCACCAAGTCGATGCAAAATAAACGAAAAACAGAAATATTGTTTCTGGCTGCCGACTTGGGCCATTATCTGGCTGACGCACACATGCCTTTACATACATCGAGCAACCATAACGGGCAATTAACCAACCAAACGGGGATTCATGCTTTCTGGGAAGCCCAATTACCCGAAAAATTTGGCGAGCAATACAACGTACATACAGCCAATGCTCAATATATTGATGACGTAACGAAAGAAACATGGCGCATTATTAAACAATCGCATGAATTAGCCGATACTTTACTTGCAAAAGAACGTGAGTTGAGAAAGACGTTTCCGGCTGATAAAATCTTTATGAAAGACGAAAACGGTAAAATCATTAAAAATAAATTTAACCAATCGGTTTATACAAAAGAATACTCCGAACTATACCACAAAGCCCTTAATGGCATGATTGAAAATC
The DNA here is from genome assembly GCF_037153985.1 of Emticicia sp. 17c. Classification (NCBI taxonomy): domain Bacteria; kingdom Pseudomonadati; phylum Bacteroidota; class Cytophagia; order Cytophagales; family Leadbetterellaceae; genus Emticicia; species Emticicia sp. 17c. The sequence goes on from NZ_JBBAYI010000003.1 coordinate 378,372, forward strand.
AGTTGAGAGGAGCCATTACTGCAACTGCCAATTTCTGGTATACTGCATGGGTAAATGCCGGAAAACCAGACCTGAAATCGCTGGACGACGAGGGTTTAACTAAAAGAAATAAATCGAATTACAAGAAAGATATAAAGGCGTGGGAGAAAGGAAAAGTAACCTTACTAAAAGCCGAATCAGAGTTTTAATCATGCGAATTAATCCCTCTTATTTCTAAGAGGGATTAATTCTTATCAGTATTTTTAATTTCATTCAGCATGCTGATGCCGTTTCACCGTTTGGCTGGTGAAAGTACTCTCAAAGATTTTATCTGCATTGCCTGCTTCAAAACCTTCGCGTCGGTGTTCTCTTTTTATTTCGGATAATGGCAAATGCTGAAATTGCGGCAATACTTTGCGTTCGGCAAATTCTACATAACTGCCCGAAATGGGATGTATTTCACCACCCGCAAAAGCAGCGTCAATAATTTCTGCTACTGTCGAACTCTGCAACAAACCTTTATCAGGGCTTATTTTGATTTTTCCACCCGAATCGTTTAGCTTTATGCCTGTTTTTTCCAGAAAAACATTAAACTCCTGAATAGTATTATAACCTTCCTTAAGGTTATGTACACTAATGGTGTAATGATTCAGGTAATATCTGTTATAAATAACCCATGCTGCATATTCACTTTCTTTCAGAAGGGTTGAGTAATCTTCCCATGTTGGAACACGCCATAAAGCCTGATGCAAAAATTCATCAACAGCTACGCCATCATTTAAATCAAGTGCATCAACAGGGTCAGTTTTCACTTCATCGGTATAGCTTCTGATAATTTCCTGAATCGGCTCAGGCAAATCATTTACTCTTAATTCGCTTACAAATATGCGTGGGTATTCGGGTTTAGGCGGAGAAAACCAGTAGGCATCCAGTTTTTTTCCTTCAAAATAGAAGTAATCACGTTTTTGATAACCAAGATGCAGAAAAATTTTCTCGAATGATTGAATCCCCAATTGCGGCACACCCATCGTACGAAAAGCGATATGGTCGTTCTCGATTTCGTCGGCACTAGCAATAATTCCTTCGGTTATCATTGCTTCAGACACCTTCTGCACATCAGGCACACGTTCGCGGTATCGGCGCATTAATCCGTTTAATACATATTCTAGGGTTGCTGTTTTATTTTCCATTTTCTGCTTTAAAAAAGTTTCCGTTAGTTGTTTCAAGATATTCGTTAAAAGGAATGTCTTCCTGCTTTATAAATCCTTTCTGAGCCAGTTTGCCATCAGCCACCATTTCTACAACAGCAGCTACCGAGGCAGCGGTTGTCCATGAAATAGCACGCCAATGTTTTCCGTCGATTTCTATCGGATGATACGCTTCGTAAAACTCCTCACGTGCCAATTCGGTGCCTTTCCAGCCTTCAACTACGGCGTATACATACACTACATCTTCCTGTACAGGGGGTTTGGCTTCGGTCAGAATCTGCTCAACCAGTTCACGTTTATCTTTTAGAATAAGTTCATACAACAAAAACTTCATGAGTTTGGCATGGCCCGGGTATCTGATAGTTTTATAATTAAGCGTATCCACCTTCCCTTCGTATGTTTCACACATAGTACCCAACCCACCCGATGTACTGAAAGCCTCAAACTCCTGTCCTTCTATCTGAATATGCTCTATGCCATCTAGCGATGGAACCATCTTTTTAGTTCCGTTATGAATTACTTCTGCATCATTTATGTATTCATTAATTACCCCCGCCGGTGACCACGTGAACGAATACCCCATAAGGCCATTCGGGAAACGGGGCAACGCACCTACGCGTAGTTCAATATCGCGTAATTTGGTAAAACGTTTGGCAAGGTCGGCCCCTATTATGCCTATTAGCCCGGGTGCCAGCCCACATTGCGGAGCCATAACGGCATTGGCAGTTTCGGCCATTTGCCTGATAGCCGTGGTTGTGGGTACATCTTCTGTTAAATCAAAGTAATGTACGCCGAATTTGTGTGCCGTTTGGGCAATAGGCAAGTTCAAGTTATAAGGCATAGCCGATACCACAGCCTCAAATTCAGGAATGGTTTTTTCAAGAAAACTGATGTCATTTACATCTCCCAGTATCACATCAAAGGGTAGTTCAACATTGGGGTAGTTTTTGTCCATGCCCATTACAGCGAAGCGTTTTGATAACAACACGCCTACTAATGAGCCTACTTTACCCATACCAATAACAAGTACGTTTTTCATATCTGGCTTGGAAATAAGTTTTATATGATTGATGAAATATATATATACAACAAAACGGTATCAAACGCCATCAACGATTATACAATTTACTAGGTAGCAGTAAATTATAACCCCTGAAAATCATTTAATAAAGGTATTGTCAATAAAAGAAAAGATTAATTAGGCCCCCTGCAAATCAGGAACAAATGAGCAAGCGCTACGAAGATAAGCGAGGCGTGCCAGATGATATTTAAGGTCTTTAAACAAGTTGAAGAATTTATTTTTAACAAATATAAGTAATACCCACTAATTTCCAAATAAAAAAGTGAACCACCCTCCTGAGAGCATGGCCCACTTAATTTTGGGAATCGTAACTTACAAAACTTTAAGAAATACTATCAAGTAATTTTTCTTCCTGCTCAATAAACGGTTGGCTTTTCAGACGTTTACCTGTTGCTTTAAAGATAGCATTGGCAATAGAGCCACCAGTTGGTGGTAAGGCCGGCTCACCAAGCCCTGTTGGGTCAATTCCGTTATCAACAAAATGCACTTCAATAGCCGGAATCTCATTCATTTTAATAAGCCGGTAGGTATTAAAGTTTTGCTGCTCTGGAGTACCCTCTTTAAAGGTAAGGTTGCCATACATGGCATGGCCCATACCATCTACAATACCCCCAATTACCTGATTACGGGCACCACTCTGGTTAATAACCACGCCGCAGTCAACGGCGGCATAGATTTTCTGTAATACAGGCTTATTTTTTTTCATTACTACCTCAGCTACCTGTGCTACATAGGAAGCATGAGAAAAATAAACACTAAAACCGAGGTTTATCCCTTTTCGTTTTTTGTTCCAGCCCGACTTTTCGGCGGCTAGTTCAATGACCGCTTTCATACGGTCAATATCATATTTAACAGGCCCTGCTGGTGAGGTTTTAGCTTTCTCAAGCAAGTCAAGCCTGAACTGAACGGCATCCTTACCAGCGGCAGTTGCCACCTCATCAATAAAAGATTGTTCGGCAAAAGCCAGAAAATTCGTAATTGGCGCACGCCATGGCCCTGTGGTAATAGGCGACTTATGCTCAACGGAATCTATGAGTAAATGAGGAACAGCACCTGACGGAAAGTTATTTTCACGGGTAGAATTTCCGGCATTAATACCCGCACCCCGAAGCGAGTACCCAATCATATTGCCTTGTTTGTCGAGAGCCGCTCTAAAACGGTACCGTACTGCCGGCCGATAGCTTCCACCAGTCATGTCATCTTCGCGCGTCCAGATTACTTTTACAGGTGCCTTCATTATGTTCGACACTTCAACTGCTTCCAGTACGTAGTCGGTACCTAAGCGCCGCCCGAAGCCCCCTCCCATACGGGTGAGTTCAACAGTTACTTTGTCAGGAGAGATGTTTAACAATTTGGCTGTTTGTGTTTGTGCGGCCTGTGGTGTTTGGGTAGGGCCTACCAGTTCAACGTCTGTATCTTTTACATGGGCGAAGAAATTCATAGGTTCCATTGGGTTATGAGGCAGAAATGGGCATTGATACTCCGACTCAACAATTTTCGCTGCATTTTTAAAGGCTTCTTCAACATTTCCTTCTTTTCTTCTTACATCTGCTTTTTCAGAGTCCAGTAATTGCTTGAAAATTCTGTTATGGTCTTCTGTACTTTCCAGATTTCCATCTTTCTCCCACTCTATTTTTAAAGCTTCTCTCCCTTTCTTGACTTCCCATGTTGATTTTCCGACAACAGCTACTTTATTTTTAAATGATACCACATCAACTATACCCGGCATAGCCTTTACCGCTGAGGCATCGAACGATTTAAGTTTTAGCCCGAAAGCTGGTGGGCGTTGAATCATGCAGAAAAGCATTCCTTCTCTGTAAAAATCAATCCCGAAAAGTGGTTTACCTGTAAGAATCTCCTTGTTATCGACCCCCTTAACGGTAGAGCCGATTAATTTGAAATCTTTCAGGTTTTTTAATTTTACATTCGTAGGCGGAACAATCTGTGCGGCATCGGTGGCTAACTCGCCATAGCTTAATTTTTTGTTAGTGTTTACATGAATCACAAAACCTTTATCTGTGATACAATCATTGGTCGACACGTTCCAGCGTTTTGCAGCAGCCTCAATCAACATTTGTCTTGCTGTGGCTCCTGCTTTGCGCAGCCTTTCCCATGAATGCGGAATAGAGCCGCTACCGCCAGCAACCTGACGTTCAAATTTTTTAGTATCTAAAGGAGCCTGAAGCACTTTTACATTTGCCCAGTCAACGTCCAGTTCTTCGGCCACAATAATCGGGAAGGCTGTTTTAATGCCCTGTCCGATTTCAGGATTCGGTGAAAATATATTTACTATGCCATCGGTATGAATTGAAAGATAGGCATTAGGTACAAAATCAGATGCGGCAAGCATAGTGTTACTTGCCTCAGAGGCAAATGCTTCTTTACCAAACCAATTAAAACTTAACATGAAGCCACCTCCGGCAAGCGCGGCTGATTTTAAAAAGTCTCTTCGGCTGTTTTTTATTGTCTTTTCCATGTTATTTCATTTTAGTGGCAGCTAACTGAACAGCTTCTCTGATACGATGATAAGTTCCACAACGACATATATTGTTCGACATGGCATTCTCGATTTCTTCTACGCTAGGCTTAGGATTACTTTTCAGGAATGCGGCGGCCGTCATAATCTGGCCTGCTTGGCAGTATCCACATTGAGGTACATCTACCTCATGCCAAGCTGTTTGTAGCGGGTGGTCTCCTTTTTCAGAAAGCCCTTCAATAGTTGTGATTTTAGCTTCACTGACTGACGATACAGGCGTTATGCAAGCCCGTGTGGCTTCGCCGTTTACATGTACAGTGCAGGCACCACACATAGCCATACCACAGCCATACTTTGTACCTAACAGCCCCAGGTGGTCACGTAGTACCCATAGTAAAGGAGTATCCGGCGAGACATCTGTTTTATGTTCTCTTCCGTTTATTTTAAGGTTGAAAATAGCCATAATAGCTTTATTTTGTTGATAGTCAATAATTTAATCAAAAATAATGAAAATACTATAACATTGGAAAGAATTTTGATACTAAATACACAATTGTATGCAAAAAAAATTTCCTATTGGTAGCAGAAATATGCCACAAACTGAGTATTTTTTTCCACATACGTATATAAATTCCTTAAAAACGCTGTTGGTGTATTAATTTACCAATATACTTTAATAAATTTGAGGCGCCGAATTCTCCACTAATTACAACTAAGTATGAGTGTACATTCAAAAAAAAATCTGTTCTCCGAAAAAATCGACAACTGGCTCATTGGGTTCAAAGAAGGTGCTGATTTCTTATTTATGTTTTTTAAAGAAACCCTTAGTGGAAATTTTGAATTTAAAGAATTTGTTAATCAGTGCTATCGTATTGGCAACAGCTCCTTATTACTTATATCACTTACAGGCTTTGTAACAGGCTTTGTATTCACCAAACAGTCACGTCCGTCGCTTGAGGCATTCGGTGCTAGTTCATGGTTGCCCTCACTTGTAACCATTGCCATTATCAGAGCATTAGCCCCGCTGGTTACCTCCCTGATTTGTGCAGGCAAGGTAGGCTCTAGTATTGGTGCCGAGTTAGGCTCTATGAAAGTAACCGAGCAGATTGATGCCATGGAGGTATCGGCGGTTAACCCCATCAAGTTTTTAGTAGTAACCCGCGTATTGGCCACTACCATAACTATTCCGATATTGTCGTTCTATTGCGCTATTATGGCTATGACAGGGGTCTTTCTGAATGTAGCAACCAACGAAGACACTAGCCTTCCAGCTTTTTTTGAGCAGGCATTTAATAGTATTATCTTCCTCGACCTCTGGACGGCCATCATCAAAGCAGTGGCTTATGGTTTTACTATTGGTATTGTGGGTTGCTATAAAGGCTATAATGCCAGCAACGGAACCTTAGGCGTGGGTAAAGCTGCTAACTCGTCGGTGGTTTTATCGATGTTCTTGATATTTATTGAAGAAGTGTTTATAGTTCAGGTAACAAACTGGTTCAGATAATAACTGGTCATTATCCACAACAAATTGATATGAATAAAGTAATTGAAATAGAACATCTTTACAAAGCATTTGGCGACAGAGCTATTCTGGTTGATGCAAATCTGGATGTTTATGAAGGTGAGAATCTGGTAGTACTGGGCAAATCTGGTAGTGGTAAATCAGTATTGATTAAAATCATTGCGGGTTTATTAACGGCCGATAAAGGCAAAGTTGAAGTGCTAGGCGAAGATGTTTCAAAACTGAATAAAAAAGAACTGAATGCTTTAAGACTAAAAATTGGTTTTTCGTTCCAGAATAGTGCCTTGTATGATAGTATGACGGTGCAGGAAAATCTGGAGTTCCCGCTTGTAAGAAACGTTCGGAACATGACCCGCGCCGAAATTAACAAGGCAGTCAATAAAGTACTGGACTCGGTAGGACTCCTGAAATCGATTCATCAAATGCCCGCAGAACTTTCAGGAGGGCAAAAAAAACGGATAGGCATTGCCCGCACGCTTATCATGAATCCTAAAATTATGTTGTATGATGAGCCTACTGCCGGCCTTGACCCTATTACCTGCACTGAAATAAACCAGTTAATCAATGAAGTAAAAGAAAACTATAATACCAGTTCGATTATTATTACGCATGACCTCACCTGTGCCAAAGAAACCGGCGACCGCATAGCGGTGCTATTTGATGGAAACTTTAAGTTTCAGGGTACATTTGAAGATGTGTTTGGAAACCCTGACCCAAGAATAAAAAATTTTTACGATTACAATTTTATAGAAAATCAAAAGAAATAAGTGTATGGCAACCCCACAATCTTCTGAAAGAATAGCCGCCAAAGTTGGTTTATTTATTTTAATAGGTATTATTATATTGGCTGCTGGTATTCTGACACTAGGAACTATGCGGAAATCGTTCATTACCCGAATTGATGCTACCGCTACCTTTGAAAGTGTTAATGGTTTAACAAAAGGAAATAATGTATGGTTTGCCGGCGTGAAAGTAGGAACCGTAAGAGAAATTGCTTTTACCCCAGACTCGAAAGTAAGAGTAATTTTCAGTATTGAAGACAAATCTCAGCCTTTTATTAAACAGGATGCTACCGTGCGTGTAAGTTCCGACGGGCTTATTGGTAACCCTATCATTCTGATTTCAGGGGGGTCTCCTAATGCAAAAATGATTGAAAACGGCTTTAATTTTAAGGTAGAAGCCGATGTATCTCAACAAGAAATGCTCAAAACTCTTCAAGCCAATAACAAGAATATTCTTTCTATAACCGACGACCTGAAAGGCATTATTTCAGGCATACGTGCAGGCGAAGGCTCGGTTGGTAAATTAATGAAAGACGAAGCCATTTATGCTAATATTTCTAAAAGCATGGCTACCGTTGAGGCTGCCACCAGAGATTTAAAGAAAGGCGTTACTACATTGGCTAACCTAACCGACAAACTTAATACGGAAGGAAATTTTATTAACAGCATTGCAGCCGATAAAGAGATTTATCCGGCTATCAAGAATACTGTTAACTCTTTACAAAACACAACCGAAACCTTGAAAGAAACATCGGTAGCAGCCAAGAAGATGGTGTCGGACCTTGAACAAACCACTAGTAATCTGGTAAATAACCCTAAAAGTCCGGTTGGAGTATTACTACATGACGAAAAAGCGGCTAATAATATCAGAGAAACCATTAGTAATCTGGAAAGTAGTAGCGAAAAACTAGACCAGAATCTGGAAGCCTTGAAACATAACTTCCTGTTCAGAAGATATTTCAGAAAACAGGCAAAAGAGGAAGAGAAGAAAAAAACAGAACAACAACAAACTTCTCAACAATAATTACCTGAATTTTATTATACAAAAAAGAGAACCTGTTGGGTTCTCTTTTTTGTATAACTTGATAAACGATGCTGAATTATAGCACGGTTTTTATTTTTAGTTCATCCATTTGTTTCTGGTCAATCGTTGAAGGTGAGTCAATCATCATGTCTCGACCAGAGTTATTTTTAGGGAACGCAATAAAGTCACGGATGGAATCGGCCCCTCCGAAGATTGAGCAAAGGCGGTCAAAACCAAAAGCAATACCTGCGTGTGGTGGTGCGCCGTATTCAAAGGCATCCATCAGAAAGCCGAATTGTTTTTTAGCTTCTTCTTCTGTAAAGCCCAGAATCTCAAACATTTTTTGTTGAAGCGGACGTTGGAAAATCCGTACAGACCCCCCTCCTACTTCTGTTCCGTTAATTACCATATCGTAGGCGTTGGCTCTTACACTACCCAAATCCTGTGTTTCTAATAACGGAATATCTTCAGGTTTCGGACTTGTAAACGGATGGTGCATGGCAAACCAGCGGTTTTCTTCTTCGCCGTATTCCAACAACGGGAAATCAAGCACCCACAACGCCTTGAACTCTTCTGGATTACGAAGCCCCAGACGACTTCCCATTTCCAGCCGCAATTCATTTAATTGTTTGCGTGTTTTGCCCGCATCGCCAGCCAGAATGAGCATTAAATCTCCGGCTTTGGCTCCAAATTTATCAGCAATCTGTTTTAATGCTGCTTCATCAAAGAACTTATCGAACGATGATTTCAGCGTACCGTCAGCATTATATCTGATATAAGCCAGCCCTTTCGCACCTACTTGTGGGCGTTTTACCCATTCGGTTAGTTCATCAACCTGCTTACGTGTGTATTCTGCACATCCCGAGGCATTAATGCCTACCACCAATTCGGCAGAATCAAACACCACGAAGTCTTTCCCTTTGGTTACATCGTTCAGCTCAACAAATTGCATCTCAAAACGTGTATCAGGTTTATCAGAACCATACAGGCGCATTGCGTCGGCGTAGGTCATGCGCGGCACTTCTGGCATATCGATGTTTTTTACTGTCTTGAACAGGTGGCGAATCAGCCCTTCAAACATTTGCAGAATATCTTCCTGTTTTACAAACGACATCTCGCAGTCAATCTGTGTAAATTCAGGCTGGCGGTCGGCACGTAAATCTTCATCACGGAAACACTTCACAATCTGATAATAGCGGTCAAAGCCAGACACCATCAATAATTGTTTAAAAGTTTGTGGCGACTGCGGCAAAGCATAGAACTCACCCGGGTTCATGCGGCTAGGTACTACAAAGTCTCTTGCTCCTTCTGGTGTTGATTTAATAAGAACAGGCGTTTCTACCTCGATGAACTCTTGCCCATCCAGATAGATACGTGTCTGTTGAGCCATTTTGTGGCGCAACTGTAAATTCTGGCGAACGGCATTCCGGCGTAAGTCCAGATAACGGTATTTCATACGGATGTCATCACCGCCATCGGTTTCATCCTGAATCAAGAACGGAGGCAACTTGGCAGGGTTCAGAATTTCCAGCCCTGTTACTTTAATTTCTATGTCTCCGGTAGGAATTTTATCATTTTTTGACACCCGTTCAATAACTTCGCCCGTAGCCTGAATTACAAATTCACGGCTAAGCGTACGGGCCAATGCAATTATGTTGGTATCGCTGCTATTTTCGTTTAAAATTAACTGTGTGATGCCGTAGCGGTCACGAAGGTCGATATAAATAATACCGCCTTTATCGCGCACAACTTGTACCCACCCGCATAAGGTAACTGTCTGATTAATATCTGCGATTCTTAGTTCTCCGCAGGTATGAGTTCTTAACATTATGTCTAAATTTATTGTTGAGCAATTTTTTTGCAAAAGTAAGAATTTTACAGAAAAGCTCTTATGGCTTTTCTAAAAATACCACAATTCATTCAAATCTTATTTATAATATGCTTCTGCGCTTAGTACATACAAAGCAATTTTTACGCAAGGCTATTCTTTTTTCATAATTTTTTATCAGATAGTAATCTGGCTTACAACGCTATTTACTATATCAAAAAAGCGGTTTAGTTCTTTTTCGCGCCCTCTGAGCCATACCATTCTCATTTCTGACTTCGCGGCTATTCCGCTGAGTTCAATGTGTTTTACATTCATGTTCTGCCCACTCAACGCCGATTTCGGTTCAATCGAAACCCCTACCCCTGCCTCTACCAAACGTAATACTGTATTTGTATTACCTGACTGATAAGCCACTTTAGGGATAAAACCATAATTCTGGCACAAAGCCTCAATGCTCTCTACATACCCCGAACTCTCGCTTCGTGAAGGTAAAATAAAATTCTCATCGGCTAACTGAGCCAGCGAATCGAAGTTTTCGTTACTCAGCCAATGGCTTTGAGGTAACAATATCACAAAGTTTTCGGCATAAAGGGTGCGGGCATTTATTTCTTTAGGCACAATCATATTCGGGCCAAAACCTACATCAATGGTACGGTTCATGAGTGCGTTTATTTCAAACACATTAGTTGACTCAATCAGAACGGTCTGCATTGACGGAATTTCCTGCTGAATTTTAGCCAGAATATTAGGCAATAAAAACTGCATAGATGAACTAGAATGTGCAATACGGATTTCTCCGCCTTCACCCTTATGTATTTGTAAAGTTCTTTGACACACTCTTTCAAAGTCTTCAATAATGCGTTTCGCTTCGTCTCTGAAATAAATACCGGCCTCTGTTAACTCAACGCTTCTTTTAGTTCTGTTAAATAAAGACACTTTCAGGGTCTCTTCCAATTGCATAATCTGCCTACTCAAAGCTGGTTGAGCAATATAAATTTCTTCAGCAGTTTTCCGGTAGTTCAGGGTTTCGGCTAATTTCAGAAAATGGGCAATTGTTCTTAAATCCATTCAATATAAAATTTAACTTTTGATGCCTAAAACATATCAATTAATCAAAATTAAGTATTTTTTGTTATCATAAATAAATATTTGCTTTGCATCTTATAAAATGTATTAACTACCATTGCTTATGTCGAGTATCCATTTAGCTGAAAGCATTCAGATTATTCAGGCAGAACCCCAACACGCCAGCATAGTAGCCGAAGTGTTTGATGCTTATCGTCAGTATTATGGGCAACCATCAGATATTACAGGTGCGTGCGCTTTTCTTACCGAACGGCTACTCAATAAGGAATCTGTTATTTTTCTGGCTCTAGAAGGCAACAAACCTTTGGGATTTACTCAGCTATATCCTATGTTTTCATCGGTTTCGATGTGTCGTTCCTGGACACTCAACGACCTTTTTGTGAAAGAAAACATCAGAAGCAAAGGCATCGGAAAAACGCTTTTAAGCACTGCACAGCAGTTTATACAATCAAAAGGGCATAAGGGTTTGCTGCTAGAAACTACGCCCGACAACACCAAAGCGCAAAGTTTATACGAACGCATGGGCTGGGTGCGCGAACAGAACTACTATTATTTCTGGCAGGCTTAATTGTATAATACCCTCATCTAGCTCTAAATTATTATCTGGTTATTCGTTATGGATTCATTACTGAAAAATGCTTTTTCACCTGAAAACTTCCGCCAGCAAGCCCACAATCTGGTTGATATGCTGGCCGATTATTTAGTGCAGGCGCAAACCAAAGAATTAACAACGGTTATTCCCTACAAGGACCCTAAAGAAAGCCTGACTTTCTGGCAAAAAGATTATGAAGAATCAAAAGGTGATGTAAGCAATTTTTTTCAACAGGCCATTGCACTTTCTACTCATTTGCACCATCCCCATTATATGGGGCATCAGGTAAATCCGCCTGTACCTATTGCAGCATTGGCCGGAATGCTAACAGAAATGCTGAATAACGGCATGGCTGTTTATGAAATGGGGCTGGTATCGAACCCACTAGAAAGAATTATTTCAGAGCTACTAGCTCGAAAAATAGGATTTAGTAACGAAGCAAGTGGCCTTCTTACCTCTGGCGGAACGCTCGCTAATCTGACAGCCCTACTGGCTGCCAGAGCCGCTAAAACAGATGTCTGGGACGAAGGAAACACAGAAAAACTAGCCGTAATGGTATCGGAAGAGGCACATTACTGCATCGACCGTGCGGCTCGCATCATGGGCATGGGAAACGCAGGCATTATAAAAGTACCTGTTAATGAACAATTGCAGATACGCACCGATTTACTGGAAACCTGCTACCAGCAAGCCCGCGATGAAGGTTTACACGTAATAGCCCTAGTGGGAAGTGCCTGCTCGACCTCTACGGGTAGTTATGACGACCTTGAAGCCCTTGCCGCATTTGCCCAGAAACACAAACTGTGGTTTCATGTAGACGGCGCGCATGGGGGGGCCGTAGTTTTTTCTGAAAAGTACAGTTTTTTGGTAAAGGGCATTAATCAGGCCGATTCTGTGATAGTTGACTGGCATAAAATGCTGATGACTCCTGCACTGGCTACGTCGGTTATTTTCAGGCGTAACGACGATGCTTTCAGGACTTTCCAGCAAAAAGCTCAGTATCTATGGGCGAATCAGCATTCAAAAGACTGGTTTAACTCCGGTAAACGAACTTTTGAATGCACCAAACTAATGATGAGCGTTAAAATATATGCTATTCTGAAAGCGCACGGCGAACAGATTTTCAGCGAAAACGTAACGTATTTATATGATTTAGGCAAAACCTTTGCAACGCTCATCAAAACCAGGCCTAATTTTGAACTGGCTATTGAGCCTGAAAGTAACATTGTGTGTTTCAGGCTGGTAAATCGGGGTATGGCCATAAACGACCTGAATGCTCATATCAGAAAAAAACTACTGGAAGAGGGCAAATTTTATATTGTACAAACAACGCTGAAAGATAATTTATACTTGAGGGTATCGTTAATGAACCCCTTAACAACCGAAGAAGATTTAATTGCATTACTAGACGAAATAGAAAGACTTGCCACAATAATAGATTTATAAATTGCCTGAAAATCTTTACCTTCGCCTTTTTTAAGGAGGATAAAGTGTCAAAATCTTTTTTTCAATTTAAACAATTTCTTATTCATCAGGATAAGTGTGCCATGAAGGTCTGCACAGATGCCTGTATTCTGGGAGCCTATGCCGATGCTGAAAATGCTCAACAAATTTTAGATATAGGCACAGGCACAGGGCTTTTATCGCTAATGCTTGCCCAACGCACTAGTGCTCACATTGATGCTGTTGAGATTGATACCGATGCTTACAGTCAGGCTGTAAATAATATTACAAACAGCAAATTCAGTAAACAAATTGAGGTTTATCACACATCTGTACAGACATTCAGCAGGGAGTTTAGTGCCAGCATCAAGCCTACATACGACTTAATTATATCAAATCCGCCATTCTATCAGCAATCACTTCAATCGCCCGATGTTCAGACAAACAAGGCTTTACACGCCACTACGCTCACTTTCGAGGACCTGACAGCAGCAGTAATAACACTCTTAAATGCTAACGGCCAATTTGTTGTGTTGCTTCCACCTTTCGAGACCCAACAACTAACAGACATAGCTCAAAAAAAAGCCTTATATTTGTCAAAAAAACTTCTGATACAACACAATTCTCAAAAAACGGTATTCAGGATTATTTCAACATTTCAGAAAAACCCTGTATCGGATTATCAGGAAGATACGTTAGTGATTCATGAAACGGCGCATCAGACGTATACTGATAAATTCCAGAAACTGTTGCGAGATTATTATATTATTTTTTAGAACTTTGCCCTGATGAACCAAGCTATTCAAATATCTGTCGTTATACCTTTATTTAACGAAGCCGAGTCATTGCCCGAATTGCATGAATGGATTGTAAGGGTAATGAAAGAGAATCATTTCAGTTATGAAATTCTTTTTGTTGATGATGGCAGCACCGACACCTCTTGGGAGGTTATTCAGACACTTGCCAGCCAGAATCCTTATGTAAGGGGGTTCAAGTTTGTGCGTAACTATGGTAAAACCGCCGCCTTGCAAACGGCTTTTACACAAGCCCGAGGAAATGTGGTTATTACGATGGATGCCGACTTGCAAGACAGCCCCGATGAAATACCGGAATTATACCGCATGATAACCGAAGATAATTACGATTTGGTATCGGGCTGGAAGAAAAAACGTTATGACCCTATTACCAAAACGCTTCCTACAAAACTTTTCAACGCTGTTTCCAGATGGGTTTCGGGGGTTTATCTGCATGATTTTAATTGCGGCTTAAAGGCCTATAAATCAAGAGTGATAAAGAACATCACTATTTATGGCGAAATGCACCGGAATATTCCTATCATAGCCAAATGGAATGGCTTCAAGAAAATAGGTGAGAAAGTAGTACAACATCAGGCCCGAAAATACGGTTCTACCAAATTTGGTATAGAACGCTTTATATTTGGTTTTCTTGATTTACTGACCGTTGCCTTTGTTAATAAATTCGGACGCCGCCCTATGCATTTCTTTGGCACAATGGGAGTGCTTTCGTTTATGATTGGTAGCATTATGGCAATCTATCTGATTTTTGAGAAACTCTATAATATCAGTCAGGGTTTACGCTACCGCAACGTGACCGACAACCCCTTGTTCTTTCTGGCTTTAGTTGCCATTATTATTGGTTCGCAGTTATTTCTGGCGGGCTTTATTGGCGAATTATTTGTAAAACAGACTTTCAAAAAAGACGAATACCTTATCGAACAAATCGTAGGCACAGAGCCCTCATCATCAAACCAACAAACAATATGAAACTAACCAGATTCGCCCTCCTACTTTTTTTTATCAGCCAAGCCACTTTCGCTCAGAAAATTAATAAACTTATTAAGGAAAGCGAAGTTAACCGGATTATCAGTACGCTGGCTTCCGACGACATGATGGGTCGGGATTCAAGACAGCCACAACAAATTGAAAAAGCTACGGCTTTTATTGCCAACGAATTTACCAAAATCGGGTTAAAGCCCTTAAAAGGGCTGAATGGTTTCAGACAGGAATTTCCGGTTACAAAAATTGAAGGCTTTGAGAAAGCCGAGATAATTATTAACGGACAGGTAATTCCGAAAGATAAGTTTGTTTTGATGTCAGATAACGAAGAAATAAACTGGTCTTCAAACATTCCTGTGGTAATAGTAGGCAAAGACGATAATTTCTCGCCTAATCAATACATGAAAGATTCTACCAATAAAATTATTGCGGTAGACATGGCCCATGCCTCCAAATTTGCAGGTATTCAGCGTTTTTTCAATAGAACAAGAATCCTGACGAGTTCGTCGAACAAGATGGCAGGTAATATTTTATTTGTATTGGGCATTAATTCAGTTGACAGCTACGCTATTAAAATTAAACAAAGAAAAGAGGCTTTCAAGATGGCTAACGTTGCGGGTATGATTCCGGGTAAAAGTAAAGCCGACGAAATAGTCGTATTTTCGGGGCATTATGACCACCTCGGTTTTCAGAAGCCTGTTGAAGGAGATTCCATTGCCAACGGTGCTGACGACGACGCTTCAGGTACAACAGCCATGATTGCACTGGCTAGTTACTTTAAAAAACTGAAAAACAACGAACGCACCTTGATTTTTGTGGCCTTTACTGCCGAAGAAATCGGGGGCTTTGGTTCAAGATATTTTTCTCAACAGCTGGATGCCGACAAGGTAGTGGCTATGTTTAACATAGAAATGATTGGCAAAGCCTCAAAATGGGGCATTAATTCAGCTTTCATTACAGGCTTTGAACGCTCTGATTTCGGCCAAATACTGCAAAAAAATCTACAAGGAACAGCGTTCACGTTTCATCCTGACCCGTATCCGCAACAGAATCTTTTCTACCGCTCCGACAACGCCACACTGGCGCGCCTAGGTGTACCGGCACATACAATTTCTACCGACCAGATTGATTCTGACAAGCTATACCACTCGGTAAACGATGAAGTAGAATCATTAGATATGCAGAACATTGTAGCTACCATCAGGGCTATTGCGTTAAGTTCGCGCACCATTGTAGCTGGCACAGATACACCTACAAGGATAGATAAAAGCACAGTAAAATAAGCTATAAAAGCCTGTGCTAACCCACAGGCTTTTTAATACTTAATCTGACAAACCAACACAATATTTGCCGTAAACTTTCGTATGATAAGTGTCAATAAGCCCTGTTTGTGAGTATAAAAATCTCTACTCAAAATCGGTTTAGCTTTTGCATCAGTTCGTAAAAATGCTTACGTTTGCTTTAATATAACCCGTTTCTCATCCAAAATGAAGTTTTCGTTTCCAGAATTAGCCGCAGGTAGATATAAGAAAATCATTTCAAACATTTGGAAATTTACAGCATACAGTACGCTTCTGGTAGTAGTGTATCTGTTAGCCGTAAGTTTTAATCTATTCTGGTTGTTTGGTAAAATGCCAAGCCCCGAAGAAATTGAAAATCCTAAAAGCGATGTAGCTTCGGAGATTATCTCTGCCGACGGAAAAGTAATTGGCAAGTTTCTTTACGAAAACCGTAGCCCCATTGATTTCAGCGAACTTTCTCCGAATATCATTAACGCGCTTGTAGCTACCGAAGATGTCCGTTTTACAGTTCACTCAGGAATTGATGCCCGCAGTACCTTGCGTGTAATAACTGGCCTTTTTTCGGGTCAGAGAAAAGGAGGTGGTAGTACCATTTCGCAGCAGTTAGCCAAGAATCTATTTAAAATGCGGGAATCTGACTATTATCAAGGCCCATTATATAATATACCGGGTATCAAGCAGATTATTATAAAAACCAAAGAATGGATAACAGCTATTAAACTGGAACGCAGGTATACCAAGCAGGAAATCATGGAAAAATACCTGAATACCATCGAGTTCAGTAGTGGTGCATTCGGTATAAGGTCTGCAACGAAAACCTATTTTAAAAAAGAACCAAGCGAAGTAACGTTGGAAGAAGCCGCCGTGTTGGTAGGCATGATTCAGAATCCCTCACGTTTTAATCCGAAATTTCATCCTGAAGCTGCCAAAAACCGTCGTAACATTGTTTTCGACCAGATGGTAAAATATGATAAGCTGTCGCCGGCTAGTGCAGAAGCACTAAAAAAAGCTCCGATTACCCTAAATTATCAGCCTGAAAGCCATAATACGGGTCTGGCCCCCTATTTCAGAGAGTTTCTGAAAGGGTGGCTGAAAGAACAAATTGTGAAGGAAGGATATGAACCCGACGATATTTATACAAAAGGGTTTAAAATATATACTACTATCGATTCCCGAATGCAATTCTATGCAGAAGAAGCATTGAAGGAGAACATGAAAGACCAGCAAAAGAAATTTAACGAACACTGGAAAGGTCGCAACCCGTGGGTACTGGAGTCTAAAGACCGTGAAGGTGTTTATAAAGAAATTCCGAATTTTATTGAAAATATTGCCAAAACTACGCCACGTTTCAAAGAATTGAAAGAAGCGTATGACGGAGACCTTGACAAGGTTTGGAAGGAAATGAACAAGCCGGGTAAAATGCGTGTATTTACGTGGAGCGGCGAAAGAGACACGGTGATGTCATCAATGGACTCAATCAGGTATTATAAACGTTTTCTGCATTCGAGTTTTCTTGCTATGGACCCCCGCAACGGGCAAATTAAAGCATGGGTAGGTGGTATTAATTACAAATACTTTAAATATGACCACGTAAAACAAGGCAAACGCCAACCGGGGTCTACGTTCAAACCATTTGTGTATGTGACAGCCATTGATAACGGTTTCTCGACTTGCGAACACGTTGTAGACCAACCTATTACTATTTCTGTTCCGGGTGGAAGCTGGACTCCTAAAAACTCAGACGGAGTGTATTCATATAAATCTCTGACGCTGCGTCAGGCTTTAGGGCAGTCGGTTAACACCGTGAGTGCCTTTCTGATTAATCAGTTCAAAGCAGGCAATGTAATTAACTATGCACACAAACTGGGTATCAGAAGTGAGCTCGACGAAGTGCCAGCACTATGCTTAGGTATCAGTAACGTTTCTTTGTATGAACTCATGGCAGGGTACTGCGTATTTGCCAATTCTGGTAAATATACCGAGCCTATTTTCGTAACACGTATTGAAGATAAAAACGGAGAGCTAATCAAGGAATATTATTCAGATAGCAAAGAGGTAATCAGTCAGGAAACAGCCTATAAGATGATTCACCTGATGCGTGGTGCTACCCTACCCGGCGGAACTGCCTTTGGTGGCCTATCAAGATATGGCGTTTTAGACGGCAACGAAATAGCCGCCAAAACGGGTACAACTTCAAATTATTCAGACGGCTGGTTTATGGGTATTACCCCTACGCTGGTGGCCGGTGGCTGGACCGGTGGCGACGACCCCACCATTCACTTCCGAAGTATTGCCTTAGGGCAAGGAGCAAGGGTATCGCTACCTACTTGGGGGCTGTTCTTCCAGAAAGTTTATGGCGATAAAACAATAGAATATAAGAAAGGGTCTTTTCTGAAACCATCTACGGTTTCTGTATCAGGAGACTGTGTATTTGCGGCCGGAGAAGGGTATCATATTGATTCACTCCAGAAATATACTCCTCCAACTGCAAAACCTGCCGATGACGACCAGTTGTAGATGCCTTACGCAGCCATAGGAGCCAAATCCAGTTCTTCTTCAGTGGTATCTTCTGTTGATTCCACCAGCATATAAACTGTTTTTGGTTCTTTTGGCACTTTACTGGCTACAAACTCATTCCAGTTTGAAATGACTACACTAATGCCGCAAAGCAAACTCAGAATGATATACGGCACCTGAACAAGTATAAAAAAGAAGTGTGACATAGTATTTTTAGTTTCATGGATTTATGTCATAATACTAAAAATCTATGCCACTTCAACTTCATAAAAATGGCTTCAAGCTATGTGGATTTATTTCCTCATACCAGAAACAAGCATTCTTCACCAAAGGAGTATTTATCTCATCTGCACTATTAACGAGCTTCCTATTACAAGAGTCTTAACAATTGCTTAATACCTGATTAACATTAAAAGAATACTATCAGGCTATTTTTGTGGCATGAAAATTAATAAAATCAGGGACTTACAAAGTCAGGTGCAGCGTATTTCATCAACTTACAGTGCTTATCTTCTAATTGTCAACTATTCAGGTTTTTGGCTCAATTTTTCAAAAAATTTAAAACGTTTGCAGAACGATTTAAAACGTTTGCATAAAGAAACTTAAAAATAATAATATTTTTTATTGTTATAATGCAACAAATTTGAGAAAATTTAAAATAACACCAGTAGTCTGACGATTCATAGACCAACCCGCCAAGTATTATTCGTATACCTAAGCAGGGATAATCTGACGGTTACTTCTATTGCCTTAATTTTATGCACTTATATTAAATAGAATAACTCACCCTTTGTAAATACCTTGTTAAAACATCAAATTGTTTAATAAATCATCTAATTATGAAACACCTTGCTACCTCTCCTCCACCATTAAGATTGATTCTGGGGGTATTTTTGTTTGCTGCTGTGTGTATGCCTCGAGTATATGGACAAAAAGCAGTGTTTGCGAGTGCGAAAAGCACAACGAGTGTCAGCCATGATGCAGGCAAAATAGTTGATATAACCGTAACAGGCCGTGTAACCGATGCCAGCACGAACGAGCCTCTGGTGGGTTGTAGTGTAATTTTGAAGGGTACTCAAAAAGGTACAAGCACCGATGCAAACGGTAATTATTCAATTACTGTACCCAACGAAAAATCTGTATTAGTGTTTGGCTTTATTGGCTACACTAAACAAGAAATAGCCGTTGGTAATAATGCTAAACTTGATGTATCTCTTAAATCAGAAGCCTCTGATTTAGCACAAGTAGTGGTAATTGGTTATGGTAGTGCTACTAAAAAAGATATGACGGGTGCCGTAAAATCTTTGAAAAGCTCTGAATTTAACAAAGGTATTATTAACTCTCCTGAACAGTTATTACAAGGTAAAGTAGCTGGTGTAAACGTTACATCTGCCAGTGGTGAGCCGGGTGCCTCACAAAACATTACTATTCGTGGGCCAGGGGGGCTTCGTACAGGTAGTACCCCATTGTTTATCCTAGATGGCATGGCACTTGATAACTCAAGTACAGGTGGTGCAACTAACCCTCTTACTTTCCTAAACCCACAGGATATTGAATCGATTGACGTATTGAAAGATGCCTCTGCTACTGCTATCTATGGTTCGCGTGGGGCCAATGGCGTGGTTCTAATCACTACCAAAAAAGGTAAAGCCGGTTTCTCGACCCTTACTTATTCTGGAAGTGTAGGTATCTCGAAAATCGCCAGAGCATTACCAGTATTTACAGCCGATGAGTTCAGAACTCAGGTTAAAGCTGTTGGTGGTGTACTGGAAGATTTAGGGGGTAATACTGACTGGCAAAAAGAAATTACTCAGACAGCCGTTACTCAAAACCATAACTTATCGTTTGGTGGTGGTGCTGATAAACTAACTTATTATGGTTCTTTCGGTATTCAGAATCAGGAAGGTATCCTGAAAAACAGTAATCTGAACCGTTACACAGGCCGTATTAACGTTTCACAAAAATTCCTCGACGACCGCCTGACAGTTGATGTAAACCTGAATGCTACTTATACAACAAACTCAAGACCTCCGACCGAAAGCATGATTGGTGGGGCTATTTCGGCCAACCCAACGTATCCGGCGTATGATAATAACGGCAAACCTCGTAATTATCCGAACTTTACCAACCCACTTATTACGCTACGCTTGCAAAAAGATGCTTCAACCATTAACCGTGTAATCGGAAACATCTCTCCTTCGTTCAAAATCACAAAAAATTTAGTATACAAACTAAACTTTGGTATCGATAACTCGGCAGGTGTACGTGATATTCAGTCGTTGGCAAATCTGGAACCACAACAAGATGGCAGACTTGAAACTTATAATACTTACAACAGAAATAAGTTGATAGAAAACTACCTTACTTATACCCTGAATACAGGGGCGCATAATATGACAGCCCTTGTTGGCCACTCATACCAGAAGATATTTGTTCAAGGCCGTAACACCAGTATCAATAAATTCCCGATTACTGACATCGAGCCTATCTATAACCCGGGCTTAGGGCAAGAGTTAACACTGGCCAACAATAAACCAGGCGGTTATGCACTTATAAATGAGTTGCAGTCGTTCTTTGGCCGTGTAAACTATCAATACAAAGACAAATATCTTGCTACCGCTACTGTACGTGCTGATGGTTCGTCTAAATTTGGTGCTAACAACAAATATGGGGTATTCCCGTCGTTCTCGTTAGGCTGGAGAATTTCAGAAGAAGAATTCATGAAATCGGCAGGCTTTACTGACCTGAAACTAAGAGCAGGTTGGGGACAAACCGGTAATCAGGAGATTCCTGCAAAAATTACTCAAGCCTTGTTTACCTCTCAGGTATCAGCATCAACAAGTTATCCGCTATATCCAACAGGTTCATTCCCTGCCGGAACATCATACACACGTTTGGCTAACCCAAATATTCAGTGGGAGGTATCAACACAAACAAACGTAGGGCTTGATTTTGGCTTGTTCCGTGGGGCTTTAACCGGAGCTATCGACTATTTCCATAAAGTATCAAATAACATTTTGTTAGAGGTAATTCCGGCTGACCCTGTGCAACCAGCAGGTACTTTCTGGACAAACGTTAAAGACATGACCATTACTAACAAAGGTCTTGAAATTGAATTGAACTACCGCTACACAGCCGGAAATGGCCTGAGATTCGATATTGGTGGAAACATGACCTTTATCAGCAACATTGTTAAGAAATCTCCTTATACGGTTATTCCGTCGGGTAGTGCTTCTGGTTCAGGTTTAACTTCTGCCACAATTAATGGTTATATAAGTGGGCAGCCTATTGGTACATTCTTCCTGAAAGAATTTACAGGATTTGACGATAAAGGCATAAGCACATACAGAGACATTAATGGCGATGGCGTAGTAGGCGACAACGACCGTATTGCTGCGGGTAGTGCCTTACCTACCAAACAATATAACATTAACGGAAATGTATCGTTCAAAGGCTTTGATTTAGCCGTTAACTTTAACGGAGTGTCAGGTAATAAAATTTATGATAATACTGCCAATGCTAACTTCTACAAATTAAGATTATCAAAAAGTTTGAATACTACTCCTGAAGCTATTGCTAACCCTAAAGAATCAATCAATAACTCGGCGCCAGTATCTACCAGATTCCTGAAAGATGGTGCATTTTTCAGATTGAATAACTTATCGTTAGGCTATAATGTAAACACTAAAGCAATCGGGCTTGGCAAATGGGTAAATGGCTTGAGATTGTCAGTAACTGGCCAGAACCTTTTTGTAATTACCAAATATGATGGTTATGACCCTGAAGTAAATATCGACAGAACTATCGGTGGTATTACTTCTTACGGTATCGATTATTTAAGTTATCCTAAGGCCCGTTCAGTAGTATTTGGCTTGAACGTTACATTATAAAAATTTAGAACTCATGAAAAAGAAAATATATACAACACTTGCACTTGCTGGTTTGATGGTTTTGAATAGTTGTACAGACCTGAACGAAGTTATTCTTGATGAGACGTTCGGCTCAAACCTAACCGATAAACAAGCAGTAGAGGGAATGATAGCGCCGGTTTATGCCCGCCTTCCCGACATCTTTTTACATACAAACTATTTTGCCTTACAGGAGATTTCGACTGACGAAGCTATCCTACCATACAGAGGTGGTACCGACTGGGGTGATAACGGGATTTACCTTGCCATGCACGCTCATACGCATGGTGCCAACGACCCTAATATCCGTAATACATGGAATCTGATTCTACAAGGTATGTCAAGAGCTATCACGGCTATTAATACCTTACCAACTATGAACGACCCATCGGCTAAAACCTTTTTAGCTGAGGCCAGAGGTATGAGAGCTTATTACTCAATGCTTACGCTGGATTTGTTCGGGTTGGTTTTCGTTAAAAATGATGTAGGCGAAACCTCAAAAATAATCAGAGGCCAAGAAGCCTTCGATTATATTAAAAATGAATTGCTGGCAGTTGAACCAAACCTTGAAACAAACGTAGGCCCTGGCCGCTTAACTAAAGGCGGCGTATGGTCTTTACTAGCTCGTTTGTATCTGAATGCGGCTGTATACCGTGACAGATACGCGACCCAGTTCACCTTCAAACCTGAAGATATGGACAAAGTGATTGAATATTGCGATAAAATCATCACCTCGGGTCAGTATCAGTTATCTAAAGATTATTTCTCAATCTTTAATGATGATAATCATGACAACAAAGAATTGATTTTTGCTGTTGACCAGAGAGCAGAGTTAAATGGTCATAACCGTATGGCTTATTTCTCTATTTCAGGCGACCAGTTCCCTTTGTACAATTTCCCTGCGGCCAATGGTACTGATGGCCCGGCAATTACGTCTGATTATTACCGTACATGGGCAAATGCCTATGCGCCTCAAGACCCTAAGGTTGACCCGCGTTTCTACAAACAAAACATATCAATTTACACCAATCCTGCCGACTCTTGTGTGGCTGGCCCTGACTTCAATATTGACCGCGGTATTTTACGTGGCCAACAATATGGCTTAATCAGAAAAAATGGTGTATTTGTGAAATGTTCTAACGGTAATTATAAAGTTGGTAAACTAGTGTACGATACCCGTAACAAACCAACCTTAAATGTTGATTTTACTGAGAAAGTTGACTTTACAGTAGAAGGAAGTAACTACAACACTGGTTACCGTGTTGAAAAATACCAATTCAGCAAGAAATCATCAAGTGGTAGAAACTTCGGCGATGCAGATATTATTATTACGCGTCTGGCAGATATTTATTTAATGCGTGCAGAAGCAAAATTGCGTAAAAGTAACGATGCTGCCAGCGCATTGGCTGATGTGAACACCGTAAGAGCAGCCAGAACTGCCACTACACCTCCGCCGCCTTTAACAAACATGACCTTAGACTTACTTTTCCGTGAGCGTGGTTTTGAATTCTATTGGGAGATGGTACGCCGCCCTGATATGATTCGTTTTGGTAAATATGAAGGAACCTGGACAGAAAAAACCAACAACGATGTGAAGAAAAGAATCTTCCCGATTCCGCAAACAGCTATCGATGGTGCGTCTAATATCCCGGGTTATTTAAAACAAAACGAAGGATATTAATCACTTACTTACCTATTCTTTACAGTGGGTTTACCCACACCCTACCCCTCTCTGCTATTCTGGCGAGAGGGGTTATTTTTTATAGCCCATTACCTCAGGGTCACAGGTCGGTAGCTTAGCGGTGTGGGCAAAATATTATTCTGCAATAAAATTTGTTTTATCTTTCAGGTAAAAACCTATCCAAGTAAGGGCTATTAAAGCAAAAGCAACAGGATTGGCTCCTCCGGCTACTTCAACAGCAGCGGCTCCTCCCAGATACGATAAAATCAGGTAGAAACCAATTTTATAAGTTTTAGGAATCCAGAAGAGCGCTACAAAAACTAGTTCAGCAATACCAAAGATTTTAATGTAAGGGCCATAACCTGCTTTGGTAAGCCCTGTTACTACTTGTTCGCCACCTGTAAGTTTCATTATACCACTCATTACTAACATCAATGAAGGTAGAGCCATAAAAATAATGGCAAGGATTTTTTGTGTTTTGCTAGACATGATTTTTTAAGTTTTAAGTATTTAGATATGAATGTCTATGCTAATACACGAATCAGAAAAAATAAGTTTATGTTTGGAAGTAAATTTCTTTTAGAAAGTAGTTTCCTTTAAGAAACTATATAAACTAATTAATATTTACAAATAATTTGTTATGTAAACAAAGCAGATATATATCTCATAATGTACATTGATTGAACTTTGTGAGTATCTTTGTTAACGTTTCTATCGAACAACGATACTGAGACGCACTGGTTTTGCCAGTTGGATTCGCGTTATTTTAATGATTATGACCAAAAAAATTGCTGAAACAATAGATGACCACAACCACGCTCAATGCAGCCAGTACATGGTGGCCGTACAAGATGCGATGGATATTCTGAGTGGTAAATGGAAGATTATGATTATAGGTTCGTTGAGCTTCGGGAAAAAACGCTTCATGGAACTGATTCGGGATGTGAACGGCATAGGAGCCAAAATGCTTTCAAAAGAATTGAAAGACCTCGAAGATAATGATTTGGTGAAACGCACCGTTTATGACACCAAGCCTGTTACTGTCGAATACGAACTAACTGAATATGGGCATACCTTAAAAGAGGTAATTGGCTCTATTGCTCAATGGGGGGCTGAACATAGAAAACGGATTTTTGGGAAGTAACTCTCTCAAGAATCTGTTTTACTCTTTCTTCTACTGTATAATCTCCTCTGATTTCCAAAACCGGACAAGTTTGCTCAGATAACCATTTTTCATGCGCAGCTAATGTTCTGCCCTGCGTGGTATTATCATCATAACCTTTTGCCCAATTCAGGAAATTTATATACTGCTCATTTCTGTCAGGGTCGGTAAAAATAATATCTCCGTAACGCTCCAGCTCCCGTTTTTTTAGCCGTTCCATCCTAATTTCATGCGGAATATAAAGAAATACAATCAGGTCGAAATTAATATCCAAATCCCATTTTAATAAGGAGCCACCTATTATGCAGTTATCGTATTTATTAGCATCAATACCTATCATTTTATTTCTCAATGCCGGATTCCGCCTCGTAGTAAAAGGTGGTTCGGTCTTTTCCCAGAAATAATCATCACTATCCAGATAAATAATACCTAACTGTTTTGCCAGAGCCATACCCAGAGTTGTCACTCCGCTACAAGATGCCCCCATGATATGCAGTTTCATACGCTTGTTGTTGTTCTATAAAGCTGTTTTTTCGACAGGCAAATATATACAATCTATGCTGCAAAAAATTATATAACCTAGTAAAGTACTTATGAAACAAAAACCTTCACAAAAACTATTACGCTTTTATTGCTAAAATCTTAACTTTGCAAATTATTACGCATTCTATTCCTTTAGCATCTGATGTTTCGCAAAGGAATACTTATTAACAATCCGAAAGATGTTTGAAAATTTAAGTGATAAACTCAATAAAGCTGTCAAAACCTTAAAAGGGCAAGGCAGGATTTCTGATATTAACATTGCTTCGACCGTTAAAGAAGTTCGCCGAGCTTTAATGGATGCCGACGTAAACTACAAAGTTGCCAAAGACGTAACCGACCGCGTAAGAGAAAAGGCCATTGACCGCAAAGTGATGATTGCCGTTGAGCCAGGTCAGTTATTTGTCAAAATTATTCAGGAAGAACTCTCGGAGCTTATGGGCGGTCAGGCTCAGAGCGTAAATCTGAAGGGTTCTCCGGCAATTGTACTTATTGCAGGGTTGCAAGGTTCTGGTAAAACCACTTTTTCAGGTAAATTTGCTAATTACCTAAAAAAACAAGGACGCCAGATATTACTGGTAGCCTGTGATATTTATCGCCCTGCAGCGATAACCCAATTACAAGTATTAGGCGAACAAATAGGCGTTGAAGTATATGCCGAGCCTGAAAGTAAAAATGCCGTTGATATTGCTAAAAATGCCTTGGCTTATGCCAAAACCAAAGGCAAAAATATAGTAATTATAGATACCGCCGGTCGTTTGGCTGTTGATGAGGCCATGATGCAGGAGGTTGAAAACATCAAGAAAGCCGTTAATCCTAGCGAAATCCTGTTTGTGGTTGACTCCATGACGGGGCAAGATGCCGTAAATACTGCCAAAACCTTTAACGAGCGTCTGGACTTTGATGGCGTTGTATTAACCAAACTTGATGGCGATGCCCGTGGTGGTGCCGCACTTTCTATTAAAACCATTGTTAATAAACCAATCAAGTTTATTTCGACCGGTGAGAAAATGGAAGCATTAGACGTGTTCTACCCCGACCGTATGGCTAGCCGTATTTTGGGTATGGGTGACGTTATCTCATTGGTAGAACGTGCGCAACAAGCCTTCGATGAAGATGAAGCGAAGCGTCTGAACAAAAAAATGCGTGAGAACAAGTTTGACTTAAACGACTTCCTGACGCAATTGGAGCAGATTAAAAAAA
Source organism: Emticicia sp. 17c (assembly GCF_037153985.1). Classification (NCBI taxonomy): domain Bacteria; kingdom Pseudomonadati; phylum Bacteroidota; class Cytophagia; order Cytophagales; family Leadbetterellaceae; genus Emticicia; species Emticicia sp. 17c. Next base: position 405,501 of record NZ_JBBAYI010000003.1, read on the forward strand.
TGGGTAATATCAAAGACCTAATGGGGATGATTCCGGGGGTAGGCTCGCAAATTAAAGACCTAGATATCAGCAACGATTCTTTCAAACCAATTGAAGCCATTATTCGCTCAATGACACCTAAAGAGCGTGAAAAACCCGATATTATTGATGGTAGCCGTAAGAAAAGAATTGCAGCAGGTAGCGGCACTCAGATTTTACAAGTGAACAACTTACTTAAACAGTTCGACCAGATGCGCTCAATGATGAAAAAAGTAAATCAGATGCAAACGGGCGGTAAAATGAAAGCATTCAAATAATAAGTAAATACCATAAAAAAACACCTTGCAAGCAAGGTGTTTTTTTTATCTAAGAATGTGATTTCAATTTTATTTTGATACAATTTTCAAGTCGGCTTTATCTCCACTACCCTGAATACCAATTGCATCAATGCGTGTATCGGTTATACCTGCCACTAACAGTCTCTTCTTAATAGCAAAGGCTCTCTTGGTTGCCATCGATTTATTATCAACACCCACGGCGTCGGTCGAATGGCCTTGAATCCTTACCTGCATTTTAGGATATTTCTTTAATAGTTCGGCCAGTTCAGTAATAGAAGCCTCCGATTTATTATCTAAAGCCTGTGAACCTTTCAGGAAACTTACTCCCGTCATCGGGAATACTTGTCCGGCAGGTTTTGTGTTATCAGACAAATAAGGCTCTAAAGCCTGTGTCAATGCTCCACTAGTAGTAGCTGGTGCTATATTGCTAGCCGCGGCATTGGTAGTGTCTTTAACAGCGGCCGAGTCAGTAGGCGTATTGGTCGAATCGCTGGTATTCAATGAGTCAGCAACAAGCGTAGTTTCGTCTATTTCAGTTTCCGAAACCTGAGAGGGCTGGTAGTAATTCTGATACCAGTAATAACCACCTGCTGCTAGGGCTAAAACAACCAGTACAATCAGTAACCATTTAACAGGAAAAGCCGAGCTTTCGCTTGATTCTTCCTCTTCTTCGGTTTCGGCTACTGGCTGAGACGGCGTATTAGGTGCTGGCTTAGGCTTAACCGAAGCTGGCTTGGGTGCTATGATTCTTTTTGATGAGGTAAATTTCGGAGAAAGTAACTCCTGCAAACCTAACTGTGGAATCATTTTTTCCAACAATTCTTCAGGAACACGTTTAAACAATGGCTCATGATGCTCGGCCAGAAAAGTAGTCAGCGCATCTACATCCATTTTGTTGTTGTTCACTTCTCTGCTTACAGCATCAATCAGAATAGGCGTTGCCAAACTCGAATACATCGTTGACGAGTTCTTTTTGATGCCTGCATAAGTACCTATCATACTAATCAACGGACTTTTATAAGCCGGAAATATCTGGCTTACCAGTGCATCGCCACTTTTAAGTATAGCATCGAGCTTATCTTTCTTGTTGAGATAAGACATTACGTCACCAATAAGTTCACCGCCCTGATTCCCCTTTTGAATTTGATTGTAGAGCATATTCACGCTCATGGTACTTCCCGTCCTACGCACCAGTCCAGCCACTAACGTGCAAATAATTCCATCCAGTGCTTTTTTAGTTTTCGAGGGCTCTTCGTCAGTCAACTTGGCAATTTTTGATACAACTTCGTCAGTCAATGCCTCGTTCAACGTATCAAATAAGTTCATGGTATTTTATAATTTTAAATCTTTCACAATTATTTACAACAAATATTCTTAATTTGGTTGCAAAACAACACAAAAATAAGGATTATTGATAAATTTTTTTGCCTTTTTCTCTAACTTAAATTATGACATCCAAAAATAACAGTAAATTACGTAGCCAAGACTGGTTCGGCAAAGACGGAAAAGATGGTTTTATATATAGAAGCTGGATAAAAAACCAGGGTTATCCGGCACATCAATTTAAAGGCAAACCCGTAATAGGTATTTGTAATACATGGTCAGAAGCTACCCCTTGTAACGGACATTTCAGAGAATTAGCTCAGGTTGTTAAAAATGGTGTATATGAAGCGGGTGGGTTTCCGCTTGAGTTTCCGGTTATGTCACTAGGCGAAACAATTATCCGCCCAACGGCTATGCTTTACAGAAATCTGGCCGCCATGACAGTCGAAGAAAGCATCAGGGGGAACCCTTTCGATGCCGTAGTTTTATTAACAGGATGCGATAAAACTACACCCTCGTTGGTAATGGGAGCCGCCAGTGTTGATATTCCTACTATTGTGGTACCCGGCGGCCCTATGCTTAGCGGACGCTTTCAGGGCCGTGCGATTGGGTCGGGTACAGATGTGTGGCGATTTGCCGATGACCTGAAAACAGGCAAAATGACAGCCGAAGAATTTGAAGAAGCAGAAGCCTGTATGAGTAGAAGTATTGGCCATTGTTCAACAATGGGTACGGCATCTACCATGGCCGTAATGGTTGAGGCACTAGGGCTTACGCTTCCGGGAGCATCAGCTATTCCGGCAGCCGACTCAAGAAAAAAAGTTCTAGCACACATGTCAGGAATGCGAATTGTAGAAATGGTAAAAGAAGAACTGACGTTATCGAAACTTTTAACCCGAGAGGCTTTCGAAAATGCTATTATGATGAACGCCGCCGTTGGGGGGTCAACTAATCTGGTATTGCATTTACTAGCCATTGCCGGCCGTATTGGTGTAGATATAAAACTGGAAGATTTCGACAGAATTGGTAGTAAAATGCCATTCTTGCTTAATCTGATGCCTTCGGGTAAGTATCTGATGGAAGATTTTTATTATGCGGGTGGGCTTCCGGCAGTAATTAAAGAGATGTCGGGCTTTTTACACCCTAATGCCATTACAGCTAATGGCAAAAGCCTGATAGAAAACTCGAAAGGAGCCAAAATCTGGAACGAAGAAGTTATTAGCCGAATTGATAGCCCGTTGTTAAAAGAAGGTGGTATTGCAGTAGTGAAAGGGAATCTGTGCGAAAATGGAGCTGTTATTAAACCCTCGGCGGCTTCGCCTCACCTGATGCAACACACAGGCAAAGCCGTAGTTTTTGAGACCATTGAAGACTACCACGCCCGCATTGATGACCCCGATTTGGAAATTGATGAAACCTGTGTAATGGTACTAAAAAATGTAGGCCCTAAAGGATACCCGGGAATGCCCGAAGTAGGAAATATGCAGTTGCCTAAGAAAATTCTTGAAAAAGGGATTACCGATATGGTGCGTATTTCAGATGCACGTATGAGCGGAACAGCCTATGGCACTGTATTTCTGCACGCCTCGCCTGAGTCGGCTGTGGGTGGAACATTGGGCCTGGTACAGAACGGCGACCTGATAGAAGTAGATGTGCCTAATCGAAAAATATGGCTGCATGTGTCGGACGAAGAATTAGCTGAAAGACGTAAAAACTGGCAACCTCTTGACTTAGGCTATAATCGGGGTTATGTACAGTTATACATCAACACGGTTAATCAGGCCGATAAAGGAGCTGACCTCGATTTTCTGATGGGTACATCAGGGCATGAGGTAAAGAGAGAGTCACATTAGTCAAACTCATCAAGCATGAGCCTATATGTAGGTATAGGCTCAAATCTAAAATTTAAGATGAATATAAGATACCTACTACTTACTGCTTTTTTATTAATATCAGAATTCTTTTTTATTGGGTTACCTCCGCAGCAAAGCGAATTCTGGATAGCCTTTATAAGAATTATTGCTGCTCTTGTGCTTTCTTTGTGGTATTATCAGCACCGGAAACCCTTATCTACCAATATTGATAAGCTCTTTATTACAACGCTTATTTTACCCGTGCTTATATCAGTGGGTGTCATGATTTCTCCCGCACTTATCAAAAATATTAATTTAATTATTCATGCTTTTATTTTGTGTTTATGGGCATGTATTTTTAAGTTGATGGGGGCAAAAATAAAGTTTCAGGGCGCATTCTATAAATTCATAAGGATAATTCCGGTCTATGCCCTGTTTCCTATTCTTTTTTATATTATTACTTTGCATCCGGCTCTTCCTGTTTCGCAGAAGATAATGTTGCTTTGCTACACACTACTTTATATCTATACAGCCACTTTATCGTCTTTTTTACCTATAAAAGATGTCGAAAGGTTCTGGATAAGCTGGAGCGTAGTATTAATGGCCTTTGCCAATCTGCTCGTGTTTTACAGCTTTTTTGTTGAGCCACTTCCATGGCTAGGTTTTATACCACGGTTAATCGTAATCATAGCCAGATGTATCCTGATTATTGGTATGGTTGATTATTTTTCATCCAGACAATCGTCTTCCACCCAGCCGCTCACTTCTTCTGATTAATTCACAAGGCTTTAATTATCAAAAATAAATAAGCCCGCTTAGTACAAAACTATTCGGGCCTATATATGCTGTTTCTATCGGGAAACACTTACTATGAATGAATAGCTCTGTTATCGGTAGCTGCCAACGCAGCTTCTTTAACGGCCTCCATATAAGTTGGGTGCGCGTGCGAAATCCGTGCGATGTCCTCGGCACTAGCCCTGAACTCCATAGCAGTAACGGCCTCAGCAATCATATCGGCGGCTCTTGCACCTATAATATGCACCCCTAGTACTTCATCGGTATCTTTGTTAGCCAGAATTTTCACTAGCCCGTCGGTATCGCCGCTGGCAGTAGCACGGCCTAAAGCCTTAAACGGAAACTGACCTGTTTTATAGTTAACACCTTTTGCTTTTAGTTCTTCTTCTGTTTGCCCCACAGATGCCACCTCTGGCCAAGTATAAACTACACCGGGTATGAGGTTATAATGAATATGCGGTTTTTGTCCGTTCATGATTTCAGCAACCAATACCCCCTCTTCTTCTGCCTTGTGGGCCAACATAGCACCTCTGACTACGTCGCCAATGGCATAAATACCTTTTACGTTGGTTTCGAGCGTATGCTCATCAACTACTATTTTGCCTCTGTCGGTAGTAACCCCCACTGCTTCCAGATTTAGGCCGTCGGTATACGCCCGTCGGCCAATACATACCAGACAGTAATCTCCTTTTATTTCCACAGGTTTGCCGTCGGCTCCGTCAGCCGATACCAGTACCTCTTCACCAAGATTCTCGATTTTTGTTACTTTAGTATTGAAGTAAAAGTCAGCTCCAAGTTTTTTTACTGATTTCTGCAATTCTTTACCCATGGTTTTATCCATTGTCGGAATCATCGAATCTGCGAACTCAACAAATGTTACTTTAGCCCCTAAACGCGCATAAACCGAGCCTAGTTCGGCTCCGATTACCCCCGCGCCTATCACTATCAGGTGTTTAGGGATTTCAGTCAATGCAAGTGCTTCGGTGCTTGTAATAATTCTTTTCCTGTCGTAGTTCATGAAAGGCAGAATAGTAGGTTTTGAACCCGTAGCAATAATTACTTTACCCGTACTTATTTGCTCTTCCGAACCATCAGTTTTTTTAATATTAATGGTGTTTTTATCAACAAACGAACCAAAACCGTTATAAACTGTGATTTTGTTTTTCTTCATCAGGAAATTAATTCCATTATTCATTTTTTCAACCACGCCTCTTTTACGTGCCATCATCTGCTCCAGATTTACCTTTGGTGCAGCTATTTCAATTCCATGCTCAGCAAAATGATGCGCAGCATTATAAAAATGCTCCGATGAGTCGAGCAACGCCTTAGACGGAATACAGCCCACATTTAAACAGGTTCCTCCTAAAACATTGTATTTTTCAATAATGGCGGTTTTCATACCAAGTTGAGCAGCTCTGATAGCTGCTACGTATCCTCCGGGGCCGGAGCCTATCACTGTAACGTCGTATTGCATTAGATTGAGTATTTATTCTTTGTTGACATTATTATCTGATTCAAAATTATTTACGCTGATGGTCTGGTCTGATATTCGCCAGATAGCCTGCTTTTGTGCATCTATAAATACCATTCCAACACGATAATTGCCCGAAGGAATAGCGTTTCCGAAATAGTTGTAGTTTACACTAAATTCGGCTTTATCGTAGAACAAACTTTTATATTTAATTATTCCCCTGATACCATTAAATGTTGGTACTATTCCAAAAAAATATATGCGTTTGGTTGAGTCATTTATAATAAACCCGAAGCGTTCTTTGTAACCACGGCTGTCAGCATCCAGCGTAACAGGGTCATATTGTATTATTTTGGCAAAACGTTCTGGAAAATCTTCTATCCTGAAATTTGTTTTAAGGCACTTACTTTCATCAAATTTTTGATTTAATAAAGGAGACTGCGGCAGTTGATACCAGCCTTTGCTGATAAACTGAGCGGTTTGCTGGTTATGTCTTTCATAAAAATGGATTCCTTCTTGTGCTGTCAGGAACGACCAGTATTTATTTTTATGATAATTAGCCACATCTGCATCGAATGTTGACTTAAGGTACTGGTAGCTTGGCAGATTTTTTTCAGCCGACTTGTACCATATTCCGGCCCCGTAAATAATAAATACACCCAAAAAAGCCTGTTGAAGCCACTGTTTTTTATTAGCAGCTAGCAAAAAAGCATAGATACTTACCACGAAAAGAATAGAATAGTTTTTATACCAGTCAGGAATATCGACTTTATGTATAGCTCTGACGATGGCCGTCATTAAGGCTGTACAGCCCAGAAACATAAATATACCTAAACAGAATAATATTACTTTATCGTTGATAGGCCTGTACTTGTTTTGGATGAATTTCAGAAAGAAATAAAGAAAATACACTACTATGGCAAGTATTGCCAAGGCACTCAAAACTACTGAAACAGTATTGATATTAGTAAAAAAAGCAGCTCCTAAAAATCTGAAAACATATAAAAAAGTATTAGCATTGAAAGTTGCTTCACCCGATTTCATGTGAAAGCCACTAAAATAAACAGCCATACTTGCAGCATAGATAACAGCAGTATAAATTGCCTGACGAGTACGCCCTTGTAGAAACAATAAAAAAGTGGCTATTAACAGTACTACAATGCCATTGCCATTCGAAAAAGTAGCCAGAAAACCAACTATCCAAACCAGATAGATATTTTTTGGAGCAGCAAAACAAGTAAAATAGAGTGTAAGCGTAGCCAGAAATATAATACTCATGTTAGGCACCCCGTAACTTACAATACTATTAAACATAAACTGATACGGCAAAAGCAAAAACGGTACAGGCAGAAAATATACCAAAGAAATGGCCATACGCCTAAAAACCAGCCAATAAGTAATTAAAACACCAAAAATACTAAGGTTACCTGCCAAAATCAGGTGTTTTATATTGAGGGTTCCTTCCAGATAGAAAAGGCTTAACAGTACGCTTCTGAAATAAATAAGCCGATGTTGATTATGCTGCATAAACAGCATTTTTACTTTCTCAAAAAATGTATTTTTCTGAAGGTAAAGTTCCAGATAATCAAATCCCCAGAAAAAATCATCATAGAATGGCACATCAGACGAAAAACGCAAAACAACGTAGCAATAAAACAAGACAGGAATTAACCCAAGCAATAAAAGTAGTTTCTGATACTTACTAAGAAAAGAAAAAAGTTTAGACATAAAAGGTCAATAATTAATTCTGAGGCTTGGGTATTTAAAAACCGCAGCAATATTAGCGGTTTTAGAAGCGTTTTCAAAAAAATCTGTTTCTTACCTTGATGTACTACAAGTAAAATCCAGCAGGTGAAATCTGTTATAAAGACCTCATCTGCTGGATTCTGTAATATGAAATATAGTAAAAGTATTAGTATCCTATACCGGCATATAATTTTACGTCATCTAATGTAATGTTTGCGCCGCACATAATTACGAGGCGTTCAACTACGTTGCGTAACTCACGCACGTTACCTGTCCATGGCAAGCTCTTCATATATTCCATTGCTTCGGGTTCAAACTCTTTTACAGCGTCGCCGTATTCGTCGGCTACATCGTGCAGGAATTTATCGGCCAAAAGCGGAATATCGCCCTTACGGTCAACCAGTGCAGGCACATGAATAGGAATTACGTTCAGGCGGTGGTATAAGTCTTCGCGGAAGTTTCCTTCAGCAATTTCTTTTTTCAGGTCTTTGTTGGTAGCGGCAATTACACGTACGTTTACTTTTATTTCTTTGTCGCCACCGACACGTGTAATTTTACTTTCCTGCAAGGCTCTTAGCACTTTAGCTTGTGCCGAAAGGCTCATATCGCCAATTTCATCCAGAAAAAGTGTACCTCCATCGGCTTGTTCAAACTTACCGATTCGTTGCTTAATAGCCGAAGTAAAGGCTCCTTTTTCATGACCAAATAGCTCACTCTCAATCAGTTCAGACGGTATAGCCGCACAGTTTACTTCTATCAGGGGTTGGTTGCAGCGGTTACTTTTTTCATGAATCTGTTTGGCAACCATTTCTTTACCCGAACCATTGGGGCCGGTAATTAGCACACGCGCTTCAGTAGGGGCTACACGGTCAATGGTATCTTTTACTTTCTTTATAGGCTCCGACTCTCCGACAATTTCGTTGATTTTGTAAATTCTCCGCTTGAGCGTTTTAATTACCTCTACATCTTTGCTTTTCTCAATGGCGTTTCGTACAGTTACCAACAGGCGATTCAAATCTGGTGGTTTAGTGATAAAGTCAAAGGCACCACGTTTGGTTGCTTCTACGGCATTTTCAACGTTTCCGAAGGCAGAAATCATTACAAATTGTGTTAAAACCCCTTCTTCTTTTGCTTTCAGTAACATTTCAAGGCCATCAAGTTTAGGCATCTTTATATCACATAAAGCTACATCATAAGGTGTTTTTAATACCATTTCTAATCCTTCCTCACCGTCCTTTGCTTCATCTACTTCATACTCTTCATATTCCAAGATGTCTCTTAATGCATCCCGAATACTCTTTTCATCATCAACTATTAATAATCTAGCCATTATGGGTTTATTAAGGAGAGTAGTTTAACTTATACCGCCACTATAATTTTTTTATGACGCAAAATAATGAAAAAATAACAAAAATATTTAGAAAATTCTTTTAAAAAATAGATTTTCGCCCGCTTTGACTTTATTTTTCTGATAAGCTAACAATTAAGATTGCTCGTTGGTTTATTAATAAAAAGTTTTTAATCTAAACAGTTTATGACAGTTGGTATTATTGGGGCAGGTATCGGAGGCATTGCCACTGCTATCCGTTTAAAAAATAAGGGGTATGATGTAGATGTTTTTGAGGCAAATGCATACGCCGGAGGGAAATTAAGTAGTTTTGAACAGGCCGGGTATCGTTTTGATGCGGGGCCTTCTTTATTTACCATGCCACATTTGGTTGAAGAACTTTTTACAATGTCGGGTAAAAAGGTAATTGATTACTTTGAGTACTTTCGCTTGCCCGAAGTGTGTCGTTATTTCTGGGAAGATAATACCCGCCTGACGGTACCAGCCGATACGCGTCTTTTTGCTCAGGAAGCCGAAAAACAATTGGGTGAACCCGCCGAGAAAATTATCAGGATATTACAAGATAGTGCCTTTAAATATGAAATATTGAGCGGGCTTTTTCTGGAAGACTCCCTACATAAGTTTTCTACTTGGGTCTCAAAAAAAGCCTTGAGGGGCTATATAAACCTGCCTAAACTAGGTATTTTTGATACCATGAACGCCGCTAACGAACGTTTCTTTTCGACCGCCAAAGCTGTGCAGTTGTTTAACCGTTATGCTACTTACAATGGTTCGGACCCTTATCAAACACCTGCCACGATGAATATTATTCCGCATTTAGAATATAACGTAGGGGCTTTCTTTCCGAAAAACGGAATGTATGGCATTACACAGAGTCTCGTAAAACTTGCCGAAGATTTAGGCGTAAAGTTCCACTTTAACACAAGGGTAAAAGAAATATGCGTAGCAGATAAAAAAATAAAAGGCATCAGGCTTGAAAACGCCGAGAAAGATTTTTTACCGTTTGACGTTGTTGTAAGTAACATGGATATTAGCCCCACTTACCGAAAACTTTTACCTACCGAAAAACACCCTGAAAAACTTCTGCGGCAACCCAAAAGTGGCTCTGGCCTGATTTTTTACTGGGGTATTGGTAAAGAATTTCCCGAACTAGGCTTACATAATATTTTCTTTTCGGATAATTATAAAGTGGAATTTGAACATCAGTTCCAGAAAAAAAACATTTATCATGACCCGACTATTTACTTGAATATTACATCAAAATATAAAAAAGATGACGCTCCGGCGGGCTGCGAGAACTGGTTTATTCTACTCAACGCCCCTGCCAATGAAGGACAAGACTGGGATACCATTATTAATGAGGCGCGTCAGAATGTTATTCAGAAATTAAGCCGGAATCTGCAAACAGATATTGCGGCCCTGATTGAAACAGAGGCTATTCTTGACCCCAGAAGCATAGAATTAAAAACTTCTTCGGCGCAAGGCGCGCTTTATGGCAATAGCTCAAATAATAAGTTTGCTGCATTTTTACGACACGCCAATTTTTCGTCTCGTATTAAGAATTTATATTTTGTTGGCGGCAGTGTGCATCCGGGTGGTGGTATACCTCTGGCACTATCGTCGGCCAGAATTGTGGGCGAAATGCTCGCAGAAGCCTAATCTGTGTAAGATAGTCATGTAAAACGTCAATCATTAATAGAATCATCTATCGACATTCTATTTAATAATTGACGTTTTCAGAAGAATCCGAGTATTTTATGCCATAAACTTAATTACAGCCTCTACAAACTCGTTAGGTTTATCGGCTTGCAGCCAGTGCCCTGCTCCTTCGATAGTTTCAACAGTAGCATTCGGAAATATTTTCTTTATAGCTGGTATGTCTTCATCATAAATATAACCCGACTCACCACCTCTCAGAAACAATACAGGTTCCGATATTTCGTGCGTATCGGTAAAGTCGCCACCAATCTGGTAAATTTCACGGCTCAAAACAGGTAGGTTAATACGCCAATCGAATTTACCCAAGTCGTTCCGATATAGGTTTTTTAATAAAAACTGCCTCTCTCCTACGCTGGTTACGTATCTGTCTAGCTGTAACTCTGCTTCTTTACGGTTAGTGAGGGTATCTAAATCAATAGAATTAAGCCCCTGAATAATATGCCCATGGTGCGACGGATAATATTTAGGTGCGATGTCAACAATTATTAGTTTACTGAATTTACCTTCATGTTTCATGGCAAAGTGCATCACAGTTTTGCCACCCATCGAATGGCCGATAATTACAGGTTTATCCAACTGATTATCATCGATAAATTCGTTCAGGTCTTCGGCCATGAGTTCATAGCTAAATTCCTCACTACGTGGCGATTGCCCATGATTTCGGGCATCAAGTGCATATACAGCAAATCCTTTTTCTGCTATCATTTTACTAATGGTAAACCAGTTATCTGATGAGCCAAAAACTCCATGCAGAATAATAACGGGCTTGCCCTCACCTGTCTTTCTAAAAAAAAGTTTCATTTAATTAATGTAAACGTTAAACCATTCTACAACAAAGATAGAATATGATTACACGTAATTGCAAACTTGATACCGATTTAGCTACCAAAGGCATTAGTTCGAAAAATAATCACCTTATTATCAGATATTTACAAAAAAATTAAAAAAAAATTACGCTAAATTTTATTTAGATTAAGTCTAAATACAATATATTTGCATCGAAATTTAAATCCATTAAAAATAAAAAGCCACCATGTTTAAACGTATCGGTAAAACTCAAATTCTTTTTGTTTCAGTAATTATGGCGGGCTTAACAGCCTGTAAAGACGAAGAAGTAAGTCCATTACGAACTAAAATCGACTATGCCAAGGCTACCTCTAGCACTCCATACAAAAGTCTTTTCGTAGATGCACAAGGAGATACCACAGTTGACTTAAAATCTGGCAATGACCGTTACAGAATTTTTCAGGCCCTAAACTATTATACTGGTGCAGCTGTAAGAGATAACAAGACCCTTGACGCCAACGTCATGAAAAATATGTATGCCAATTCGGGCAACCCGTTTACTGATATTCCTTCTTTAAATATTTCAGGCACTTCGCTTAATAATTCTGGTGTTCAGCTTAGAAGCCTGACGGCCTCTTCTCTGTCAGCCACAGAGGCAGAAGCCGCACGTACAAGGATGGAGGGTTTATTTACAGAAATGGCTAATGTAAGTAAATCGGTTGGAGCAAACGCCTCGAAAGGAGTAGCCGGAAAAACAGGTACTTATCTGGTTGATGCCAAAGGTATCGAAATAGCACAGATTATTCAGAAGTCGTTGATTGGAGCCTTACAACTAGATTATATCAGCAATGTATTGCTAAATAAAGGGCTCGAAGCCGACAACACCACACTTGTATCAGGCAAAAAATATTCACAATTAGAACATAACTGGGACGAAGCCTACGGCATATTAACATTAAGTCCTATTTATCTGGCTAATTCGACCGACGCAACCAGAGGCACAACAGAATCTTTTCTGGGTTCATATATCTGGGAGTACAACAAAGCCAGTTATGCAAAAATTTATCCGGCTTTTCTGAAAGGACGCGTAGCTATTGTAAATAACGACCTGACCGAGGTAAAAGCACAGGCTAATTTTATAAGAACAGAAATGGAAAAAGCTATTGCAGCAGCAGCAGTGGGGTATCTGGGTAAATGGAAAACCGGCACTACCGATGCAGCAAGAGCACATGCTATGGGCGAAGGGTTAGGCTTTATTTATTCACTAAGATATTGCAAACTGAATGGTGCGGATGCAAAATTCTCAGACGATATCCTGAATAACCTTATTGGTTCAACTAATGGTTTCTGGGATTTAACCAACGAGAAAATAAATGCAGCAGCTGATACCATTACTGCCAAATTCAAACTGTAACGACGCTATTTTAATATATCAGAGTGGATTGGTGGTTAACATTACCAATCCACTGTTTTATTTCTACGACTTATGACAATTTTTCACTTAAAAAAGAAATACCTGTTGGCTTTATCAGTAGGTATATTATGGGCTTGTGGGGGAACCAATAACACTGACAACCCACCAACTCCGGTAGATGAAGGTAAAGACAGAAAAGCAATACTTACGAATCTGGCTGATAATATTATTATTCCGGCCTATGCAAATTTTAAAGTAAAGTTCGACCAGATGGTAGCGAAGTCAGAGGCATTTACTAGTAAGCCCGACAACACAAGCCTGACTGGATTTCGGACGGCATGGGTTGATGCCTATACAGAATGGCAAAAAGTAGAATTGTTTGATTTTGGACCGGCAGAAAAACAAACACTCAGAAATTTTTTCAATATATATCCGGTCAATGAAAAAGCTATTGCCACTAACATAGCCGACCCTGCTGTTAATATGGACGTACCCGCGGCTTATTCACAACAGGGTTTTCCGGCACTCGACTACCTGATAAATGGGCTGGGCAGTACCGATTCCGCCATTTTATCATTCTATACAACTGCGCCTGACGCCGCTAAACGAATTGCCTATGTAAAGTTACTGGTGAGCCGCATGAATTCTTTACTAACAAAAGTAATGACTGACTGGAACGGCACCTATCGTGAAACATTTATTACCAAAACAGGGCTTGACATTAGTTCGTCTACCTCCTTAATGGTTAATGGTTTTGTACTACACTATGAGCGTTTTATCCGTTCTGGTAAATTTGGTATTCCTTCAGGCGCAATGCTTAATGGCGTAGTAGCTCCTGAAAAGGTTGAGGCTTATTATAAAAAAGATTTATCGCTGGTGTTAGCCCAAACGGCACATCAGGCTGTGGTTGACTTTTTCAATGGCAAAAGTATTAAAACAGTCACAGAAGGCCCTTCTTTTAAAACTTACCTGAATGCACTCGGTGCTAAAGATAGTGCCACGGGTTTATCGCTAGCCGAACTGATAAACACTCAGTTCACTGCAAGCAAAAACAAAATTGACGCCCTGAAACTACCTTTATATGAAGAAATCAAGACTAATAATCAGGCTGTAAAAGAAGTATATAACGAAATGCAAAAGGCTGTCAGAATGTTGAAGGTAGACATGACCTCAGCCATGAGTATTACCATTACTTATACCGATAACGACGGCGATTAATCAGTGGGTATGTCTAATTATTTCGGAAAAAAGGTTTCTGCGGCTCCTTTAGCGGTTTTCAGAATATGCTTCGGACTTATGTTGCTTGGCAGCATTATTCGTTTCTGGAGCAAAGGCTGGATAAACGATTTGTATATCCAACCAAAATTCTTTTTCCCATTTTTCGGCTTTGAGTTCGTTAAACCGCTGGGGCAATACACGTATTTTCTTTTTGCTTTCTGTGGGCTTTGTGCATTTTTAGTAGCCATTGGCTTGTTTTATCGCCTAAGCATTATTGGCTTGTTTGCCAGTTTTTCATACATCGAACTCATCGATAAATCTACCTATCTGAACCACTACTATTTTATTAGTCTGGTTAGTTTTCTAATGATTTTCTTACCTGCGCACACCTATTTTTCGGTTGATGCGTACCGGAATAAAAGACTACTGGCGCAGTATATTCCGAACTGGTGCATTGATTCTCTTAAACTTATGCTGTGTATCTTGTATTTTTATGCAGGTCTGGCCAAAGTAAACAGCGACTGGCTGTTACAGGCACAACCTCTGAAAATCTGGTTACCCGCTCGTAATGATATGCCCATTATTGGCGAATGGTTTAATAAACGCTGGATACCCTACGCCTTTAGCTGGTTTGGCTGTATTTATGATTTGAGTATTCCTTTCCTGCTATGGAGAGCTCCCACACGAATGTTTGCTTATGTAGCCGTTGTTACTTTCCATGTACTGACGGCTCTACTATTTCCGATTGGGGTTTTTCCGCATATTATGATGGTAGCCGCACTCATTTTTTTCTCTCCTGTATTTCATAAAAATCTTATTCGCCGTATCAGTTACTGGTTCAGGCTGCCCAGCGATTTTATTGAAACCACTAAAAGCTATTTTCCGGCTTTTTATATTAAACCGCTGTTTATCCTGTTTTTTACGTTTCAACTACTTTTCCCGTTCAGGTATTTGCTTTACCCGGGTGAGTTGTTCTGGACCGAGGAAGGTTATCGGTTTTCGTGGCGGGTGATGCTTATGGAAAAAGCCGGATACGCTCAATTTACTGTAAAAGATAGCACAGGCAAGCAGGTTGTGGTGAATAATAATGACTTCCTGAGCACTTTACAGGAAAAAATGATGTCGACCCAACCCGACATGATTTTACAGTATGCCCACCTATTACGCGACTATTACGCGCTGCGGGGTTTCCAAAAGCCGCAAGTATATGTCGATTCATACGTGGCACTTAACGGTCGCATGGGGCGGCCGCTCATAAGCCCTACAACAGATTTGGCTAAAGAGACAGATTCTTTTAAACACAAAACTTGGATTTTACCATTCCATGACACTATCGAAGGTTTATAATACACTTATTTTTTGCCTGATTAGCACATTTGCGCTGGCTCAGCATAAATTGAGCGGCACTGTTTATTCGCGCAAAGACGGTAACGCCATTAAAAATTGTAAAATTATACTCAATACAGGCTCTCCTACGGCTCTGACTAACGAAAAAGGCATTTTTGTCTTTAAAAATCTGGCAGCAGGCACCTACAAAGTTCAAACTTATGCCGAAGATTTCCAGTCATCTCAACAAGAAATCAGGTTAACTGACAAAGACCTTGACCTGAAAATTTTTCTGGATTCAATCCATGCTACACTCAATGAAGTAGTGGTAACCGACAAGCAGACCGATTTCGGCTTTACACGTATGCGTGCCGTTGAAAGCATGGGTATTTATGAAGGCAAAAAATCAGAAGTAATTTTGCCTGAACAACTAGTGGCCAACCTTGCTACCAATAATGCGCGGCAGGTATATTCAAGAGTAGCAGGCTTAAATATCTGGGAAAACGATGGTGCAGGCCTGCAATTAAGTATTGGAGGCCGTGGCCTTGACCCCAACCGTACGGCAAATTTTAATGTGCGGCAAAACGGATATGATATAAGTGCCGATGCCCTCGGTTATCCTGAAAGTTACTATACCCCCCCTATTGAAGCCGTCGGGCGTATTCAGATAGTGCGGGGGGCCGCTTCGCTGCAATATGGTACACAGTTCGGGGGGTTAATTAACTTTGTTATGAAAAAACCCGTTACCGACCGCAAACTTGAGCTAACCGCACGCCAGAGCGTGGGGTCGTTCGGCTTTTACAATGCCTTTACCAGTGCAAGCGGCACACTTAATAAATTAAGCTATTATACTTTTTTTCAATATAAAAGAGCCGATGGCTGGCGGGCAAACTCAGGGTTTGACAGCTATAATTTTTATGCCGACCTCGACTACAAACTATCTGAAAAAACTACAATAGGCATCGACCTCACCCACATGAGTTACCTGTCACAACAACCCGGTGGCTTAACCGATGCCATGTTTGCTGAAAACCCACGGCAAACCAATCGGGAACGTAACTGGTTTAAGGTTAACTGGAATTTATGGGCAGCACATCTTGACCATAAGTTTAACTCCCTAAACGAGTTTAATCTACGAGTATTTGGGTTGTCGGCGTACCGTTATTCATTAGGTTTTCGGCCTAATCGTGTAGCTACAATTGACGATAACAGCGAACGTGACCTGATTAAAGGCGACTTTAACAACTGGGGAGCCGAAGCACGTTACCTAAAACGCTATTTTATTGGCGATAAGCTATTGATTTTTTTGGGTGGAAGCCGCTATTATCATGGTTTTAATCATAGCATTCAGGGTTTAGGCAGCAGAGGAAAAGATGCCGATTTCAATTTTATTAATTATGAAGAAGGCATTGCCAACGATTACCGCTTCCCGAATAACAATGCATCTTTGTTTATTGAAAACATATTTTACCTGAACGACAAATTTTCGGTTACTCCGGGTATACGATACGAATATATTCATACAAAAGCCGATGGGTTTTATGGAAACATTCAGTTCGATTTGGCGGGTAATATTATTAGTGCAACCCGTACCAATGAAACCCGTACCAACGGAAGGCAGTTTGTACTGGCAGGAGTCGGGCTAAGCTACAAGCCTATTGCTGAAATTGACATTTACAGTAATATATCTCAGAACTACCGTTCTATTACCTTTAGCGATATGCGTACAGCCAACCCGTCGGCAGTAATTGACCCGAACATGAAAGACGAAAGAGGGTATTCTATTGATTTAGGTGTACGTACTCACCAGACTAGCCTTTATAATTTCGATGTAAGTATGTTTTATCTGAACTACGATAATCGTATTGGAGAGGTTCAGTTTTATGACGAAAGCAACCGCGTATTACGCCGCCGCGGTAATATTGGGCAAGCCGTAATTATGGGGCTGGAATCTTATGCTGAAGCCGATTTACTCAAACTTGGTAAACCAGCCAACCAGCACCTGAGTGGTGTTTTATTTGGCAATGTTGCCTTTATTCATTCGGTTTATAAAGCCAGCCAGATACCGGGTATTAAAGGCAATAAAGTTGAGTTTGTGCCAGATGTTAATCTCAAAACAGGCGTTCGGCTTGGTTATAAAAATCTGAAGGCATCTTTCCAGTATACTTATTTGTCTGACCAGTATTCTGAGGCTACCAACGCCAAAGACGGTGGTGTATCAGCCGTAGTGGGCCTAATTCCGGCTTATGATGTGATGGATGTAAGTGTATCTTATCAGTTTAAAAAGTTTAAAATCGAAGGGAATATCAATAATTTGTCAAACCGTATGTATTTTACACGTAGGGCAACCGGATATCCGGGGCCGGGTATTTTACCATCCGACGGACGTAGCTTTTATCTGAGTTTACAGGCTAAAATATAAAACGTTGTCAGGTTTATAATACTAATACGACACATTCCCGCTACTAATCCAGACATAGTTAATGACCAATAAGCTAATTATTTTGTTTATTTTTGCTGTTTAATTAAGGTTTCAGAAGTACTTTGGCAACAGCATCTACTAAATACGCTATTCTTATTGTAGGCCCTACCGCGGTAGGAAAAACAGCGTTATCCATACAATTAGCCCACCTGCTCGATACTGAGATAATATCGGCCGACTCAAGGCAGTTTTACCGTGAATTAACTATCGGAACAGCTAAACCTACTCAGGACGAGATGGAAGGCGTAAAACACCATTTCATTGACTCTCATAGTATTACCAGTTATTATAGTGCCGGTGATTTTGAGAGAGATGTAGTTAAATTACTGGAAGAAGATATTTTTAAACGAAAAGATGTTGTAATCATTACAGGAGGCTCAGGGCTTTTTGTAAAAGCACTTACCGACGGCCTCGACGAAATGCCTGAAGCTCCGTTAGCCCTGCGTGAACAATTAATGAAAAGGCTCGAAACCGAGGGACTTACGCCTTTGGCAAACCAGTTACAACAGCTTGACCCTGTATACGCCTCCACTGCCGATTTACAAAATTCACAACGTGTTATAAGAGCATTAGAAGTATGCCTTAGTACAGGCTTGCCTTTTTCGGAGTTTCATAAAAAAAGTAAAGTTCAGCGGAGTTTCAATTTTATCAAAATAGGCATTGAACGCCCCCGTGAAGAACTCTATGAGCGTATTAATCAGCGCATGGACCTGATGCTAGCCAGTGGCTTAGAAGCAGAAGCTCAAAGTTTACTTCAATACAGGCACCATAATGCTTTGCAAACCGTAGGCTACAAAGAAATATTCGACTATCTAGATGGAAACTATGATTACAAAACTATGGTTGAGCTTCTGAAACGTAACTCAAGAAGATATGCCAAACGTCAGATGACATGGTTTAAGAATCAGGATGATTTCCGATGGTTTAATGCTCAGGATTTTGATGCTATCAGGGCATTTATTCAGGCTTCCGTTCACATATAATTTCAGGATAACTCCCTCTGTGGGTTTGTTTAAATTACATTCGCCAGTAATCATACTGAATATACTCGGCCGTTTCGTTGGCGATTTGTTTGCCCAGTAGTTTTGCCACTACGTATAATGACATATCTATTCCAGCCGATACTCCGGCCGACAAAATAATTCGCCCGTTATCAACCCATCGCTGGTCGGGGTATAGGGTCGTATTTGGTGCAACCTCACGCATTTGTTCAACGGCCTTAAAATGAGTAGTAGCTGCCAGTCCTTCAAGCAAACCTGCTTTAGCCAGAATCAGCGAACCCGTACAAACCGACAACAGGAGTTCAACCTTTTCGTTCATCTCGTTTAGCCATGCCAGTAGCTTGTCGTTATTCATTTCGCGTCTGGTACCAAAGGGCGTTCCATCGGGTCTGTATCCACCTCCACCGGGTACAAGCAGAATATCAGGCACCGGACAATCGCTCAAGGTATAATCAGGAATCACTACCAGATTATTTCTGGCACTTATTCTGGAGGTTTCGGCCACCGTAAATACTTTAAAATACCCTTCCTTTCCCCCTTGTTTTCCGGCTACGCCAAATATTTCGTAAGGACCAGTAAAATCTAGTACTTCTACCTCATCAAAAATCAGAATACCTACGGTTCTCATGATACTGTGTTTATTAAAGGCTTTGCAGTAGTTGGCTGATTTCCTGAATATTTTTAAGATTATACAATCTATTTCGTTAAATCCTGCATATACCAATTGTTACTCTCGCAAATTAGATTTTTCTTTGCAAAAACTTTAGGATTGAATGCAAAAAATTACAATTGCCATTGATGGCTATTCGAGTTGTGGAAAAAGCACGACAGCCAAAAGGGTGGCAAAAAAACTAGGCTATACTTATATTGATACAGGTGCCATGTATCGTTCCGTAACGCTTTATTTTCATCAGCACCTGATAACACTCACCAATGATAAAGAAGTCGAGAAAGCCCTTGAAAACATTCATATTGAGTTTCGGATGAATCCTAAAGACGGGAAAAACGAAACCTATCTGAACGGGTTGAATGTAGAAGACGAAATCAGAAAATTATATATTGCCAATCAGGTAAGCGAAGTAAGTGCTATTGCCGCCGTAAGACACGCAATGGTAGCCCAACAAAGACGAATGGGTAAAAAGAAAGGAGTTGTAATGGATGGGCGCGATATAGGCACGGTGGTTTTTCCGGATGCAGAACTAAAAGTTTTTATGACTGCCGACCCTTTAATCAGGGCAAACCGTAGACAGATAGAACTCAACGAGCGAGGTGACTTGGTTGATTTGGAAGAAATTATCGAGAATATCAAAAAAAGGGATTTTATTGATACTACCCGAAAAGAAAGCCCACTAAGAAAAGCCGAAGATGCTGTTGAAGTAGATACCTCTTATATGACACTCGACGAACAGGTAGAGGTTGTTTGTTTGTTGGCTCAGGAAGCCATGAAAAAAGTTTCTTCATAAGTATGCAAAAGCTCGATTACATCATTGTAGGGCAAGGTCTAGCCGGCTCATTACTAGCTTATGAACTATTAAAAGCTAACCGGAAAGTATTGATACTCAATGATGAATCCATTCCGACTTCGTCGGCAGTGGCTGGTGGTATCTTTAACCCCATTACTGGTAAAAATCTGGATAAAACATGGCTGGCAGATACTATTTTTCCTTATTCCAAACATTTTTATCTTGCGCTGGAGCAAGAAACTCATACTCATTTTTACCACGAAACAAATTTGTTCCGGCCTTATGCCAATGAACAACAACGCCGGCACTTTTTACAATTAACCGACGAGTTTGACTTAGGAAAATATATTCAGCTAATAGCTCCTAACCAATACGACGGCATCAGTAACCCGCTGGGGGGCCTTTATACTACCTCAGCAGGCTGGGTTGATGTACCGCTCATGCTACAAGTTTTACAAGAACTCTTTCTTGAAGCAGAGGCTTATCAAGCAGAAAAATTTGAATATCAGGCACTAAGTATTTCAGCCGAAAAGGTTACTTATAAAAACTTGCAGGCAGATAAAATCATTTTCTGTGAGGGCTATTATGCGTCGCAGAATCCTTTGTTTCAATGGTTACCTTTTAATCCGGCCAAAGGCGAAACCCTTATTGCAGCAATTGCAGACTACAACATCAAGGAAATTGTGAATCAGGGTTCATGGATTATTCCACTTGGTAATCAGCTACACAGATTCGGCTCAACTTATGTCTGGAATCAGTTAGACTGGCAAGCTACCAACGAAAGTAAAGAAGCAATTTTATCAAAAATTGATAAATTTCTTCTTAAACCCTATCAGGTAATTACGCAACAGGCAGGCATACGCCCTACCACAAAAGACCGTCGCCCATTTTTAGGCAACCATCCATCTCATTTAAACGTCTATGTTTTTAACGGGTTAGGCACTAAAGGAGTATCATTAGCACCTTACTTTGCACATGAGCTATTGCTTCATCTGGAAAAAAATAAAGATTTAATGCCCGATTCTAACATTCGACGATTTTATTCGTTATATTCGTTATAGGATAAAGCAAAACCCATAATCCAAGAAATTCAGTGTTTGAGCCGCCTTATTGTCGGCAAATATATACAGAGGGCTATGAAAGAATTCTCTACTTATCGTCGAAGCGGTATACGCTTATTTATTGCTAGTGCTCTTATTTTCATAGGAATACATACGGCCTCTGCTCAGAACTATTTTGCTGCCTCACAGGAAGAATTCGGGAAGAATCGTATTCAGCAAAAAAGGTTTGAATGGCTTACTATCAGAAGTAATAATTTTGAATTTAATTATTACAGAGGTGGTGACAAAATTGCACAGAATGCCGCCAAGCTCTCGGAAGGCGAATATGACCGAATTACAGAGTTGTTGGGCTATACGCCTTTCACAACTATGAAGATTTTTCTGTACAACTCGCCCAAAGACCTCGCACAGAGTAATATTGGCCTTACTGCTCCTATTGATTTAGATGGCAGTGTGCTTAATCTTACTAAATCACGCGTGCAGATTGCCTACACAGGCAACGAAGAGACCTTCAAGAAAGAACTTATCCGGCAAATTGCCCGCCTGTTTGTATATGATATGCTTTACGGAGGCTCGCTGAAAGAAGTTTTGCAAAGCTCATTGCTACTAACCGTACCGGAATGGTACATGGCAGGGATTTCGGCCTACATTTCAGAAAACAATGAAGACCCTACCATGCTCGATCGTATGCGTGTGGCTGTTATGAAAAACAAGGATAAAAAAATAGCGAATCTGGAAGGAAAAGATGCCGAATTGGTGGGACAATCTATCTGGAACTACATTGCTATGCGTTATGGGAAAGATAATATCTCGAATATTCTTAATCTTACACGTATTATCCGTACCGAAGAATCGAGTATCACAAGCACATTGGGGATTTCGTACAACCGTTTTATGAGAGAATGGAAAGAGTTCTACATCAATAGTGCTTATGCCGGTAACAACGAAAAACTGGAAGAGCCCGACAAAAAATCTACGGTATCGCCCAAGATAGACCTTTCAAAACCTAAAGAAAAACTTGTACTTGAAAAAGGAGAAGTAGATACCGATAATTATGAATTTGATGCAGAAAATATCATAAAGTCGTTGGCTAATGAAACAGCCAAAAATAAAACGGATAACCTCGACAAACTCCCAACAAGACTTGGACGTTACAAAGAAACCCTAAAAATAAAAGGGCCATTTGCTTACGAAAATATTATGGTTGGCAATGATGTAAAGACCGATTTCCTGATGGACCCCGTGAGAAGAATGGGTTTGAGAGCTACACTGGTTTTAAACGATTTGCTCGAAAATCATAATATTAAAATCGGAGTTTTTGCTACACCTGTGCTTAAAAACCATGATATTTTTCTGGAATATAACAACAACGCCAAACGTATTGACTGGGGACTAGGTATTATGCGCCGTTCGCTATCATTTGGTGAAATTGATAACCGCACATTATTTCTGTTCCGTCCGCTTAATATCAATGCCCCTGCCGGAGCCTTGTTTGCTGTTGACAGACGCCTCTATTACAACAAGTTTTCAGGATATGCCAATTATCCTTTCAATAAAAATATGCGTTTGGGTATATCGCCTTTTCTTGTAACTACTACTGACATTGACTTGGGCGAAGTTGGGCGCAAAAATCTGAACTCGTATTATGTGGGCTATAAAGCCGAACTTGTTTTTGATAATACCACACCTTTATTCAGCAAGGTTTTATTAGGCTCACGGGCCAAAGTTCGTTTTGAACGCTCTTATAGTTTAACATCTAGCACCGAAAATTTCAGCCGGATGGTGGTTGATGCCCGTCATTATCAGCGAATTCTGAAAACCTTTATTTTTGCTGCTCGCCTGTCGTACAGTCGCTCACTAGGCAGCGCACCAAAAGTAACATTTCTGGGTGGTGTAGAAAATGCCATTAATCGTAGTGTTGAACTCCCTAACGGGCAAAATGTAGGTGTACCCCGCGACTTAAGAGATGTTTTATTTTATGATTTTGCAGGTAGCTTAAGAGGTTTTAATTTTGGCAAGTTGTACGGCACCAGCCATTTGCTTACTAACCTGGAATTACGCTTACCATTGGCTCAGTACTTTTCTAAAGGCTCCCTTACATCTAATTTCTTAAGAAATATGCAATTTGTAGGCTTTAGCGACATTGGCACAGCATGGTTTGGTAATAAGGGGCCGTTTAATCGTCAGAATAGCCTTAACACCGAGGTTATCGGCGGTGGCACTAACCCATTCAGAGCTACTGTAACCAATTTCAAAAACCCATTCCTTATTGGTTATGGCGTAGGCGCAAGAAGCACCATTTTGGGTTATTTTGTAAAGGTCGATTACGCTTGGGGGCTTGAAGATAAAGAAGTAGGCAAACCTAAATTGTATATTTCGCTAGGTTCTGATTTTTGATAAAGACATAGGCTTTAAATACAACGATTTGAAGCAAATATTGAAAAACCCGTTCCTGCGAATGGGTTTTTCTGTGTTTAACAGTTACATTATTTAAACGTATGAAAGCGAGCAACATTAAGCAAAAAGTGGGTGTGTATAACCAAATAGTCAATTTTTTTTGGGCTATTCTGTGTTTTGCTCCGGTTGTTTATTTCTGCTACTGCTATATGTCGTTAAAAATACTTTATCTGTTTATCGGTATCAGCTTGCCTACAATGTTTATCCCTACGGCTTTTCTTCATAAAATACAGTTGAGCCACAATACCCACATCTACCATAAAATAGGCATAAGGTTCATTAAAAAATATACTCAGGATGGAGACCTCATTAACAAATTTATCAGAAGCCGGTACCCTGCCTATAAATACGTAGACAACAAACAATCTTTTAAAAAAGTAGTTGGGAGGTCTTATGTTAATGAAAGATTCCACTATATGGTTTTTGTTTTCTTTTTACTTGCAACTATTTATGCTTTTATCCATGGATTTATCTATGACGGCATTATTATGACAGCTAGTAATATTATTTTTAATGTTTACCCTATTTTTTTACAACAATATAACCGTATCCGAATCAATGCCTTACTAAAAAGGCCATTATGATAATAAATTTAAATCAACTACTGTATTTAAGCTATGGCATACTTTCCTGTAATTACTTCAACACTTTCAGAAAATCACTTGAGTATATTTTTACAAAAACAATACGGACTCAGTTCAAAAACTATTTGTAGGCTTATAAAGACCGGAATTAACCATATTTATTTAGTAACCGACAACGCAGCAAAGTTTGTTTTCAGGGTTTACAGCCTTAACTGGCGAAGCAATAAAGAAATTCAGGAAGAAATAAGGCTTCTGAATTTGTTAAAAGATAATGACTTGCCTGTTTCTTATGCTATTGCCGACACCCAGCAAAATTACATTCAAGAGCTAAATGCCCCTGAAGGAATGAAGCAAGGGGTTATGTTTTCTTATGCCAAAGGAGCTAAAACACTTAATTTTTCAGCAGAACTACACTACCGTATTGGGGAAATAATGGCACGTTTTCATCAGATTACACATAATTTCACACTAGAGCGAATCACTTATACTCCTGAAACCGTTTTAGTGAGTACATTGGTAAACTTCTGGCATTTTTTGCCGGAAGATAGCCCAGAAGTAACCTTTATCAGCTATGCACAGCAATATTTATTGAAAGAACTAAGTCAGGTTAATTCGGCTGAACTAAGAAAAGGCGTTGTACATCTTGACATCTGGTTTGACAACCTCAATATTTATCAGGAAAAAGAAATAACTATTTTTGATTTCGATTTTTGTGGAAATGGCTGGCAATGCTACGACATAGCCTATTATATGATGCAGATACATAGTACCGAAACAGATGAAAATGAATACAAGAGTAAACTCAATAGTTTTTTGGAGGGCTATGAGTCTGTTACACCTATAAGTAACGAAGAGCGTAGAATTTTGCCTATGCTAGGGGTTAGTCTTTATTTATTTTATCTGGGCGTTCAATGCCAGAGATTCAATAACTGGTCGAACGTATTTATTAATGATGTTTATCTGAAAAGATTTATAAATTTACGTATAAAAAGGTGGTTCGACTACCACAAATTAAGCCAATAGCTTTCGTACTACTCCGCAAACACATAACAGCAACTATTATGACCGATACCGAAATTATTACGCAAAGGCTCTATAACCAGCATATTAGTGTGCCTAAGTTTAACACTCCGCAAGAAGTAGTTACCTCAATGCTAGCCATGCAAGCACAAGAATATGCCATGGCTCGTTGGTCTATCGGGTTACGTCTTATAAACGCTAAAGATAGCGATGTAGAAAAGGCTTTCAACGAAGGTGCTATTCTTCGTACTCATGTGATGCGGCCTACATGGCATTTTGTAAGCCCTGCCGACATCCGGTGGCTTTTAGCTTTGACTGCTCCGCGCGTACATGCCTTTAATGCGTATCAGTATCGTAAATATGGGTTAGACAGCCATGTGTTTACCAAATGCAATGACATAATTATCAGGCAGTTAGAAGGCAGAAAGCACCTAACACGCACAGCCCTTAATGTGGCTTTACAACAACAAGGTATAATAACTGACACCATTGGTTTAAGCTGTATTATGATGCAAGCCGAACTTGACGGCATTATTTGTAGTGGCCCCCGCGAAGGTAAACAGTTTACCTATGCGTTAATTGATGAGAGGGTACCTCATGCCAGCCCACTTAGTAAAGAAGAAGCCCTAAGTGAAATGGCCCATAGATATTTTACCAGCAGAGGCCCCGCAACCATTCAGGATTTTGTCTGGTGGTCTGGTCTAACAATGAAAGAAGCCAGAGTTGGGGTGTCAAATCTGGCTCCGTACTTTATTCATAAAAAAGTTGAGGGACAAGAATATATCTATGCGCCCATAAATCCTGAAGCGGTTAATCATCCGAACCATTCTTTATTATTGCCTTATTACGACGAATACGGTATCGCTTATAAAAATCGAGATGCCTTATTTCTTCCAAAGGAAAAAATAGTACAGAATATGGGTGAAACTTTTCCATTCAGCCGGGTAATTGTTCTGGATGGCAAAATTGTAGGCTCATGGCAATGTACTATTAGAAATAAAAGCATAGAGGTAGAAATTGCGCCTTATTATGAATTTAGCGAGCATGAAAATTCTATTATCAACGCTGCGGTTCAGCGGTTCAAAAACTTTATTGGCGACTCAGACGAAGATTAACTTTAAATAATACCTGAGCCTAATTGACTACTCTAGTTAGTACTTAGTATATATTAAGAAAAGGATTATCAATAAAACGTATAGCTCAAAACGTAATGTAACCCATAGAGACCAAAATTCATAAAGGAATACTTTAAAGAAGCTAAAGTCAGTAAAATAACCGATAAATATTTTTTTTATCATCGTATTGTCGTTCTAATTAGCTTTTTTTATTGTTTTCTACAACAACCAGAAGCATCCTTCTGGCCATATAAAATCAACGGGAGACAACCGTACTGGAGCCGGTGATGGCGATGATGAACAAATTGTTGTATTGCTAGATTCATTAAGCCATCAATATCAGAGTATTGTATTTTTAGTGACCATTTATCAGGGAAAGGCAAATAACCAGCATTTTGGAATGCTTAATAATGCTTTTATAAGAGCAATTGATGCAAAAGGTAAAGAAATAGCCCGTTATAGCCTATCAAATGATAGCACCTATAACGTAATGTGTTCGATGACCTTTGCAGAAATATATCGTAAAGACAACACATGGAAATTCAGAGCAATAGGTGACCCAAGCCCCTATGATGACTTTAAGTCATTGCTTACAAAGTACGTAGATTAGTATCTCAGTCAAAATAATTAAAGACCTCATATAGTAAAGTAATATGGCTGCTTTAATGAGTTGCTATTGCATAAAATATAGTTATTTTTACTTATATTTGTATTAAATCAACTCAGTATTTTATCATGAAATGGGCTTATAGTATCGAGCAGAAAATAAAGGCAGCTATTATTCTGACAGTAATTTTTGTTTTTTTATTTATAAAGAATGTATCTGATAAACACCATTTTAATCAGTTAGGTGATAGCTTTTCGGCAGTATATGAAGACCGCCTATTAGCCGAAAGCTACATTTATGAACTTTCTAACCATTTATCTGCCAAAAAACTACTTGTTGACGACTGCTCAACGCATGAGAACATTGGGCAGATAAAAGAAAAATTAAAACTTCATAATAATGCTATTCAACAATTAGTGGTTTCTTATGAAAAAACCAGATTAACCCCTACCGAAGAGGTTTTATTCAAGGATTTTAAGAAGAACGTTAGTAAAGGGTTAGAACTTGAGCAAAAACATATTTATGAGTCTGACTTTATGATGAATGCCCATACAGCCAGACAAGTTCTCGATGAGTCTTTTTATAGTTTATTAAATAACCTGAATCTGCTTTCTAATATTCAGATTTCGGAAGGAGAAAAACTCAATAAAACATCCCAGAAAATTGTGTTAGGGTCAGCGTCTGACACACAATTCGAGCTTAGTATATTATTCGTTTTGGGAACAATCATTTTAATGCTGGTATTCACCTCAAAATCAACAATGCCTAAAACCCCACAAAATCCTTCATTGAATTAGTTTTTAGTAGCAAAGAACCATTGAAGACATTAATTTATATATTAAACAAAAGGCCCTGACTATTTTCAGGGCCTTTTGTTTAGGCTTTCAGTCTGAACACAACTCCCCCTAATGGCGGAAGCATGATTTCCATAGAGTTTTCTTTTCCATGAGAACTGATTTTCTCAGTATTCACTTCCCCATTTAGCACGCCTGTACCCCAATACTCAAGGGCATCGCTGTTAAATATTTCTTCATAAGTACCAGCCCCAAGTACACCTATTCTGTAACGACTTTGCGGAATCGGAGTAAAGTTTAAGACAACTATAATGTTTTCTTTTTCGTTGAATCCTTTGCGGGCATATACTATCACGGCATTTTCGCGGTCGCTGGTATCAATCCATTCAAAGCCATCGGCCGAAAACTGTTTATCAAACAAAGCCCCTTCGTTACTATAAAGTTTATTAAGCCCCTTTATTAGTTCGTTAATCCCTCTGTTTGGTTTTTGTTCTAACAGATGCCAGTCGAGGCTTTTTTCAAAGTTCCATTCAGCATATTGTGCAAATTCGCCACCCATAAACAAAAGTTTAGCACCCGGATGCGTAAACATATAAGTAAACAACAAGCGCAGATTAGCAAACTTACGCCATTGGTCGCCCGGCATTTTTTCTATCAATGAGCCTTTTCCGTACACTACTTCATCGTGCGAAAGCGGCAACATAAAGTTTTCTGAAAAAGCATATACCAGACTGAAGGTAATGTCATTCTGGTGCCATTTACGATACATTGGGTCTTTAGCAAAGTATCGTAAAGTATCATTCATCCAACCCATCATCCATTTCATTCCAAAGCCTAGCCCCCCTGTATAAACAGGGCGTGAGACCCCCGGAAATGCCGTTGACTCCTCGGCAATAGTTTGGGTATCAGGGAAACTTCTGTATATTTCTTCGTTAAGTTCTTTAAAAAGCGAAATAACTTCCAGATTCTCGCGACCGCCAAATATATTTGGCACCCATTCGCCTGCATTACGTGAGTAATCTCGGTAGAGCATCGAGGCCACCGCATCAACGCGTAAGCCATCAGCATGAAACCTGTCAAGCCAGAAAAGTGCATTACTAATCAAAAAAGAGCGCACTTCATAACGTCCATAATTAAAGATATAGCTTTTCCAGTCTGGGTGGTAACCCTGACGTGGGTCTTCATGTTCATATAAAGCGGTGCCATCAAACCTGAATAACCCGTGTGCATCGCCAGGATAATGAGAAGGAACCCAGTCGAGCAATACACCTATACCATTTATATGGAGTTGCTCAACCAGATACATAAAGTCCTGAGGTGTTCCAAAACGGCTGCTAGTCGAAAAATAACCTGTAATCTGATACCCCCATGATGGTTCGTAAGGGTGTTGCATGATGGGCATAAATTCTACGTGCGTGAAGCCCATTTCTTTTACGTAAGGCACTAACGAATTAGCTATCTCACGATAAGTTAACCTGCGTTCAGGGTCTGAGGGGTCGCGTTGCCATGAGCCTAAATGAACTTCATACACCGAAATTGGCGCATTTAAAGCATTTTTCTGGCGGCGGGTTTGCATCCACTCCTTATCTTTCCATTCATACCAAGTATCCCAAATGATTGATGCCGTTTTGGGTGGGTGCTCCCAATGCAGAGCGTAGGGGTCACCTTTTTCAATATCAGCACCTGTATTGGATGAAATAAAATATTTATATACTTCGCCATTTCCAATATTCGGAATCCAGCCCTCCCAGATACCCGAGCCATCCCAACGAGAAGCTAAAGGGTGCGCGCCGCGAGTCCAGCCATTAAAGTCTCCAATAACCGCTACATAACGCGCATTAGGCGCCCATACGGCAAAATAAGTTCCTACAACGCCCTGATTCTCGATCACATGAGACCCCATCTTTTCATAAAGGCGGTAGTGTTTACCAGCTTTGAAAAGATTAATGTCAAAATCAGTGAATAAACTAAAGGGTTCGACGTTTTTGAAAGTAGGAATGCTTGGTTGAGTTTCTTCTTGGTGCTTGGTAGAAGTAGTTTTCTTTGCCATAGGTCGAAGTAAATCAGGTTTTGTTTTTTCCGATTGGTAAAAATAGAAGAGTGGTTCTACAATTCCAAGAAGCCAACTATATTTGTCATTGAAAATATTTCTTTCTGTCAGAATAACGCTACGAATACTTTATTGCAAAATCTCATAACATTTACCTGATGACTGCACCCCTCGCCGAACGATTACGCCCAAAGAAATTAGATGATTATATCGGGCAAGAACATATTCTGGGCAAAAACAAGCCTCTCCGTAAGGCTATTGAGGCAAACCTTGTGCCTTCAATGATTTTGTGGGGCCCACCCGGTACCGGAAAAACTACTTTAGCCCTACTAATTGCCGAAACGACCAAAAGGCAGTTTCATCAACTCAATGCTGTAAGCTCTGGTGTTAAGGAACTGCGCGAAGTAATCGGAAGGCCATCGGGGTTATTTCCCCCAATTGTATTTATTGATGAGATTCATCGTTATAACAAATCTCAACAGGATTCACTACTGGCAGCCGTAGAAAAAGGGCAGATTACCCTTATTGGGGCGACTACCGAAAATCCTTCTTTTGAAATTAATAGTGCGGTGCTTTCGCGCTGTCAGGTATATGTGCTGGAATCTTTCGGAGAAAAAGAATTAAAAGAACTTACCGACAGGGCTATAAGGGAAGACATAGTTTTAAAAGAAAGAGACATAAAAGTAGACTCTTACGACGCGCTGATGCGTCTTTCGGGAGGTGATGGTCGTAAACTTTTAAATTTGCTCGAAATTATCACTTTTTCTTTCCCGCCTGATGCGCCCATTGTGATTACTGATGACTTGGTGGAAGAAGTAGCACAACGCAACATAGCCCGCTATGATAAATCGGGCGAGCAGCATTATGATATTATTTCGGCCTTTATAAAATCATTGCGGGGTTCAGACCCTAACGCAGCTTTATACTGGATGGCTCGTATGATTATAGCCGGAGAAGATGTGGAATTTATAGCCCGACGGATGCTGATTCTGGCCTCGGAAGATATTGGCAATGCTAACCCTACTGCGGTAATTATGGCAAATAACTGTATGCAGGCAGTTAAGACCATTGGCTACCCTGAAAGTAGAATTATTTTGTCGCAGACGGCTATTTATCTGGCCACTTCGCCCAAATCGAATGCGTCTTATATGGCTATTGAAAATGCTATTGCACTGGCAGAAAAGACCTCACACCTACCCGTGCCATTAGCTCTGCGCAATGCGCCTACCAAACTAATGAAGCAAATTGGCTATGGTAAAGATTATAAATATGCCCACAATTACGAGGGTAATTTTACGAAACTCAACTTTTTGCCCGACGACCTGAAAGGCACCAAACTTTACGAACCCAGCAACAATGCCCGTGAGAACGAAATTCGTAGGCAATTGCAGGCGTGGTGGGCTGAGTGGTATGGGTATTGAGACCAATAATTAGGCTTTAAGTTTCGTCTTTAAATTTTATTAGCAATAATACTCTGGTTTTCTCTTTGGTATGAGAAGCATAGGCTTTAATAACTTCTTCTTTAGTCAGCTTAACAGCAATCATTTATATTTAAGGTATATAAGTGATTAATTAAATTCCAAAAGCAAAGCCTTGAAGGTTCTCACCTACAAGGCCCACTTATACATTCAAAATCCATCCTACAAATTCCCTTTCTTCAATTCCTTCACAGCATAATCAGCAGCGCGGGCTGTTAGGGCCATGTAAGTGAGCGATGGGTTTTGGGTTGAGGTTGAGGTCATGCAAGCACCATCGGTTACGAATACGTTTTTGCATTCGTGCAGGGCATTCCATTTATTGAGTAAGGAAGTTTTAGGGTCTTTACCCATTCTTACGCCACCCATTTCGTGAATATCAAGCCCGGGAGTACGGTTTGAATCATTGGTACGAATATTTTTGAAACCTGCTTTGGTATACATTTCTGTGAGTTGCTCAAAGAAATCTTTCACCATTTTACGGTCGTTATCATCATAATCAACCGAAATGCTCAATTGTGGAATACCCCAAGGGTCAAGTTTCGATTTATCTAATCTTACATAGTTACTTTCTTTCGGAATGGTCTCTCCCATCATGTGCGAACCTACATTCCATACATTATTCAAATATGGGTTCAATAAACCTTTTTTCAAATCTTCGCCCATACCGCTTCTATCATCACGCATATATCTGCCTGCCTGAAAACCAGAAGCATACCCACGCAAGAAATCAGTTTCTTGCTTGAATACATTACGAAAACGTGGAATATAAGGGGAGTTCGGACGGCGACCATCGGTTGTACTATCCAGATAACCTTCGTAGTCAGCACTGATGGTAGCTGTATAATTATGAAAAGCTATGTATTTACCCAACAAACCATTATCATTACCCAAACCATTCGGGAAACGACTCGAAACAGAATTTAACAGAATCAGATTTGAGTTTAATGCTGCGGCGTTTACAAAAATAATGCGGGCATAATACTCGGTCATTTGTTTGGTATTGGCATCAATTACTCTTACGCCTGTGGCTTTGCCTTTCTTTTCATCATAAATGATTGAATGCACCACCGAGTCAGGGCGAAGTGTCATTTTTCCGGTTTTAGCCGCCCACGGCAATGTAGAGGCATTACTGCTGAAATAACCACCAAACGGACAGCCACGTTCGCAAATGGTACGGTGTTGGCATTTGGCTCTCCCTTGCGCAAGATGAACTGGTTTAGGGTCAGTAATGTGCGCACAACGGCCCATAATAATATGGCGGTCGGTATAGTTTTTAGCAACCTGTTGGCTGAAATACTTTTCGACACAGTTCATTTCATGAGGTGGTAGAAACTCTCCGTCAGGCAAACTTGCCAAGCCATCTTTATTGCCTGAAATACCCGCGAATTTCTCAACATAGCTATACCACGGAGCAATATCATCATAACCAATAGGCCATTCTACCGCGAAACCGTCACGGGCAGGGCCTTCAAAATCATATTTTGACCATCGTTGGGTTTGTCTGGCCCAAAGCAAAGACTTACCACCCGTCTGATAGCCGCGAATCCAGTCGAAAGGTTTTTCCTGTACATACGGGTGTTCGGCATCTTTCACAAAGAACTGCTCTGTTCCCTCATAAAAAGCATAACATTTACTCACAATCGGGTTAGCATCTCTTACTTCTTTTTTCAATTGCCCGCGATGCTCAAACTCCCAAGGTTGCATCATGGTTGTTGGGTAATCAGTTACGTGTTTTACTTCACGGCCACGTTCCAGTACCAACGTACGAAGCCCTTTTCCGGTTAATTCTTTGGCAGCCCAACCTCCGCTAATGCCCGAACCAATAACAATGGCATCGAAAGTTTGTGCCGCAACAGCATCTATATTAAAATATGACATAATTTGTAAATTAAATTTAATAACAGTTAGGATTTTTTACTTACCAGCCTGCGTTTTGGCAGGCACACAACCATGATAACGCCCCGGAATAAACTCGTACACACGTAGGTTAGTCATGACATACTCTGAGTTCAGATAGCCTTGAATAGTAAGATTTTTTACCAACCTGATAAACCCTTTCTCGGTATCATTGCCAGCCTTATCCATTTTGTTTAATACTGCCAGTTTTTGTGTGGGTTCGCAAGAAATAAAAGTTTTATTATATTCTTTTCTGGCTATTTCGTCAACTGCTACCAGCCCTTTGGCAAAGGTATCCTGCGCTTTGGTGTCGTAGCAATCAGCAACCATAAGGGTAACGAATTTATCTACGTTCAGGTCTTTGGCACCAGGGGTATCTGTTTTCGGAATAATGGTTCCTACTACTTCGGCTAACAGGGTTTCTTGTAAAGGTGTAAGAATAATAGAAGATTGCTGGAGGGTTTCTTTACTCCAGGCATTAGCCCAGGAAGGTAAAACAAGAGTACTACCAATACTCAGGGCAAATGTTTTTAAGGCCGCTCGTCGTTGCATTGTTATGTCAGGGATGAATTTTTACGCAATTTACAGATTTATCAGCAAAGAACTTCAAGCGTTCTTCAAAATCGTCGTTAAAGAACGCTTTACAGGATGATATATTTTTTATGTTAACACTGAAAAACAAATTACCACGACGTAACACAAGATTTCATATATAACCACCCCGAGGAGTACAATCGTATAGAAAATCTGGCAAACCCTCGTGGTAAAACTATTATACTAACAATTAACTTATTGACCCTCAATTTTAGTTAATTCCATATAGCTCTGGCGATTGCCTTTTTCATCGAACTGCTCCAATTTTACCAGCCCTACCCCTTTTGCCAGATATTCAACACATTTTAATTTACGATTACCCATGAATTTCATAGCCAAATCATAAGTCAGTTTTGCACATTCAAATTTTCCGGCAGGAGTCTCTATTGTTTCGTAGGCTTCAACTTTACGGTTAGCAATGTTGGCATTCATATTCATGATAGTCATGCCTCCTTCAAAACCTGACTTAATATTTACGCTGGCATCTTTTAGGGTATCTCCCACTTTTAAATCTCTGGGGTATACCATCTGGTCGCCGGTGACACTCACTTTAATATCGGGCGACTTAGGCATCATATCAGCACTTATGTTCCGAATATCTGTGTAATAATCGCCGTCTACACATTTCCCTGTCGATTCACTTTTTGAAAGTAGTTTGTTTTTTGC
Organism: Emticicia sp. 17c; assembly: GCF_037153985.1. NCBI lineage: Bacteria > Pseudomonadati > Bacteroidota > Cytophagia > Cytophagales > Leadbetterellaceae > Emticicia > Emticicia sp. 17c. The sequence goes on from NZ_JBBAYI010000003.1 coordinate 440,085, forward strand.
ATCATATATTTCATGAGCAAATTTTACCGACATACCTCCGGCATCGGGGCTATACTCCAGCACTTCATATCTAGTAGTAAGCGTTGGTTTATTTTTTTTGTCGTAAGAAGTCATTTCAACTTTCATTCCTTTCTTGAAATTGAAATAACCGCCACAATCTTGCGAAAAGGCTGTATTGAAGTTCAGTAGAAGCGTAAGCGCGACAAGAATCGAAAATATTTTTTTCATGGTTCTAATGTATTTTTAAATGACACTTCTAATAAACAAATATTCCTGATTATTAGTATTTCCAGACCTGAATTAAACCTGAAAATTTATTAAGTGTTTGTTGCTTCGCCCAGAAATATACGTTTTCTATTCTTTTGTTACAATTTCATCCAGATTCAGCATGGCATTGGCAGTAACGGCCATTGCTGCCAGTTTAGGGGAGGTGTCTGACCTCCCAAAGAATTTATAGGCTTCCACAGGGTTCTTGCTATATTCTTTTTCGGTTTGTTTATAAAGCTTTGCAAGTACCTGTAATTTTTTAATGTCGATGTCGTGCATCATAATCAGGTTAAAACCTGCCTGTATCTGTTCTTCGGGAGTTTTGCCCTTTTTGAGCATATTTTTTGCCAATTCCTGCGCGGCCTCTACATATACGGGGTCGTTGAGGGTTACAAGAGCTTGTAAGGGAGTATTAGTGCGCAAGCGTCTCAGCTGACAGAATTCGCGGCTTGGGGCATCGAACGACATCATTGACGGGTACGGTGCTGTACGTTTCCAGAAAGTGTAAATAGCCCGACGATATTTATCTTCACCCTGTGAAAGTTTCCAAGATTCGCCACTCCACGGCGACTGCCATAACCCTTCAGGCTGGTATGGCATTACGCTTTTACCATACATTTTTTTTGATAGCAACCCGCTTACCAAAAGAGCTTGGTCTCGTACCTGTTCGGCTGTGAGGCGGATACGTGGCCCACGAGCCAAGTAACGATTGTAAGGGTCTTTCTCGAGAAGCTCTTTATTGACTTCTGACGATTGTTGATAAGTGCCCGACATCACAATCATTTTGAGTAGCTTCTTAATGCTCCATTTCATATCATTCTGAAAGCTAACTGCCAGATAATCGAGCAATTCGGGGTTACTTGCACTAAAGCCTTGTGTACCGAAGTCTTCAACGGTTTCTACAATACCTGTTCCGAAAATTTGTTCCCAGAACCGATTCACAGTCACCCGTGCCGTAAGCGGATTATTGCCGTCTACCAACCATTTTGCTAGACCTAAACGGTTTTTAGGATAGTTTTCGGGCATTTTTGATAAATACTTCGGCACATCTGGTTTAACTGCCTTTCCATGTACTAACCAGTTGCCGCGTTCAAAAATGTGTTGCTCACGAGCCAAATCGCCTTCTCCTTCACTCATAATGGGCGTAAAATCGGCTTTGGCGTTTAATATCTGCTTATATTGTAATTCAACTGATTCGTATTCTTTTCCTTCCCCGAAAGTTTTCTGAAACGACAACCATTTAATCTGTAACCAATCTTTAGGCTTTTTGGGATTATTAAAAACGAAGTATAGATCGTGTTTACCCACCATTTTGGGCAAAGGGTAAAACATAACCGTATCACCTGCCTTCGGAATAGGAATAGTCAGAATGTTTTTACCGTTTACGTCAGTGTCTCTGATATACAAGGTTCCTTTTTCAGTACCTGTATTAAAGTTCATCACCAGCCGGTCTTTATCAGTAAGTGTTACTCCTTTCAGACGGCCATACCCTGTATGCTGTAAACCAAGATACTTGGCATCGAGCAAAGATGAGGTTCCTTCTGAAAGGGGTTCAATGGCATGAGAATTAAATTTAGGCTCAAGAACCTCCACAAATTTTTCAAAATCTTTTTCGTTTCTTCCCTTCGCCAGAATCCATTTTTTTACTTCTTCTATTTTTATAGAATCTTCTGGTTTATAGAATCTTAAATAAGGAGTGTCGCTAACAACGTCTTCGTCGCGGGCATTATTAAAAAACGCCATTACTTTGTAATATTCTTCATGCACAAAGGGGTCGTACGGATGCGTATGACACTGCACACACCCCATGGTAGTGCCTTGCCATACGTCAAAAGTAGTATTTACGCGGTCGATAGTTGCCGCCACCCTGAACTCCTCATCAACGGTACCGCCTTCATCGTTATTCATGGTATTACGATGAAACCCCGTAGCTATCAGTTGGTTTTTGGTTGGGTTTGGGAGTAAATCGCCGGCTAATTGCTCAATTGTAAACTCGTCGAATGGCTTGTCTTTATTAAAGGCTTCAATGACATAATCACGGTATCGCCAGATATTTCTGTATACATCCCGTTCATATCCTTTTGTGTCGGCATATCGGGCAAGGTCAAGCCACATGGCGGCCCAACGCTCACCATAAGCCGATGAAGCCAGTAGCTGGTCGACTACTTTTTCGTAAGCATTTTCAGAATTATCTTGCAGAAATGCCTGTAATTGTTGTTCTGTGGGAGGCAGGCCCGTGAGGTCTAAATACACGCGCCGTAACAAGGTACCCTTATCAGCCTGTGGCGAGTGGCGCAAGCCTTCTTCTTTGAGTTTATGTAACACAAAGTTATCTATCTCGTTTTTGGCAAATCGGGTTTCATCATCTTTATAAAGACCTAAACGCGCAAAAAAACCACCTACCGAAGGCACATCTGGTTTTGCTGGCTTTTTATAAGCCCAATGGTCTCCCCAAGGCGCGCCTTGGTCAATCCATTTTTTCAAGAGCGTTATTTCTTCATGGCTTAAAGGGTCTTTGCCTTTAGGCATACGCTCTTCGGTATCTTTTGTAACAAGTCGTTTGTAGAACTCCGAGTGTTCGGCATCGCCGGGTAAAATAGCCACTTTACCTGATTTCCCTTTGGTATTGATTGCCTCGTGCGAAAACAGAAAACTAACATCTCCTGCTTTTTTTACACCTCCATGGCACGACACACAATGCTTGTTCAAAATCGGTTTGATTTCGGTATTGAAATCGACCTGACTTGAAAAAGGATTAAAGCTGAATGCCATCATGCCTGCAATACCTAAGGCTGCTAGTCCGGCTATGGAAATCTTAACGGTATTTGTCATAAACTTGTCTATACAACATATATTCTTTACAAATTTATACATTAGAATTTTTACAGCCTTATTTTTTAGCGAATAAATTCATTAGAATAGCATTGGTTTTTATCAGATAAGATATTTACATAAAAATCTGACCAGATTTGTAAGTTTTCAAAAATCATCACTAAATTTAACCATTCGACACTCCGTTTGCTTGTATTGTATGATTATCATTTGTAGATTCTTGATAATACCTCAAAATTTGAATCGAAATTATTTCACATAAACCTAATTTTAATTTTATTCACGCTAAAACCATAGCTTAGAATTAAAAATGAGCGATTTTCTAAAAAAACTAAAGGGTATTTTTATCGTAGAATCCCCTACCGATGGGCAAGCAACCGAAGCCGATGCAACAGCCAAGTCTGAAACATCGGGCAGCAAGCCTGCTCCTGCACCCACTCCTACGCCAACCGTCAGCGTTCCTGCCGGAAAAGCATCAGAGAAATTTTATGATATTCTGCTAGGAGCAATGGAGACCAACAATCAGGAAGGTTTTGATTATCTGGAATATAAAAAATCTTTGCAGACCCTAGCCAAAATGCCCATGGATGAACAAACGCGTTATCTTTCGGCGTTTGCTGCGGCACAGGCTATGGGTGTTACACCTCAGAAGCTAAGCGAGTCGGCTGGTTTTTACCTGAAAGTTTTGCAATCAGAAGATACCAAGTTTCAGGAATCTGTAAACACCCAACGCCAGAAGCAAATTGGTAACAAGGAAAAAGCCATTGCCGACATGGAAGCCACCATTAAAGCTAAAGGCGAACAAATAGCCCGACTAACCGAAGAAATTCAGGCACACCAGAATGATATGGAACAAATGAAAGCAGAGATATCTGATGCCGTAGTAAAAATTGAAACAACGTTGAGTGATTTTCATGCTACCTACGAAGAGCTAACAGGCCAAATAGGGAAAGACATGGAAAACATCAGTAAATACTTAAAGTAAATAAACCCTGATTCTAAAAGAGAAAGCCCCTTTACTCTGATAGAATAATAAACATACATTATAAATTTTATCAAATTCCTCGCGGGGGCAGAGGGAATACCCAAATAACCAATGGAACTTCAAGAATCAAAACCCAAATCGTTTTGGGAACGCCCAGAAGGCAAAACAGGGACTCTATTCGCCGCAGGTATATTGCTAGGTGGTGGGTATCTTTTATACAAAGCTCTACCTGTTTTAATTTCTTTAGCCCAAAACACCTTATATCTGGCTGGCTTGCTTATTGCTCTGGCAGCCCTTATTTATATGATACTTGACCCTAAAATGAGAAATCTCATTTTCTACATTTATAAAAGTATCATGCGGTGGATTACTGGTCTTTTTGTGCAGCTTGACCCAATTGGTATTCTTAAAACCTATGTTGATGAGTTAAGAAATAACCTGAGCAAAATGAATCAACAAATTTCGACACTCAAGGGGCAGATGTATAACCTGAAAACCATTATTGAAAACAATAAAAAACAAATTCAGAACGACCTCAACCTTGCCAGCAAAGCCAAAGAAACCGACAAACAGGCCATGATGGTACTGAAAGCCCGTAAAGCTGGCCGTTTGCAGGAATCGAACATCAAACTGGAAGACCTCTATAAAAAAATGGAGATTTTATACAGAGTTTTAGGCAAAATGTATGAGAACTCTGAAATAATGCTCGAAGATATTAAAGACCAAGTAACCGTAAAAGAACAAGAAAGAAAAGCCATTCGTGCCAGCCATTCGGCTATGCGTTCGGCTATGAATATTCTGAGCGGAAATAAAGACCAACGCCAGATGTTTGACATGGCTATGGAATCAATAGCAGATGATGTAAGCCAGAAAGTAGGAGAAATGGAACGCTTCATGGAGATGTCGTCTAACTTTATGGATTCTATTGACCTGCAAAATGGCGTATTTGAAGAAGAAGGTCTGAAAATGCTTGAAAAATGGGAAACAGAAGGCGTATCACTTCTTTTGGGAGACGATAAAAAAGCCCTTATTGCAGGCAAACAAGTTTCTTCAAGTAAACCGTCGGGTAACCAGTACGATAAACTTTTTGAATAAAACACCCGCAGGCAAAGCCTGCATAGGTATCAAGCATCTAATATTTACACAAAACTTAATAGGTTATAAACTGACAAAAAATGAAAACAACACTCACACCATTTGCCAGATTCCTGATTACGCTTGCTATTCTGGCAGGATTATTCTTTGGCGGCAAATATATTCTGGATAATACAAGCTGGGGAAAATCTTTAATGAATAAAAGCGCGCAAAGCGAAGATACAACTAATACAAAAGCTCCAGAGCCAGGGCCTACCTCTGAATCATCGGGTAGCACTTCGTCGAGCAGCGACAACGAAGCTACTGCAACAGGTTCATCTTCTTTTAATTATGTTGCCAAAGAACCTATTAATGGCAAGTTAAAAGGGGTTGTTGAATTAGGTGCCAGTGGTTTTAATTCTTTTATTGTTAGAATTGATAAGGACAAAAACTGGAAACTGGAAAAATCGGAATTTGGAAATAGCCTTGTTACTGAAAATATGGCTACCGATGAAGACATCAGAGCCGGATTAAAAAAATATATCGGTAGTATGCTCGATTTTGGAGTTAGTGGCCGCGATATTCACTTTGTAGTAAGCTCAGGAGCTGTTAAAGCTGATGTTACCCAGAAAATCATTAAAAACCTGAAGGCTTTAAACTATTTTGTTAATACTGTTACCCCAGAACAGGAAGGTGCTTTGGCTCTAAAATGTGTGTTGCCAGAAGATTTTGAAGATGAAGGATTTGTAACTGATATCGGCTCAGGAAATACTAAAATATCGTGGTCGACAAATGGCAGCGTTTCTGCGCTGGAAACTTACGGTGCAAAATATTTCCAGAATGGCGTTGACGACGGCAAAGTCTATGACGAAGTAAAAGCAAAAGCCTCGTCTGTACCAAGCATGAAACGTAAAACCTGTTTTATTATTGGCGGTGTGCCATTTTCAATGGCTAAGAAAGTGAGAGTGGGGAAAGAACGCTATACCGTTCTTAAAGAACCAGCTTTCTACAAAGATCTGAAAGATGCAAAAGACAAAGCAGGAGTAAACATTTACAAAGCTATTAAAGATGCTACGGGCTGTGAACAATTTGTTTTTGACTGGGATGCTAACTTTACTATTGGTTTCTTGTTAGGCTTACCTTGATAGAAATCAAATTGGCAAATAAATAAAAGGTTAACGAGTGTTTTAGTTGTTCTAACAGAAAATCTAGCACTTGTTAACCTTTTTTATTCTTAGTGTTTTACCAGTTAGCTTCTCTTAACAGCCTCAATGATTTTCATTTGCTCTACTATTTGTTCGGGTTTAATAAATTGCTCTTTGCCTTCGGCTATTACTTCATAGAGATTCTGAAATAAAATACCCCAATTGCCGGGTTCTGTATCGACATGCCCCCTGAACGATACACCATTGATTTCGGCATTCAGTAGGCCACTATTTGCTTTTGATTCTACTCCGAAACCTTCCATACCGGGCATTAATCCGGCTTTCAGGTTATCTTCCTGTACATCAAGCCCATATTTAACAAATGAACCTTTTGTACCATGTAGTACGTATCTTGGCCCTTCTTCCCGCACTAAAAGGCTCGACTTAAGGGTAACCTTCAGTTTTCCGTAATCTAGTCTTATATCAAAAGCGTCGTCTATCTCGGAGCCTTCGCGCTGGGTATAGGTTTCACCCCATATATTTTTGGGTGCGCCAAAAAGTGTAATGGTCTGGTCAATGATATGAGCACCTAAATCATACAGAATACCATTAGCAGGGCTAACGGCTTCTTTCCATTTCTTAGGGTTTAAAACAGGCTTGTATCTGTCATAATGTGCTTCATAACTGATTAACTCACCTAATACACCACTTTCTACCACTTTTCTTACTGTTCTGAAATCTCCGTCGAAACGCCTGTTCTGAAATATATACACCACTTTATTTTTCTCTTTAGCTAATGCAATTATTTCTTCTGCCTCAGCCACGGTAGAGGTAAAGGGTTTTTCGACCAGAATATGTTTGTTGGCTTGCAGGCTCTTGATGGCTAGCTCATGGTGAGTTGAACTTGGCGAACAAATACTTACTAAATCAATTTCATCGTCGGCCAGCACTTCATCTATATGTTTTGCTACTCCTACATTTGGAAAAATAGCCTGAGGATTCTGGCTGTTGCAAACGACGGTCTTTAAACGGAAATTCGGATAAGCTTCAAAGAAAGGAGCTTGCAGGTATCTGCCCGATAGTCCGAAACCTACTAAGGCTACGTTAATCATGGTAGTTTAATAAAGAAAGGTTATAAATGATGGGCTAAATTAAATAAAAAAGCCTTGCTGCAAGAATACAACAAGGCTTTTTTCTGATATTTATTTGACATTCCACGTCAGGCTTTTGCATAAGCCGTTGTAATTGTCTGCTTAAACTCTTCGTAATCAGTGCTTATTTTGGTAGCCTGCTTTCCCTTATCTAATAATACCGAAAGCCTTTCAGGAATTGTTTGCTCGCCTATTACTTCTTCTACCACATCCAGAAACTTGGCATAATGTGCCGTTGATAAAAATACCCCAGCCACAGGCTCTTCGAGCGATTTTGTGTAATCTTTCAGCCCTAAATACGCCACAGCAGTGTGTGGGCACATCACATAACCAGTACGTTCATAAACTGTGCGCATAGCTGTACGGGTTTCGGTATCGGTATAGAAACAGCCCGTAACCATTTTTTGCATTTGTGTCAAATCATTATCGAACAATGCTTGCATACGTGGAAAATTGCTTGGGTTTCCTACATCCATCGCATTGGAAATAGTTGATAATGATGGGCTGATTGGCTCATAAACCCCCGACTCAAGGTAAACTGGTACCACTTTATTTACATTAGTGGCTGCTATAAACTGTTTTACAGGCATACCCATACGCCATGCAATAATTCCGGCACTTAAATTACCAAAGTTTCCACTTGGTACTGCAATCACTATATTTTCACCTAATCCTTTTTTCTTTAGTTGGGCATAAGCGTTTACATAGTAAAACGCCTGTGGAATCAAGCGGGCTATATTGATAGAATTGGCCGAAGCCAGTGAAAACTGTGCCGTCAGGTCTTTATCCAGAAACGCCTGCTTTACCAGTTTCTGACAATCGTCAAAAGTACCTTCTACTTCCAGTGCGCTTACATTTTTGCCGAGTGTTGTTAACTGTTTTTCCTGAATATCGCTTACTTTGCCACTAGGGTAAAGTATGGTTACGTCAATGTTGGGCGTCTGGTAGAATCCTTGTGCGACTGCCCCTCCGGTATCGCCCGAAGTAGCAACCAGAATATGAATCTGTTTCTCTGATTTTTGCAGGAAGTATGACATCAGTGCGGCCATAAATCTGGCTCCAAAATCCTTGAATGCCATTGACGGGCCATGAAACAATTCGAGACAATAAGTATCGTCTTCAACTTCTACCAAAGGTGCCGGAAAATCAATGGCTTTCTCAACTAGTGCCTTTAAGTCGTTGGCAGGTACATCTTCCCCTATCAGGGCATGAGCAATCTCGAAGGCTATTTCCTGCAAGCTCAGATTCTCGACATTCTCCCAGAAAGACTCTGGTAGTTTTGGAATAAAGGTTGGCATGTACAAGCCATTATCGGGTGGTAACCCACGAAAAATAGCTTCCTCTAAAGATACATCGGGGCTTTGGTGTCTGGTACTATATAGCTGCATAAGAATGGTCGTCAGATTTTTTTAAACTAGGCACAACCGTTTCATTCGGTTAACTGTAATCCTTAAATACCTCGCTAGTTGATGTAGCGCACGACTAAATGAGATACTTTACGAAAGATAGATTAATGTATCATCCGTATTTTATAAATATAGGACGATTAAAAAAAACCGTCCTATCAATTTATCTTCTGGTCGTTAATAACAGGCGATAAACCTATTATTTTTCGAGCATTTTCACGAAATCATCAAACAAATATCTTGAATCGTGTGGGCCTGGTGAAGCCTCAGGGTGGTATTGCACCGAGAATGCAGGCTTATCTTTCCGGCGGATACCCTCAATGGTATCATCGTTCAGATTCACGTGTGTCAGTTCTATATTTTCATTATTTTTTACCTGTTCAGGTCTTACGGCAAAACCGTGGTTCTGAGATGTAACCTCGCAGTAGCCAGTAATAAGGTTTTTAACCGGATGGTTCAGGCCACGATGCCCATTCTTCATTTTATAGGTATCAATGCCACTAGCCAAAGCCAGTAACTGATGCCCCAGACAAATACCAAATACGGGTTTGCCTGTTTCAACTACCTCTTTAATGGTTTCTACGGCATACGGCATGGCGGCGGGGTCACCCGGGCCATTCGATAGGAAGAAGCCATCTGGATTAAACGCTTTTAGTTCTTCAAAACTGGTTTTGGCATTAAAAACCTTACAGTAACAGTCTCTTGAAGTAAAGTTTTTAAGGATACTTTTCTTCACGCCAAAATCAAGTACGGCAACTTTGTATTTAGCGTTTTCTTCACCCATGGCATAAGGTTCTGGAGTACTTACCACCGACGAAAGCTCAAGACCTTCCATCGAAGGGCATTTTTTCAATTCTGCCATTAGTTCCTCTGGGTCAAGAATCTCAGAAGAAATAATACAGTTCATTACTCCTGCATTGCGGATGTGTCTTACAATCTGGCGGGTATCTACATCACAGATACCTACAATACCGGCACGTTCAAAGTATTCCTGCAAAGAGAAATCGGCAGTTGTGCGTGAGTAATAATGATTCGCATACGCATTACAAACCATACCACTTATTGTTACACTTTTCGATTCTTCTTCGTCATCAAGTACTACGCCATAGTTTCCGATATGGGAGGTAGTATTTACAATAATTTGACCGAAATAAGAAGGATCCGTGTAAATTTCCTGGTAGCCAGTCATGCCTGTATTGAAACAGATTTCGCCAGCCGAAGTACCAATTTTACCAAGAGCTTTACCTTTGAAATAAGTACCATCTTCAAGGAGTAAAATGGCGTCAGAAGGTGTATGAGTCATTGAAAGAAGAATGTTGTTTTCCGATAAATATTTAAAAAACCGCTTGAATTATTACCTGAGGGCAATTGGTTCAAGCACAGTATCGGAGAACAAAGTTAGGAAAAAAACAGATACGTTAAGTAGAATATCGAACGTTAAGACTGTTTTCTTTTAAAAATGCAATTATAATCAAATAAAGTTATATAAACATCTGATTAAGCCTGTGGAGGCTTAATCATTCTTTTTCATGTTATCTCTAAAATACTGGTCCCGCGTGACGTTATCCCTCGGCGCAGCCTCTGCTCCTGCCTTCCAAGATTTGTCTTTCCATGCCCCGCTTTTGATTGATTTTACAAAATTCACCCATGAAAACGGATTCAACAACGGGTTTGTAGTAACTGAGCCTCTACTTTCTATCTGTTTTACAAACTGGTTATTGGCATACCTGAAATTGGCATCGGCACTCATGCCATGCACTGAGGCCATTTTAGCAATATTTTCGGGGCTGTATGTTTCCTGCAAAATCTGCCGTTCGCGTTCATCGGGCAGTTTCATATCAACAAGTGCCTGCTTAAACTCTTCTTCGGTATTGAACGGGTAAACTTTAACTTCTTTTAACATTTTGGCATCTACCTGTAACTCTACAAATACCGAATAATCAACATCTGTTTTCTTCGGAATAATATGGAACTGTTTCTTAAAACCTACATAACTAAACACTACCGTATCACCCGGAAAGACTCCTAACACAAAGTATCCTTTATTGTTTGAGAGGGTTCCCCTACCCGCTTGTGGAATGGTAATGTAAGCCCCGGGCAGAGGCTCTTTGGTCTGGCTATCGATTACTAACCCCGAAAATGTAATATACTTTATTTCGCCTTGAGAATGCGCTAAGTGGCTAATTATCAAGCATATAAAAATAAACAGATATGTAATATTTTTTTTCATTGTCTCGTTAGTAAAGGTACAGACTCGCTGTTTTTAAAACATTTTTTTGTGTCAAGTAGGTTCAAAAAAATCAGCCAAATATCTTCAGAAAAGTTACGATAAAAGGCATTGAAAGTAAAAGCCCGTCGAATCTGTCCATGAATCCACCATGGCCCGGAATTAAACTTCCCGAATCTTTTATAGCAATACTACGCTTAAATAGTGATTCTACCAAATCGCCGAGTGTTCCTGTGATGGCAATAATAACAGCAACTATATACCATTGCCATGGCAAAATGCAATTGAAATACTTTGTTAAAATAAACGCTACAATTAATGATAATATTGCCCCTCCGAAAAAGCCCTCCCAAGTCTTTTTTGGAGATACACGTTCAAAGAGTTTGCGTTTCCCGAGAAACCTTCCGGCAAAGTAAGCACCGGTATCGCTTGACCATAAAATAAAGAGGCACCCCAGAATTAATTTAGGTTCATAGCCTGTATCGGTCAGTACAAGTTCATTAATAAGGGCAAATGGTACAGCTACATAAATTATACCCAAAAAGGTATAGCCCAGATTAGCGAATGGCTTTGAATCTTTCTTTTTGTATAATTTAATAAAAAATGTTGCCGTTAATAAAGGTACTACCAGATAATAAAATTTAAAAGGAATCAGGTCTTTTTCTATAAAAAAGGTAAGTACATTTAAAACCACACCACAGAAAGTTCCGTAAAATGCGAGCGGCGAGTTAGCATCGAGCTTCAACAGTTTATAAAACTCCCATTGAGTTAGAACGCTTATTGTAAGAAACAAAACCCATGATGTCCATTCATTATATAATACTCCTACAAGGATAATAGATACTCCGATTACAGCAGCAATAATTCGTTGGCTCAGGTTAGAGAGTTGATTCAGTTTCCGGGTCATTTTGGTTAAATATATCGATAATCACTTTTGCAATATTTTCCTGATTGTCAGGCACATGCACTTCGCACCATCCTATAAGATAGTTACGGTCTTTTTTATTTAAAACTACTGCCGCTACCTCGTGCGATAACAACTCATTTTTGAGTATTTCGGCTTTAAAAACATTGGGGGTTTCAAAAACCTTTACCCATTTTGTCATATTTCTTAATAATAATTTTATCAAATATAATTGTATTTTCTTGAAAACATTACTTTGCTTTAGAATAAAGATGGCGCTAAGTACCAAGCGTAGTTGGCCCTACTCAATAAAATTCTTTTGAAAAGTAAAAAGTAGGAGGATATAATCCGGAATCAGGCCAACGCTTTACGCATAATACGTAGCCAGTTTTTATGAAAAATGTTTTCAATATCGGCATTTGTATAGCCTCTTTTAGCCAATAAATGCTGGTATTTCTGCAAGTCGGCAATGGTGTCCAAATCATACGGAGATTGTTCCTGACCAAAAGTACCATCGAGGTCGCTGCCGATAGCAATATGTAAACTATTGCCGGTAATCTGGCAGATGTGGTCGTAATGGTCAATCAGCACTTCCAGATTAGCCCCTATGGCCTCAGGGTTTATTTGTCTTTGAATAAGGCCCGGTTTTAACATCCAGACATCAAGGCAGCCACCTATTACGGCCCCGCGTTCAACCAGACGTTTAATTTGCTCGTCGTTTAACTGCCGTTGATGCGGCACCAGACTACGGCAGTTATGATGACTTGCCCATACCTGCCCCTGAAATAAATCAAGTGCTTCGTCAAAGCCCTCATCGGTCAGGTGCGTGGCATCCAGTACCATGCCTAGCCTATCCATTTCTTTTACCAGTTCACGTCCGGCCTGAGTTAGTCCGCCAGTCATACCTGTACCGGGCGCATACCGACCCGGGCCATAATGGGCAGGGCCAATAGCTCTTAATCCATAGTTATATGCTTTTTCGAGGTAAGAAAGGTTAACCAACGAATCAGCCCCTTCCAGACTCAGAATAAAACCGATAGGTTTTTTAGTATCATCCTGCGAGGTATCTTCCCAAAGGGCAATATGTTTATCCAATTGGCTGGCAGTAGTAATCTGCACCATTTCGCCTGCCTCAACCATTGCCTGATACCATGCTAGTTGGGCCTGTGTCATGGCCCATGCCTGATGAGGCGAATTCCAACCCGAACCGGGCATATTACCATTATGTTCGCTGTATCGGGCTAGCTGAGTAGCCACTATTACGGCTATTTTTCCTTTTCTAAGTTCTGGCAACGAAACCACACCTTTGCCTCGGTCAATTTTATCAGTCATTCCTGCTTCCATTGAGCGGATTTCCTCAACTGTTCGTCTGTAATCACGATTCCATTCAATCGCGTTCATGGCCATATCAAGGTGGGCATCTATAATTATCATCTGTAATTTTAGGTAAATAAATGGATAATTGATTTTTTAACTGAGTCTTAACTCCATTTCGTCATTAGTAAAACGAAAACCAAATTTTTCGTAGACAGGTCGGCCATCTTCCGTTGCATGTAATGAAACCCGTTTGTAACCTCTGCTTTTAGCTTCTTCCAGAATATGCATAAACACCTGCTTTCCGATACCTTTTTTTCGCCATTCGGTAAGTGTATAAATATTCATAATGTAGGCAACGCGGCCATCGAGTAGCGTAAACCCGGGACAAATTTTAAAAAAGCAAAGGCCGCTGGTAGCTACAACGCGGCCATCGACAATGGCTAGCCATGCCACAAATTCTTCATTAGCCAGATGAGTCTGAAAGTAGGCTCTTAATATTTCAGCTAGCCCATTTTCATCAATTAAATGTGTTTCAGGGCTTTGCACTTCTTTCAAGAAAGCAATTCTTAATTTGGTAAGGTCGTCGATATCGGCAAGGGTGGCGCGGCGGTAAGCTACATTCATAGTCAGGGTGGGTTTCAATACCAGTTTTTCAGCATACAATATTGGTAAGCATACTAAAGACGAATTGTTTAAAACTAGTCACAAATCTGCCTATTTTACCGAATAAATACAAAATCTACTCCAAAAATATGACTAGGTTTTGCGGTACTTTTTTGTGTGGCAAAAATACAATTATAAAAACCTCGCCCTTTCAGATGAAAGCGACGAGGTTCAAGAAATATTTTTATCTTATCTTGCTTATAAATGCACAAATTAAGCAGAGTATTTACCTTGCTCAGAAAGTTTTCTGAGTGCTTCGGTTACTGTTGGTTTGTCTTCAGGGTATGTAACGCCAAACCACTCTGATTCGTTAGAAAACACCTTACATTTGCCTAAATTATGTTGAATGAGGTGTGTCATGACTGTTGGAATGTAAAATTCTGCTTTCGGAGAATGCAGGTTCTTTGTGGCATATTCTTTAAACATTTCATGTATAACCGGAAATACGTTAGGCATAAAACCCCAGAAATTCATCGATACAATAGTGTTATCGTCAAGATTAGTCAAGGTATCTCCTTCTTCAAATACAATTTGCCCCTCAGGCTGGCGGTAAATCTTTGTGCGTTCGGTTACTACTTCCAGAAAACCATCCTTATCCAGTTCACAAACCCCTCTCGAAACCGAGCCGTTTTCTGACAAGGTATTTTTAATCTGGTAGCCCACCATTGCATGGCAGGTTGGGTCCTGATTATTAGCCAGAAAATCAGCCATTATCTGAAAGCCTTCATAGCCATAAAAATCATCGGCGTTGATAACGGCAAAAGGTGTTGAGGTTTGCTCCCATGCGCATAAAACTGCATGACCTGTACCCCATGGCTTGGTACGTTCAACGGTACCTAAGTCGGCAGGCACATAGCTCTGAACGCTCTGAATAGCAAAATCATAGTCGATTTTCCCTTCAAGTTTAGGGCCGAATATTTCCTGAAAATCTGCTTTAAGTTCTTCTCTGATAATAAACACTATTTTTCCGAAGCCAGCTTTAATGGCATCATAAATAGAATAGTCAATGATTGTTTCGCCGTTCGGGCCGAATTTATCTAGCTGTTTTATTCCACCATAACGGCTACCCATTCCGGCTGCTAAAATCAATAAAGTTGGTTTTGACATAAATTATTTAGTTTCTTAATTTTCTCAACAAAAGTACAAAACTGTTTCGGTACTCATCAAAAAGTTTTTTCGATTTTAATTGTATAAAATACAATTAATCGGCTAGTTTTGTAGAAACTCTAATTTATTCAACCATGTATCTACGTTTATTGTCTGTATTTTGGGCATTTTTTCTTTGTTTTCAATCGTTTGCACAAGAGTTTCCTTTAAATCAGTTGGCAGTCGATAATTGGGATTTAAACAACTGGAAACAGGCAGAAAATGTTACTAATCCGTTTCAGAAAAAAGCAGGTTTTACGGTCGGCAACAAAATGTTGTTTTCGAACACACCAGGAAAAATGACATCAAAACTCACAACTGCTGATGCCAAAGTGAGTTTTGAGTTTATGCTTGGTAATAATAGTGATGGCGTTTTTTATATACAAGGGCGGCACGGGATTGTACTGAGTAACACAAGGCCCATAGGGGCTATTATCAAAACCGATGGCTCATTACAATTACCCGAACAACAAGCAGGAAAGGCCGTTGGGCTATGGCAAAAGCTGGAAGTAACTTTTTCGGATGCGTCATTCGGAAATGCGTTAACCATAGAGAAAATTATTTTAAACGATGTAGTTATTCATCAGGGATATGTGTTACCTACCGATGGCAAAAATGAAGGGCCACTGGTATTTGAAAACAAAACAGGCACCATAGCCGTAAAAAATGTGGCATATCTGAAATATAGCAAAGAAAAGCCACTAAAAGTGAGTGATTTAAGCTATGAAATGTATGAAACTTACGACTGGAATCAGCAGTTTGCGCCTAAAAGTGAGACTCCGAACGACAAAGGTACTACTGCCACTATCACCAAAGACTTTGGCGCAGGTTTTAATCGTTTTTTGCTGATATTCAGAGGTAATATTGATGTTGAAAAAGATGGTAGTTACTCGCTCATTGCCGACTATGCAGGCAAAGGCTCGTTAAAAGTAGATGGGAAAGAAATATTGCCTATGGAAGGAGAAAGTTACAGAAAGCCCCGAACGGCTTATATCGACCTTAAAAAAGGTAAACATCCATTCGAGCTTCGTTACAATAAAGTATGGTGGAAAGCCGAGTTAGGTCTGTTTGCTGCTGGCCCCGAAATAAGACCTTACGCTTTGCATGCAGAAACATCGTTGCCTTCGCCACAAGCAGTGGGGGAAATAGACATTACCCCTAGAAGCGACGTAGAATTGATTCGTTCATTTGTAATGTTTAATGGCAAAAAACGTACACATGCTATTTCGGTGGGTACTCCGGCAGGCACGCATTATTCTTTCGATTTAGATCAGGGAGCTTTACTTTATGCTTGGCGAGGTGAGTTTGCCGATGTAACAGAGATGTTTCATGAACGTGGCGAGCCTCAGTTACTTAAGCCGAAAGGTGTAAAGGTGAGTTTTTCAGGGAAACCAGTTGTAGCTAGCCTTAGCGATGTAAACGCGGCCATGCCTGATTCGCTTGATGATTATAACGACCTTATTTTTAAGGGCTACACGTTGGGGCCAGAAGGCTTACCTACTTATAAATATCAATACAAAGGTGCAGACATTACCCAGAAAATTGTACCTGCCAATGACGGCGGTATAAATATTACTATTACGGCCAACGGTACAACAGGCTTATATACCAAACTAGGTGAAGCTAAAAGTATTACCATGATTAACAAAGGGTTTTATTTGCTGGATAATAATGATGGAAACGCCAGCTATGTGCGTCTTGATGAAAAAACAAAGCCACTTATCAGAAATAGTAAAGCCGGACAAGAGCTAATTGTGCCTAGTACCGGAAGCCTTACTTACGCTGTTTTGTGGTAATAGTTATACAATAAATTAATCATAGAATTACTGGTAAAGCCAGCATATATTCAACCAAAATATTAAAAATGAAAAAAATATTCATTTTATTACTCGTTACTTTTTCGGGAGTATTTGCACAGAACCGCCCTTTAACCGAAGAAGATTTTTATCGCATTGTAACCCTGCCTGTGCCTGAGGGAATTCAGCTGGAAGTAGGTGGATTGGCCGTTTTACCAGATGGACGCTTGGGTGTTTGTACCAGACGCGGCGATGTATGGCTAATAGCCAACCCTTATATGAAAAACGGTACTACTCCTACTTATAAACGCTTTGCTTCGGGTTTGCACGAGCCTCTGGGGCTAAATTACATTAATGGTAATTTATGGGCTACCCAACGCGGAGAAGTAACCATCCTGAAAGATAATGATGGGAATGGAGTAGCCGATGACTATACAGCATTTTACAAGTTTCCGCTTTCGGGTAATTACCATGAGTATTCGTATGGGCCTGTTTTATTGCCTGATAACGATATGCTTATTACTTTGAATCTTGGGTGGATTGGTCATGGAGCCAGTTTGTCGAAATGGCGTGGATGGATGCTCCGTTTAACGCCTGATGGCAAAATGACACCATGGGCAACGGGTTTGCGTTCTCCGGCGGGCTTTGGCGTGTTAAAAAACGGAGATATTTATTATACTGAAAATCAAGGTGACTGGGTAGGTTCAGGACGGATGACACAACTGGAAAAAGGCGATTTTGCGGGTAATCCAGAAGGTTTAATCTGGACTTCGGAAGCAAATTCGCCATTGAAAATAAAAGCATCGGATGTACCTGATACCGGTGAACCTATGTATGAAGTAGCCAAGCGTGTACCTAATTTTAAAATTCCGGCGGTTTGGTTCCCTCACACATTAATGGGGATTTCGACCTCCGACATTGTAGAGGATTTATCGAATGGGAAATTCGGACCATTTGAAGGTCAGCTTTTTGTGGGTGACCAGGGCCACAGCAAAATCATGCGGGTTTTTCTGGAAAAAGTTAAAGGAAAGAGTCAGGGCGTTTGTTTTCCGTTTCGTGAAGGGTTTCAATCAGGTATTTTACGTATGCGCTGGGGGCTTGATGCCTCTATGTTTGTGGGGATGACCAGTCGTGGGTGGGCATCAACCGGAAAAGATGAATTTGGCTTACAAAGGCTAGAATGGACAGGCAGGACTCCATTTGAAATGAAAACGATTAAATCAATGCCAGATGGTTTTCTGGTAGAGTTTACACAGCCCGTGAATAAAGAAACAGCACAAGATGTTAGCTCTTATAAAATTAACAGTTTTACCTACAAGTATCATCACAATTATGGTAGCCCCATTATTAATGCAAAAGCGTTAAAGATAAAGGCTATTGAGGTAGCCGCTGATGGCATGAGCGTGCGTTTAGCGATAGACTCTTTACGATTGGGGTATATTCATGAGTTACGCCTTGAAGGCATAAAAAACAACGAAGACAGGCCACTCTTGCATAATTTCGGCTACTATACGCTAAATAATATTAATGATGCAGCTCCTTTGATGGATATAAGCAAATACGCAGTAGTTGAGAAAAAAACAGACGAACACGCCGGACATTCGATGACGAATATGCCTAAAACCGAGTTAAAAGCAAGTGCAAAAAGAGTAACCGAAATGCCTGCCAGTTGGAACGGACAAGTAGACCAATCGATTTCTATTGCTACCAAGCCGGGTTTGAAATTTGATATTAATAAAGTACAGATAAAAGCAGGTAGCAAGATTCGTCTGGTATTTAATAATAACGACGATATGCTGCATAATCTGGTAATTGTGAAACCGGGTACTGTGGGTAAAGTTGGCGAAGCAGCCTTTAAAATGGGACTTGAAGGTGAAAGCAAAGCCTATGTACCTGAGTTGAGCGAAGTATTATTTCATACGTCGTTGATGCAGCCAGAAACACAGGAGTCAATCTATTTTATTGCTCCTACAACCCCAGGCGATTATACTTTTGTATGTACGTATCCGGGGCATTATACTGTTATGCAGGGGGTTCTGAAAGTAGTAAAATAAGCTATTATGATAGGCGTTTATAGCAATGGGCAATAGTTGTGGCTATTGCCCATTGCTATGTTAATAACCCACGGATTACCAATCCGTGTTACGCTTTACAAGCCCCAATGAAGTCTTCCACCACTTTAGCACATACCTCGGGTTGTTCAAACATACCAGCATGAGCTACCCCGCTTAGAATCTTGGTATGGCCTTTCTTTAAAAGTTTTATCTGCTCTTTAGAAGCCTCAAGCGGCACAAACTTATCTTCCTCACCCGCAATAATCATAATCGGATAATTAGCGTTTTTCAGCACCTGAGTTGTATCCTTCCTGTTTCTCATGGCCAGTTGGGCATTTTTTAACGACCTTTTAGAGAGTGAGCTGTATCGTTTAATCTGGCTATCGATAAGCTCTTTATGAGAATCTTTAAAGTGAGTCGTAAACATTTTAGGATAAAAATCCTTTATAAACTCCTCTGCCCCGTGCCTATCTATAAAATCAATTGTTTTTAATCTGGAAGCCTTTCTTTCTTCGTCATCGGCATAGGCCGATGAGTGGAAAAGCCCTAAGCCCTGAACCATTTCAGGATTTTGCTCTGCAAACGATAAAGCGATATAACCACCCATTGAATGGCCAACAAGGACACACTTGTCGACGTCACGTTCTTTCAGGAACTGTTTCAACCATTTGGTATAGTCATCAATCGATTCACAATCCGTAAAAGTGGCATAATCAGGTGTGTAATAAGTATGTTTTGCAGGTAATAAAGTCATGAACTGGGTCCATACGAAATGGTCTTCTCCAAAGCCGTGTATCAATATAATATTCATATCCTATGGTGTTTAGTTAGGTATAACTATTTCTTAAAATAATTTTCGAAGTCCTCTTATTATCATAAATGCCGCTAAAATGCCGAAAATAATTGTCAGAACAGTAATGTGAAGCAAAGCAAAAATTATAGCAATTCCTAACAGAACCAGCCCAATTTTTAGCCGCTCATTAAATTTGTGACCAAAACTATCTCGTCTTTTTTTAGCTTTCTTCTTAGGAAAAAGCCTGTTTTCATCTTTTTTGAAAACGCCTGTTCGCTCGGTTTTAGCACTTACTTTACTTTTTTTCTTAAATAGCCCCTTCGGAAACAAATCGACAGGGTCGTTACCCAAGCCATTATTAACCAGCACTTCCGTTTCGTTAGTAGCTATCATATCAGCCATTAACGGTTCGGCAGGTATTGCTATATGCTCATTTTCAGCCATATTGTTTGCAGGCATTTCTTGCGCTATTGGCTGTTTTTGAGCGGTAGCTTTTGGCTTAGGTTGGCTAAAGTTTTCGGCGGTAGTTTTTTGAAAATACGCATACTCACGTCGGCAGCCCATTGCTACCAACAGTATACAAGCAAACTTTAAGGTTTTAAGCATTTTGGTCGTTATCCTGTGAATGGCACAAATAAGTTTGAGCAGCATAAAAAACACAAGCCCTATAAACCGAAGCAGATTTATAGGGCTTGTGTTTTGTTCCTAAGCACTTACGCTACCAGTTTTAATTGATAGAACGCCGAGCGTTCGAATTTATTTTGTGCGTAATCAAGTGTTACGGTAAAAGTCTTAATATCTTTATTAGAAGGCAATTCATACATAATATCGGTCATGATAGCCTCACATATTGAGCGTAAACCACGCGCGCCGAGTTTATATTCCATTGCTCGGTCAACAATATATTCCAATACCTCTGGTGCAAAGTCAAGCACTACGTCTTCCATAGCAAAGAGTTTTTTATATTGTTTTATCAAGGCATTCTTAGGGTCCGTCAGGATACGTCTCAAGGCATCGCGGTCAAGCGGATTGAGGTAGGTAAGCAAAGGCAAACGACCTATCAATTCAGGAATAAGCCCATAAGATTTTAAATCCTGCTGAGTAACAAACCGTAAGAGGCTGGTGTTATCCCAGAGGTCCATCATTTTGGCATCATTTGAAAAACCAATCGGGCGTGTGTTAATACGTTTGGCAATGTGTCGGTCAATACCATCGAAAGCACCGCCGCAGATAAACAGGATATTCTCAGTATTAATCTGCATCAGTTTTTGTTCAGGGTGTTTTCGTCCACCTTGTGGTGGCACATTCACGATTGATCCTTCAAGTAGTTTTAAAAGCCCTTGTTGCACGCCTTCGCCGCTTACGTCGCGGGTGATAGAAGGATTATCACTTTTACGGGCAATTTTATCAATTTCATCAATGTATACAATTCCTTTTTCGGCCAGTTCAGTATTGAAGTCGGCTGCCTGAAGCAATCGGCTTAAAATACTTTCTACATCTTCGCCCACATAGCCTGCCTCAGTTAAAACGGTAGCATCGGCAATAGCAAAAGGCACTTGTAGAACTTTAGCGATAGTACGAGCCAGATAAGTTTTTCCGGTACCTGTTTCCCCTACCATGATGATATTCGATTTTTCAATTACGACATCATCTTCTTTTTTAGGCTGCATTAAACGTTTGTAGTGGTTATATACTGCCACGCTTAATACTTTTTTAGCTTCGTCCTGACCGATAACATACTGGTCGAGGTGTTTTTTTAGTTCAACAGGAGGTTTTAGTTCAAATCTTGGAGAATCTGTTTTTTTCTTTTTTTCTTTTTTCACAACGCCGTACAGTTCTTGCTGCACAAGCTGATGCCCTTGTTCTACACAATAATTACAAATATTTGCTTCTGTGCCAGAAATTAAAAGTTCAACTTCGTTTTTTCTTCTACCGCAGAAAGAGCAATAAGGTTGCTGTCCAAAATCCATTGAGTATATTTTTCTATTTAAACTATGATTCCTTTTCTGAAAATTAAGCTAGAAATGTTGTATTATCAATGATAACATACTTTGATTGATAATGTACCATTTTCAGCAATATTTTATTTAACGAAGATTTTTTATCTGATAATTCTTCGCAAATATGTTTTTTTTAAACGCCGCGCCTGCTTACCGCAGGCATGAATAAAGTATAACCAGACCTTTACACATCAATTAAGATACAAATATAACGATAAAAAGGGAAATTGGGTTTCTTGCGTGGCTGCAATACCACTTTTATGACAAACAGCGATAAGGGCAGGAAAGTTGGCGACGAAAAGCATATTAACTTATGTGCACGTTCTTGGGAGCTTATTGAGTGTATCAGAAATACTTTTATTACTCTTATTAATCTTATTAACTGTCTAAAAAAAATAGCTTTTAAAATTCTCTGATAAAAATTTACTAGTATATTTGCTCATCATTCGCCAAGAGTGCGAAACCAACGCTTTATCTGTAACTCTAGTTTTATGTCAGGCAATTGTGCTTTATTAGCTTAGATTTATCCTGATTCTCCTGTCAGAGTTTAGCATACCTATCATTTATGACCTGCGGTCTGGCCGTTCTCAATATCTATTTACCTATCTATTTATTAGTTTTCTTTACTCTTTTTTGAGCCCAACCTCCAAATATTTTGTGTGGCTGTCCTATTCATTTATGGGTTACTTATTCGACGCTTAACCCCTTCGCCTTACAGGTTTATCGGGTTTTGCCTAACCTATGATTTGTGAGTTTAGAGATTTCATATTTCTAAACAAAACTCATAATGATGAAACGAATAACTAACTTACTATTCACTGCGCCGCTGTTTATTGCCTGCCAGAATGGTAGTATTTCTTTAAATACCCCTCCTAACGATAACGACAAAATAACTATACAGGTATCGAAAGGAATTAATACCAATTATAGTAACTTCAAGAATCTGGGGTATCAGAAAGGCGACAAGATACCTGATTTTACATTGTTTACACCGGAAGGAAGTGAGTTTTCGGTTGATAAAACGCTGGCCAATGGCAAGCCTCTTGTACTAATTTCGGGGAGTTACACCTGCGATATAAGCCGTTTTAATTTGCCGGAAGCAAACGCATTGGGAGTTAAATATAACGCTCAGATAAACATTTACCATGTTTATACGGTTGAAGCCCACCCTTTCGACAAGTTCTGCCCTTATTCGTCTGACAAAACGATGAAGATACCCACTGCCAATATCAGAGATAATGTTCAGGCGAATCAGCCCAAAACTTATGGCGAACGCCGGAAACTGGCTAAAAAATGGCAGGCAGAAAACAACATCCTTATTCCGATTCTGGTTGATAAGCCTGATAATGATTACTGGCTTTCGTTTGGGCAGTCGCCCAATACTGCTTATCTTATTGCACCCGATGGACACGTATTTTATAAGCAAGTCTGGTTTAATTATATTGACCTTGATAACGCCATCAAAGATTTACTCAGAGCCATTAATCATGCTCATAGTTAAATCTAATGCCAGTACCCTGAAGATAATCTTCGGGGTACTGGTATTAAATCTTTCCTAAACTAACATTGCTAAATAAATATCAGCCATTTTTGCAACGCCACCTCTAAAAAAGTGTCCTTTATTATGAAGCATAAAAATAGCTTAAACAAACCCTTTATGGAGGAAAATTTACAGAGAAATATCTGGGTTGATTATTTACGTTCGGCTTTAACGGTGCTGGTAGTGGCACATCATGCCAGTTTAGCCTATACTACCTTTGCCAGTTTTGATTCGGTGGCTTATATCAGATCGACACACCCGATAGTAGATTCCCGAAGATGGTTAGGGCTAGATATATTCGAGAACTTTAATGATGTATTTTTTATGTCACTAATGTTTCTGATTGGTGGCTTGTTTATAGCAAGAAGTACCAATAAAAAAGGAATATCTGTTTTTATCAAAGACCGATTTTACCGACTATTTCTGCCGTTTCTGTTAGGAGGAACTATTCTTATGCTGATTGCACATTTTCCGGCATACATCATTGCCCGAAAAAATACAAATCTAACGGCCTACATCATCGATTTTTTTTACTACCGAAAAATGGCCTGTCGGCCCGCCGTGGTTTATCTGGGTTCTGTTTGTATTTAATGGTTTGTTTGCATTGATATACCCATTTATTAAAAAATTAAGCACTAAAGCAGTGGCATTGACGGCCGTTATGAAGCATAAACCGATGGTATTCTTTATTGTTTTGTTTATGCTTACATGGTTATTATATGTACCACTAGCCTACGCAGTAGGTGCCGGAACATGGACAGGCGCAGGGCCTTTTGATTTTCAGTTGAGCAGGATTTTATTATATGCTGGTTATTTTATGTTTGGTGCCTTTATAGGCCTGACACCTTTTAATCAAGAATTATTTTCGACTGATTCAAAACTGGTAAACACATGGCTTGTGTGGGTGATACTGGCTTTGGCAATATATGTTTTCCTGACAGTTATTGAAAAACAAGCTATACTTGCCACGATGGTTGCACAAAAACAACTAGCTCCATTTGCGGCATGGATGATTTATTTCAGTATATATGTGAGCTCATGTGTATGCAGTTGTATCGCTTTTCTGACTACATTCCGAAAATTGGTTCATAAATCTTATAGCTGGTGGAACTCTTTATCAGCAAATGCTTATTTAATTTATCTTACGCACTATGTGTTCGTTATCTGGACACAGTTCTGGCTCCTGCCTTATGAACTTCCGGCTTTTATGAAGTTTCTGATAAGTTTCAGCGTATCGCTGGCTTTAAGTTGGGGCTTGAGCATCCTGTTAAGAAAAAACAGGCTGATACACAAATATTTATAAGCTGTTTTTTTAGCTATATGCTTAGCTTTCTAGGCCTGTTATGTTTATTACGATGACAAGACTTTGACCGAAAAACTTATTTAGACGCAAAGACACATATAAAGTCACAGATTTTTTATATTTTATTTCTCCTATACTGAGGTATTTCATTATACTTATTTCGTGTTTACTGATACCCAGTTACCTGCTTGTAGCTCGGTAAAAGACGGTAACCCTCTTTCTAATCAACTACGATGTAATTAGCCACAGATCCAAATATCCGTCTGGTTTTAAGAGCTTTTCCTTGTAGCATTTTTCTCCTTTACTATTATCATATTCAGTGATTGGCTTTTAAGGTTAAAAGTATTCTGTTTTTTATCAGAATATAGAAGTTACCTGCTTATTTTATACTCCCGCACAGTAAATATTTATTAATCCGGTACTTGTCTCACTTTTTGGCAGATTACTCGCAAAAACACACATTTTCATCGTTTTTGATACCGCTTGTTCAAAAAGAGCAA
The DNA here is from genome assembly GCF_037153985.1 of Emticicia sp. 17c. Lineage (NCBI taxonomy): Bacteria > Pseudomonadati > Bacteroidota > Cytophagia > Cytophagales > Leadbetterellaceae > Emticicia > Emticicia sp. 17c. Next base: position 465,188 of record NZ_JBBAYI010000003.1, read on the forward strand.
AAAAATGTAAAAAATGTACTAACGCCTCGGCTAAGCATTTCCTTAGTTTTGACCGTAAAAACACACGCTGAATTTAACCCCTTTACATTATGGAAAATGATATAGTCATAGCCATTAACAAACACCAGACTGTGAGGTCGAGCGAGATTTTAATGCTTAAAGCTGACATCAACTACACGCATATTTTGCTTGAAAACGGAAACTCAATTTTATCCTCACGCACCCTCGGGATTTTTGAACGCAGGTTATTCAACCAACCTTTTTTCAGACCTAACCGAGCCATCATTATTAACCTCGATTATATGATTGAGTTTGAAAAATCAGCTTCAAAGATCAAGATGAGTAATAACGAAATTATTCCTCTATCCAGACGACGCACCAAACAGTTTCTTACAAGAATCTAATACCAGTAAAGGCCAACTGTGGTAATAAAAAGCAAGCAGAAAAATTTTAGAAGCCCTTCTTATAAAGATTTTTCCGCCTCTTTTTTATTCCATTTATCTGAAACCCAAAAAATCGTTTTGAATCGTTCTACCATGAAGAATTTTTACTATCTACTTTTGTCGCTCCTGGCAATAAGTTTTTTTTCACAGGCTCAAACGCCCTCTCTCCTGAAAGACATCAACACCACTGTTACTAATGGTGCCAGTAATCCTAGTTTTTTTGCCAGCATTGGTACAAATATGTACTTTTCGGCCACTACTTCTTTAGGTACCGAACTATGGAAGTCAGACGGAACAACCGCCGGAACAGTACTTTTGAAAGACATTAATCCGGGCAGTAATTCGTCGGGGGTCTCTGACCTTATTGCCTATAATGGTGTTATTTACTTTAGTGCCACCGATGGTGTTAATGGTAAAGAACTTTGGCGCACTGATGGCACCTTGAGTGGCACTTATATGCTAAAAGATATTAATACTGGTTCGGGTGACTCCAATCCGGGTTGGTTTACCATCAGCAATAACATTTTATTTTTTTCCGCTAATGATGGTACTAGCGGAGGCAAGCATGGAGTTGAATTATGGAAAACCGACGGTACTGAGGCAGGTACAGTCATGATTAAGGATATAGCCTCAGGAACTGGTAGTTCGGGGCCTTCTGATTTAAAAGCATTTAATAATAAGGTATATTTTACTGCCAATGCTGGTTCGTATGATACCGACCCCTACGTGAGTGATGGCACCACAGCAGGAACATTCAAGTTAAAGGATATTAACACACTTGCAAATACTAACCCCTACGGCTACTATGCAGGTGGTTCTAAATTATACTTTAGCGCGCATAACTACTGGAATAGCTACGAACCGTGGGTTTCTGACGGTACCACCTCAGGCACCAGTATGTTGAAGAACATTAATACCAAAACTGCTCCTTATGTTACTGACGCTGGAAGTAACCCAAGCAATTTTACTTTATATAACGGATATGTGTATTTTTCGGCTAATGATGGAGATTCTGGAATTGAACTTTGGCGAACCGATGGCACAGAAGCAGGAACGGTTCTATTCAAAGATATAAATACAAACTCTGACAACGCAGACCATTCGAATCCAAGTAACTTTATTGTTTTTGATAATAAGTTATATTTTACGGCTACTGATGGTACTAACGATGGAATCTGGCGCACTGATGGCACTACTAACGGAACTGTTTTTGTAACAGCTAACTCAGGCAGTAATTTCTTTATTTTTAATAGTGCCTTATATTTTGTAAGAGGTGATGGCACAAATGGTGCAGAACTCTGGAAAACTAACGGAACAGCAGGTGGAACAGCCATGGTAAAAGATATTTACAGCGGTACGCAGAGTTCTTCGCCTGACGATTTCTTTATTTTTGACAACAAGTTATTTTTTCAGGCTAAAGATGCCACGGCTGATAAGGAATTATGGAAAACTGACGGCACCGAGGCAGGCACTACGTTGGTTAAAGATATTTATGCCAGTTCAAATAACTCTAACCCTTCTTGGTTTACTACATTAGGAAGTTTATCGGTCTTTCTTGCCAATGACGGCGTAAATGGCGTTGAACTCTGGAAAACAGATGGCACAGAAGGAGGCACCAGTATGATAAAGGATGTCCGGTCTGGTTCGTCGGGAATTACTTTATCAGGAATTATCCCATATAACAGTATGCTTATCATGGGTTTATCTGACGGAGACGGAGAACTCTGGAAAACCGACGGGACCTCGAGTGGCACAAGCCTGATAAAAAATCTATATAGCGCAGGAAGCTCGTCACCAAGTGACTTTATTTTATACAAAGGTGAAGTTTATTTTCAGGCTAGAGGCGATGGTGTTGGGTATGAATTATGGAAAACAAACGGAACCGAAGCAGGGACTACCCTAGTAAAAGATATTAATTCGGGTTCTTCTTCTTCTTATCCTCAGGGTTTTACTATTTCTAACAATACCTTGTATTTCTATGCGTCAACCAATATCGGAACAGAAGTATGGAAGAGTGACGGAACCGAAGCTGGCACTGTTTTGGTAAAAGATGTTAATACTTCATTTTATTCGCCTAGCTACCTGACAGACTTAAATGGCACCTTGCTATTTTCGGTTTCGGGTGCAGGTGGTCAGGAAATATGGAAAACAGATGGCTCAGACGCTAACACCGTAATAGTGAAAGATATTAATCCTTCTGGTGATTCTTCTCCCAGTTATCTTACTAAAGTAGGCAATACAGTTTTCTTTGCAGCCAATGATGGCACCAACGGTACAGAATTATGGAAAACAGATGGCACTGAAGCAAATACAGTTTTAGTAAAAGACATTAATACAACAACTGCTACGGCAAGTTCAAATCCGGCTAACCTCATTAACATGAATGGGACTTTGATTTTTACTGCTACCGATGGCACAAACGGCTATGCTTTATGGAAAAGTGATGGCAGCAGCGGCGGAACCGTAATGGTAAAAAGTCTTAGTGGTAATACCAGTAACACAAGCATTACCAATTTTACTTTAGTGAATGGAACAATTTATTTTATTGCCAATAATAGTTCAGGTATCAAAAGATTATGGAAAACAAACGGCACAACCGGTGGTACGCTGGAAATCAGTGACCCTACTGCCCTGACAGAAATATTACCTGAGAATCTGGCCGCTTTTGGCGATAATCTTATTTTCTCAGGTTCGAGCTATACTGCTGGTAAAGAACCTTATATACTTACCCAAAGCTCTTCGGTTACTCCAACCATTACCGATGACCCCGACAATGTTACCGCTTGTGCGGGAACAAGTACAAGTTTCAGTATTGCTACAACAAATGCGGTTTCCTACCAATGGCAGGTAAAAATTGGTGCAGGTTCTTTTACCGACCTTAGCGAAACAGGTGTTTATTCAGGTGTCAATGGTAGCACCCTTAATATCAGTGATGTAACAGGCTTAAATAGCAATCAGTATCGTTGTGTAGCTTTTAACAGCCCTAATTCTGTATCATCAAATGCAGCCACTCTTACAGTTAATACAGTTTCTTTACCAACGTCAGTAGCTGTGTCTGACACAAGTGTTTGCAGAACTTTATCTGTCAGTTTAAGTGCTACTTGCAGTAGTGGTAGTGCAATATGGTATAATCAGGCTACCGGAGGCACCTCTATTGGGTCGGGTAGTCTTTTTAGCAATGCCCCTACCGACAATACAATTTACTATGCTTCATGTAAAAATGGGAGCTGTGAGAGTAATAGAGTAGCTACCAATAAGGTATACGTAGTAAAAGCTCCTATTGATATAGCTGCCAGCAAAACAACAATATGCTCAGGAGAATCTGTATCACTTAGTGCTACTTGTAGTGGTGGTATCGCAACTTTTTATGTTATAGGTGGAAGCACCGCTGGTACGGGTTCACCGTTAGTAGTAAGCCCGACTAATTCCACCAGTTATAGCGTCAGTTGTAAAGGGAGTAGTTGTGAAAGTACCAAAACAGGTGCTGGAACTATTACGGTAACTACCCAGCCTAATAACCCGACAAGTGTTAATGTCGATAATACCACTATCTGTTCAGGTAGCTCTGTCTCGTTGACTGCTACTTGCAGCACAGGCACACTAACTTGGTATAACCAAAGTTCGGGTGGAACAGCCATTGGAACTGGTACTTCGCTCAGCCAAAGCCCGACTGTGAACACTACTTATTATGCTAGCTGTAAAAATGGCTCCTGCGAAAGCAGTCGAGTGGCTACTTCGCAGGTAACGGTGACTACCCAACCTAATAGCCCGACAAGTGTTAATGTCGATAATACCACTATCTGTTCGGGTAGCTCTGTTTCGCTGACTGCTACTTGCAGCACAGGCACACTAACTTGGTATAACCAAAGTTCGGGTGGAACAGCCATTGGAACTGGTACTTCGCTCAGCCAAAGCCCAACGTCAAACACTACTTATTATGCTAGCTGTACAAACGGTTCCTGCGAAAGTAGTCGAGTGGCGACTTCGCAGGTAACGGTGACTACCCAGCCTAATAGCCCGACTAGCATTAATGTTGATAATACCACTATCTGTTCGGGTAGCTCTGTTTCGCTGACTGCTACTTGCAGCACAGGTACTCTGACTTGGTATAACCAAAGTTCGGGTGGAACAGCCATTGGAACTGGTACTTCGCTTAGCCAAAGCCCAACTTCAAATACTACTTATTATGCAAGCTGTAAAAACGGCTCTTGTGAAAGTAGCCGAGTGGCTACTTCTCAGGTAACAGTAACTACCCAACCTAATAGCCCAACTAGTGTTAATGTTGATAATACCGCTATCTGTTCGGGTAGCTCTGTCTCGCTGACTGCTTCGTGTAGTTCAGGTACACTGACTTGGTATAACCAAAGTTCAGGTGGAACAGCCATTGGAACTGGTACTTCGCTCAGCCAAAGCCCAACTGTGATCACAACTTACTATGCTAGTTGTAAAAACGGCTCCTGCGAAAGCAGTCGAGTGGCTACTTCGCAGGTAACGGTGACTACCCAACCTAATAACCCGACAAGCGTTAATGTTGATAATACGACTATCTGTTCAGGTAGCTCTGTTTCGTTGACTGCTACTTGCAGCACAGGTACACTAACTTGGTATAACCAAAGTTCAGGCGGAACAGCCATTGGAACTGGTACTTCGCTCAGCCAAAGTCCGACTGTGAACACTACTTATTATGCAAGCTGTAAAAACGGCTCCTGCGAAAGTAGCCGAGTGGCTACTTCGCAGGTAACAGTGACTACCCAACCTAATAGCCCGACCAGTGTTAATGTCGATAATACTACTATTTGTTCAGGTAGCTCTGTCTCGCTGACTGCTACTTGCAGCACAGGTACTCTAACTTGGTATAACCAAAGTTCGGGTGGAACAGCCATTGGAACTGGGACTTCGCTCAGCCAAAGTCCAACTTCAAACACTACTTATTATGCTAGCTGTAAAAACGGCTCCTGCGAAAGTAGTCGAGTGGCTACTTCGCAGGTAACGGTGACTACCCAGCCTAATAGTCCGACCAGTGTTAATGTCGACAATACTACTATCTGTTCAGGTAGCTCTGTCTCGTTGACTGCTACTTGCAGCACAGGTACTCTAACTTGGTATAACCAAAGTTCGGGTGGAACAGCCATTGGAACTGGGACTTCGCTCAGCCAAAGTCCAACTTCAAACACTACTTATTATGCTAGCTGTAAAAACGGCTCCTGCGAAAGTAGTCGAGTG